>DJSG01000014.1:247-7455 GCA_002440265.1 Bacteroidales bacterium UBA6340 | reverse complement strand
TGATTAGTATGTGATTGAGCCGACCTCTTCGAGACTATATGCTCCACATCTGCCTTGCGCACGCGGTAGTTCGGGAAATTTATCGTACCTTTGCAGCCCGTTTAAGCAAAGGAATTGGCTTAATTATTAATTATTAATTATTACTTAAACATGACCCATCATTATTTCTACTACCTCAATAACGTCATCCACCGGCAATGGAACCAACCCGCTCTCACCGACTATGGCGAGAACCGCGAATATACTTGGGGGGAGATGGCGCAAGCCATCCTCCGCCTGCACGCCCTCTTCCGCCTGCTCGGAATACGCAAAGGCGACAAGATTGCCATTGCCTCACGCAACTGCTCCAACTGGGTCATCGCATACCTCGCCATTGCCACCTACGAGGGTGTCGTAGTCAGTATCTTGCAGGACTTCAAGGCTGCCGACATCAGCAAACTCCTCACCCATTCCGATGCGCGCATGCTCTTCGTCGGACCCTATGTATGGCGCGAACTCCAACACGAACCCCTCGCACAACTCGATGCCATCATCTCCTTGGAGGACTTCACCCTTCTGCGCCACGCAGACACCCTTGCCGGCATCTCGCACGAAGCGTGGGACGCTGCCTGCCCCACCTCCGTCCGACCCGAAGACATACACTTCACCGCCGACCCCGATGCCTTGGCGCTGCTCAACTACACCTCCGGCAGTACCGGCTCGCCCAAAGGCGTTATGCTCAGCGGACGCTCACTCAGCAACAACGTAGAAATCGGACTCACACTGCTGCCTGTTGAGCCCAACCAACGCTTAGTCTCCATGCTCCCTCTCGCACACATGTTCGGACAAATCTGCGAGTTCCTCTATCCTATGTGCGCGGGCACGCACATCTATTTCCTCACCAAGAGCCCTACCCCGAGTGTCCTCCTCAAAGCCCTGCAGGATGTGCAGCCCTATATGGTCGTTACCGTCCCGCTGGTCATCGAGAAGATTCACAAGAAGAATATCAACCCGCTTATATCCAAACCCGCCATCAAGTTCTGTTGGCGCACACCCCTTCTCGGAGACATCATACGACGCAAAGTCAAGAATGCCCTCAAGAAGGCGTTTGGCGGCAACATACGTTACTTCCTCTGTGGCGGAGCAGCCATCAATCCTATCGTAGAGAAGTGCCTTATCGACATACACTTCCCCATATCCGTCGGCTATGGCATGACCGAGTGCGGACCGCTCATTGGAGGTTCCCACCCCAAGGATTTCGTGGCACAGTCCGGAGGACGGCCCGTAGCCAATATGGAGGTCAAGATAGCGGACATCAACTCGCAGGGCGTGGGTGAAATCCTTGTCCGCGGCGAAAACGTCATGATGGGCTACTACAAAAACGAGGAAGCCACACGTGCCGCCTTCACCGAAGACGGTTGGATGCACACCGGCGACCTCGGATATATGGACAAGAAGCACAACATCTTCATCAAAGGACGCAACAAGACTATGATTCTCGGCGCATCGGGCCAGAACATCTATCCGGAGGAGATAGAGGACAAACTCAACAATCAGGAGGGTGTCGGCGAGTCTATTATTGTGGAGCGCGAGGGCAAACTCGTAGGATTGGTCTTCCCCGACGAGCAGACCACCCGCAAATTCTCATTGGAAGAGATAGAGCGTCTGATGAAAGAGAACCTGAAGAAACTGAACGCCCTCATCCCATCCTACTCCCAAGTCAGTGACATCGAAATCAAGAAAGAGCCCTTCGAGAAAACCCCCAAGCGCAGCATCAAACGCTTCCTCTACAAATAAAGGTAATTTATACGAAGAGTAAAGGTAATTTACGAAGTAGCAATAACGAGCAATTTACCAAAGAGGTAATTACCAAATCAGAGGTAATGATACCTTTTAATGATTGAGGTCATGATACCTTTTAATGGTTCTTTAATGGTCTTAATGGAGTCAACACATGACTTTGGGGACGACAATGCTTGGGGGACGACGCGGCCCGCGTCGTCAATAAAGAATCCAATAAAGAAAGTATGGAGACAACTTGATTTGCCTATATAAAAAACGCACTACTTTTGCTGCGTGTATTCCGAATATTCATGTAAAATTCGGAGTACCACTCCGAGAATTACACGAATTTTTGGAATAGCAAACAAGCCCTCATTAGCAAAAACTTCCCCTGCACTAATGATATACAAGGTGTTGTCATTAAGAAGCAACACTAATAACAAAAACAACATCGGCTACCCATAAAGGCAGCCGATGAGAATATACAGACATGTACTACTTATTTATAGTGCGCGTAATAGCATCGCGCCATAAATCAGCAAGAAGTCTATCTTTTGCAAATTTGTCAAGTGCTGAAAACGTTCATTACGTTCTAATTCTATGATTAGATGTGGTCTGCGCTGAGCGTCGTTAATACTCATATACCAACAATTATCATCGGGGCATATATCATTATCATAACAAATCCTTGCTGCTGTTTCAATGAGAGTTTTAGTACCCACGCCCTTGATTTTCGCATTCTCTACTTTCCGATAAATATCGTCAAAAGTATCATTCTCTACATCAATAACTAAACCTGCTACCGTCTGCTCCCATTGGTCTTGAATGAGAGTTGGTAAGTGCTTGCGTGCATTATTAAACAATGTATTTTGCACATTATTCGTGTACTTGCCAACTTGTTGGCTAATAACATTTTGTATAGGCATATCTTTCTAACTTTAAGTTGCATTACTTGCATACAGGTCGGATATAATACCCATCTGTATAATCATAATAAATCTTTATCCCTTCGCAATATCTAACAGATACAAAAGCATTTGTAACTCCTCCTGATGTATATGTTTCACCATATAAGAGCCATATGAAATAATCGCTTTTGTAATCTTCTACACCTTGTCCTGTCATTATTTGGCACGTATTCGTTCTATCAAAAGGTAGAAATATACTATTGCCATTTGCTCCTGTTATTCGAATCCCTTTTACATCATTCAGTGTGGTTAAAGAAGCAGTGGCGTAATCAAGTAATTCTTGGCATTGTTCTTTTGTGGGCAACCTCCAATTGCCACCCCAATTAGCAGTGGCGGCATCATACTCTGTACCACATATAGAATCATTCAATGCCTTCACTTCGTCCAATGGATATTCCGTTTCCGAGATACTACCAGACGCGGAACATGGGGTGGTCTTTCCCCAGATATATTTATATCCTTTGCCAGCAGGATAGACACTTCCTAAATTGCAGGTAGCCCATTTCGTGCCGCTCGGAAGACCTAAATCAACATAAGCATGACCGTTTTCCATACCCGAAACATTATAGCCATTGTTATCACTGCCGCTGCCATTATCCTTAGATATTTTAATCTGTGTTCCATCTGCTAATGTGAAATACGCGAAGTAAGCATCTTGAGTTACTGAACTAAACATAGAGTCTCCCTTATCACCCTTGTCTCCTTTCGGTCCTTGGGCTCCAGTATCACCTTTCTCGCCTTGGGGACCTTGTGCGCCCTGCTCGCCGGTGGCTTTGCCGAGTTGCGTCCACGTCATACCCTCATCGTAGGAGACAAACCAATAGTCGCTCTCTATCTTGAACTGAGGGGTTACATACGTGCGTGGTGTGCCATTAGGCGAGAGCAGGAAAGTAACACTATCCACATCGTTGGTTGAGAACTCGCTGTAGGAGCCGTCGCCCCATACCTGCATGTTACGCTGAGCCGATACGCTCAACACAGTGGCGAACATAGCCGCCAAAAGAATAAGTTTTTTCATAATGAATTAGAGACCTCCCCAACCCCTCCAAGGGAGGGGCTCAATAGAGAGGATTTGCTTAATTGTTTTATTTGTAGTTGTTATTAGTCTCATTAGACTTATTAGCCCTATTAGGCTTATCCGACTTACCGGTTCCTCTTCCGTCGAGCCCCTCCTTTGGAGGGGTTGGGGAGGTCTGTTAAGTCTGTCTTATTCCTTGATAAACCGCAGAACCTGTGTGCCTATCTGCAGCAGGTAGGTGCCGCAGGGCAGGTGGCTGACATCGATTTGTGTGCCTTGCGTAGTGGAAACCAACTGCCCCACGGCAGAGTAGATACGCAGCGTGGCATCGTCGGGAACACCTTGTACGCAGAGTGTCTCGTGCGTAGGATTGGGATAGACGATGACGGTGTTTGGCTCCGCATCGCGGGTAGCGGTCGGCACTTCGGGGCTACGGTCCTCAAACGTGATTTTGATGATTTCGTCCAAGTACTCGTAACCCAACATGTGTCCTTCGTGGTCGGTGAGCAACATCATGTTACCCACAAAGACCCATTTGCCGATAGTGGCAACATCTTGTGCCATCTCCACCCCTGTGCGGGGATAGACGACAATGTGCTCCGCCATCAGCGACAGGCAGCAGCAGAGCAATGGTACAAACAGGATAAGCCTTCTGTTCATTGTGTTTGATGTTTTGCGGGCGGCGGCTCCTGACTGCCCATACATAAAAAACAAAGCGTGGAACCCTTATCCTTGCTCATTCCTGACATCGAGGTTCCGGAAAGACCCATCCTATGAGAATAAACAATAACGCCCACGCCGGTATGCAGACGTACACCGAAACCTGTGTACACAATACACACCCATGGGCGTTTACCGCTATCTCGTTTCGGACAGGATGAAATTTTCCGGATTTCGATGTCCCAAAACAAGCGCAAATAAACGCCGTTTACTAATTATACATTGGCAAAGGCTCCTGGTGCTGGGCGTCATTGTCGCGGTATCACCCGCCCCAACTGTCCCCTGCGTAAGCCTTTGCAACTGCAAAATACAACAAATCCTGTAAGTATACAAATCCTTATTCTTGTTATTTTAGTACATATCGGGTACAATATAGGGCGTATCGGAGTACGTTTGTTAGTTTTTTTCGCGCTACTATTGTATTAGTGAAAAACATTTCGTACCTTTGCACGTCGTTTTGCTCTGCAAAGCGCAACCTTAAAGAATAAATCAAATACTTAATACTAAAAACAACACGCTTTATGGCTAAAGTTTATCAGGCTAACGAGATTAAGAACATTGCCCTCATGGGTGGCAGTGGTTCGGGAAAGACAACGCTGATGGAATCGATGCTCTTTGAAAGCGGTGTCATCAAGCGCCGCGGAAGTATCGAAGCACAATCTACGGTATGCGACTATTTTCCAGTGGAGAAGGAGTATGGGTACTCCGTGTTTTCGACAGTATGCAACCTCGAATTCGGAGGTAAGAAACTGAATATCATCGACTGCCCGGGTTCGGACGACTTCTGCGGTGGTGCGGTAACGGCATTGCACGTGGTGGATACCGCCCTTATCACCCTCACCGCCAACGGCGGCGTGGAGGTAGGTACGCAGAACAGTTTCCGTTGGGCGGAGAAAGCCAAGAAACCGATAGCATTCATCATCAACAAGTGCGACCACGAGAACGCAGACTTTGAGCGCACCTACCACGAACTGGTAGAGGACTTCGGCAACAAGTGTATGCTCATCCAGTACCCCGTGAATGCAGGCAAGGACTTCAACGCTGCCATCGACGTGCTGAAGGGTAAGATGCTGGTATGGAAAGCAGAAGGCGGTGCGCCCGAGTTGCACGACATACCTGCCAACGAAGTGGAGAAAGCCGAAGAGATTCGTGCCAAGTTAGTGGAATGGGCAGGCGAGGCAAACGAGGAACTGATGGAGAAATACTTGGAAGAGGGCACTCTGACCGACGAGGAAGTGATGCTCGGTTTGCAGACCGTGTTTGCCGAGGGCAGCATGTATCCCGTTATCTGCACGAGCGGTGCAAAAGATATGGGTATACGCCGTCTGATGGACTTCCTGAGCGTTATGGCTCCGTCGGTGGCTGATGCTCCGAAGCCCGTAACCGTGGACGGCAACGAGGTTGCTCCCGACCCCAAGGCACCCACATCGCTGTTTATCTTCAAGACATCGGTAGAGCCGCACATCGGTGAGGTGAACTACTTCAAGGTGATGCAAGGTACGGTGCGCCCGTCGGACGATATGCAGAATATGGACCGCGGCAGCAAGGAGCGTATCTCGCAGTTGTACAGCGTGGCAGGCAGCATCCGCGTGCCTGTGGACGAAGTGGCAGCCGGCGACATCGCTGCGACCGTGAAACTGAAAGACACCCGCACGGGCAACACCCTCAATGCCAAGGACTGCGAGAACCGTTATCCCGCTATCTCATACCCCGAACCGAGGTACCGCCGTGCTATCCGCCCCGTAACAGAGAGCGATGCCGAGAAACTGAGTGCACTGCTCACCCGTATGCACGAGGAGGACCCGACATGGATTATCGAGCAGTCCAAAGAGTTGAAGCAGACCATCGTCAGCGGCCAGGGTGAGTTCCACCTCCGCACACTGAAATGGCGTCTGGAGAACAACGACAAGATGATGGTTCAGTTCGACGAGCCGAAGATTCCGTATCGCGAGACCATCACCAAGGCAGCGCGTGCCGACTACCGTCACAAGAAGCAGTCCGGCGGTTCGGGTCAGTTCGGTGAGGTGCACCTGATAGTGGAGCCTTACGAGGAGGGCACACCCGTGAAGGAAGTATATAAGTTCGGCAACCAAGAGTACCGTATCTCGGTGAAGGACACGCAGGAGATTCCATTGGATTGGGGCGGTAAGTTGGTGCTTATCAACTCGATTGTGGGCGGTGCTATCGATGCACGCTTTATCCCTGCGATATTGAAGGGACTGATGGACCGTATCGAGCAAGGACCGTTGACAGGTTCGTATGCACGCGACGTGCGCGTCATTATCTATGATGGCAAGATGCACCCCGTGGACAGCAACGAAATATCGTTCCGCTTGGCAGGTCGTAATGCGTTTGCAGAGGCGTTCCGCAACGCCAACCCGAAGATATTGGAGCCTATCTACGATGTAGAGGTGTTCGTTCCGAGCGATATGATGGGTGATGTGATGTCCGACATCACGGGTCGCCGCGGTATGGTGCTGGGTATGGAGACCGAGAAGAACTTCACCCGTTTGAAGGCGCAAGTGCCGTTGAAAGAGATGTCGTCGTACTCGACCACGTTGTCGAGCCTCACGGGCGGACGTGCTACCTTCACGATGCACTTCAAGGACTACGAACTGGTGCCTGCTGACGTACAGGAGAAACTTGTCAAGGAGTACGCCGACAGCCAGAAAGAGGAGGAATAAAAGACCTCCCCTAAGACAGACCTCCCCTAACCCCGGGACCCCCTCCAACTCCCCCTT
>DJSG01000014.1:0-176 GCA_002440265.1 Bacteroidales bacterium UBA6340 | reverse complement strand
AAGGCGGTATTTCCTTCACCTTACAGGAGGGGGATAGAATAGCAAACAGAGAGACCGCTCAAGTATTTGGGCGGTCTCTTGTGTATTATGCGGTCTCGTGCCTGTGGTAAAAAGCAAGGAATACATTGGCAACGAGCATTATGACAAATTAACAAGTTGCTCCTTAAAAGTGCGTT
>DJSG01000081.1:45409-57340 GCA_002440265.1 Bacteroidales bacterium UBA6340 | reverse complement strand
CTACGTTTACCGGACAGCAATATTCTACAATATATTCTCCCTTACCCAATCAGTCCAACCTAAAGCCCCTCCCGCTACGGGGTCCCCGCAAGCCCGATAGGGTGCAGTGGGGTGCACATGGAGGGGTTGGGGAGGTCTCGTGTCTTTCCCGAGTCTTCATCGGGTTATTAACGGGTTGTTATCGGGTTATTAACGGGTTGTTCAGCAAGGGATGCGCAAGGGATAGACTATGGATAAACTATGGATAAGCCGCTCCTTGACACCCCAAACCAAGAAAATGCCCAATGCCTTTCCGGCATTGAGCATTCACTTCCTGCATCAATCACTTAACCACTGCACCCAGAGCGTTGTACTTCACGCCGTTGCTCAGGATATACAACTGACCGTTCTCCACGAACTTGCCGTTCTTCTTGGCGTCTGCAGTCTTCACATCCTCTACAGCGGTTGCGAGTACGCACGGAGCGGCATAGCCTTGCTCTGCAAAACCGAACATCGGCTCGTCGAAGTCGTCACCGAAGAACTCAGGGCTGGTCTTGGTGCCTGTGTACTTTGCAAATGCAAAGAGGCAGTCAGCATTGGGAGCCTGTGTAGTAGCAACCTCCTGCTTTTCCCACATCCACCAACCGGCACCGGCTTCTTCTGCGGTAAACTCAAAGCCGAAAATCTGACCATAGACATACAGAACAGAGTCTGTCTTGGTAACCTCCGCAGCCAATTTATCTTTGTCCGTGAAGATTTGGGCATAGTTCACGGTCATACCGTAGATATTACCACTAATTTGTTTCAAACGGTTGGTATTGCCGTTTACATCACCCTTGCTGGTCCACTTGTTGATAGCGATACCACGGGTTGCGCCTTCTGCAGTAGGGGTACCCTTTACGAAATCCTCAAGCCATGTGCCGGTGATATCCACTGCAAATGTAAAGGTCTCGTCAACCTCCATATCGTTGGCGGCAGCAAATTCGCCTTTCGCGCAATCGTACTTCACAATGTAACGACCATCGGCACCAACAGGATTGTTGAGCGTGTGAGCAGCAGCACTCAGACTTACCAAAGCGGCAGCAAGAACAAAAGTAATCTTTTTCATGATTATAAAAATTTAGTTGTTAAATAAAAAGTTGTGTCTCCACCTCCGATGCGTATATTGTCCTAAGCGGAACTGCACATCTTCGTTTTGACGGTGCAAAGGTACTACAACCCCTATATATCCCGAAACGATATAGTACGAATATAGATAAAATCACCCCAGTCTGTTGAATGTATTATACCATAGTATAATAACACATTCGTATATGGAATTTTCATATAGATTATTTATAGACTGTATTTACCCTGTTTTTTATCTAAATCACCCCCACACGGAACCCACATTTGGAGGTGTCGGAAAAAACGTGTAACTTTGCACAAGCATTTCCGGTTAGGAACTGCTGTCCGTAACAAAAATATAAATCTGTCATACCAGATATGAACCATCAAGCACTCATTCTGTTCCTGTTAGCCTGTGCATTTTGTGCCGCACCGGCATCAAACTACGCCCAAACCGCTCCCGCAGAGGGCAGCCACGTGTACGAATTTTCCACCGACACACTCCGCCGAGGCTACTACAACCGTCCCTACGAGCGTTACGAGGCAGAGCCCGACCGTTGCCTGACCAACGGCACCTTCCTTGCTGCAAGTGAAGACCAACGCACCCTGCAATCGGAAGCCTCGCACCAACAAGCACTCCAACTCACTGCCAAGGGCGACTATGTGGCGTGGGTAGTCAACCGCGCGGGCGACGGACTCACCATACGTTTCTCCCTGCCCGATAGCGAACAAGGTACAGGCACCACGGGCAACCTTGCCGTCTATGCGGGCGAAGAGCAGGTAGGCTCCCTCGCACTCAGCAGTTACTGGGCGTGGCAGTATTGCGCAGACAACTACCCCGACAACACACCCCGTACCACAGGAATCATACGCATGAAGTTTGACGAGACGCACCTCCGTCTCTCCCGGCCCGTTGGGACCGGCGAAACCCTCCGCCTTGTCAAGACTGACGACAACGACACCCCCTACACCATCGACTTTATCGAACTCGAACCCGTACCCGCACCTGTCCGCTACGAGGACATCACGGGCGACAAGGTGCAGTACACGGGCGGCTCACTGCTCGACTTCATCAATGCCAACACCGGCAAGACAATTTACATTCCCGAAGGACGTTGGGAGTGCGACAAACGCCTGTATATCAACAAGGACAACACCTCCCTCATCGGGGCGGGCGAATGGTACACCGAAATCTTCTTCTCGGCACCCTCCGACAATGCCGCCACCTACTCCCAGCGCGGCATAGAGGTCAGCGGCAGCAACACCCGCGTCGAGGGACTCTATCTCAACACTATCAACAACCAACGCTACTACCAAGCCAACTCCTCCTACCAGGTCGGCAAAGCCTTTATGGGGGCGTGGGGCAAGAACAGCGTTATCCGCCGCTGTTGGGCGGAGCACTTTGAGTGCGGGGCTTGGATAGCCGACTACTCGGGTATCGGTTCGCAGAACTTACTGGTAGAGCATTGCCGCTTTCGCAACAACTATGCCGACGGCATCAATTGCTCACATGGTTCCAACGGGCACACCATTCGGTATTGTTCCTTCCGCAACAACGGAGACGATGATATGGCATCGTGGACCACAACCCGTATGTGCAAGCACATCACCTTCGAGTACTGCACGGCAGAGAACAACTGGAGGGCTTCCTCACTTGGTTTCTTCGGTGGCATAGGGCATACCGCACACCACATTGCCATATTCGACGGACTCGAGTCAGGCGCACGGGTGAATGCTGACTTTGACGGACGTGGCTTCAGCAACACCGAGAATATCCTTCTCCACAACATCACTATCGTTCACTGCGGCTGTACATCGGGAACAAAAGGCACATCGGGTGACTTCTGGGGCAACCTGCAAGGCGCACTCAATATCGGCGGCACATCGCGCTACGACGTACGCAACGTACATCTCGACAGCATCACTATCCTCGACTCACGCGACAACGCCATCAGCATCATCGGTGGCGCACACGCTGTCACAGGACTCAGCATCCAAAACACATATATCCGCAATGCGGTCTGCGGCGTCAGTTTCTCCGCTGCCAAAGGCGACGGCACCTGGTGCAATATCCTTTTCGACAATGTCAGCCGTCCTGTAGGAGCCTACAACAGCCAATGGACATGGACGGAGTCAGGCAACTGCGCCGCCGCCCTACCCGTTATGCCGGACTTGCCCGAAGGCGATGCACGTATCTATGACCTCATGGGGCGACCGTGCGGCACGCTGAAACAGGACTACTCCCGCCTGCGCACAGGCATCTACGTCATCTGCAGCGAACAAGGCACATGCAAAATCTTTATCCCATGAAGCGCACCACGTTCCTTTGTCTGCTCTTTGCCGCAGCCGCTCTCTGCCCTTCCGCGTATGCGTTCACCACAGACGACATCGCTCTTCTTGAGGCGGAACTGTCCCGCAAAGACGAATACCAATCCGCCAAGCAACAGCGTATCGACTCTTTGCGCCACGCGCCGTGCAGCACCTACGACCGGCTTCTGTCCCTTACCCTTGAGTACCAATCCTATTCCTACGACACTGCCACAGTCTATGTGGAGAAACTCATAGACGAAGCCATGCACCTCCACTCCCATGAGAAGATGGTGCAGGCACGCACACGCCATGCTTTCGTGTTTCTTTCATCAGGCTTGTTCAAGGAGAGTGCCGATGTACTCGAAGATATGACGGGCGTGGACCAATGCCAGCGCGATATTCAGGCGGACTACTACATCACGTATTCGCGTCTGCTCTACGACATGGCGGACTACACCCACGGACAACTCGCCACCGATTACCGCACGCAAGGCTATCGCATGAGCGAACAAGCCCTTGCCCTTATCCCGCCGCAGGACACGGTACGCTACTGGTCCACCGCAGCCCAATACGCCATGAAGCAGGACGATGAGACACTTGCCATTGAGCGTTTCGGACGGGCACTCGCATGCTCCACTATCTCCGAGCACGACCGTGCCATAGCCTACTCCTCAATGGGCTATCTCTATCAGGCACTGCAGGACACCGTCCGCTCCGAGCATTATTGGGTATTGGCTGCCGTTGCCGACCTGCGCAGTTGCACCAAAGAAGCCATTGCCATGAGCATCGTGGCACAACTCATGTACGACCACGGCGACATCAACCATGCCGCACGATACATACAGCAGGCCATGGACGATGCGCAGTTCTACAATGCCCGACACCGTCAGTTATCCATAGGACGCATTATTCCTATCATCGAGCAACAGCAACTGCACACCATGCAGGAGCAGGCGCATCGTATCACGCGCCTTAACATCTGTCTTTACGTACTCTTGACGGGATTGCTCATTACCTTTCTGCTGCTCTACAACCGCCATCGGGCTTTGCGCCGCACGGAGCAGGTGATACAGCAGTCCAACCTGCAACTCACCGAAGCGAACCGTATCAAAGAGGAGTGTATAGCCACATTCTTGTGCAATGAGAGCAGTGTGTATAGTAAGTTGGAGAAGTATCAACGCTATGTCAAGCGTCGTGCACAGGACCGCCGTATGGACGAACTGCAGTTGGTGCCGCAATATGCCGATGTGCGTATGCTCCGCAACGACTTCTACAAGCGGTTCGACACTATGTTCCTGCACATATATCCCGACTTTGTGCAGAAGTTCAACGCCCTCTTGCGTCCTGATAGTCAAATCACCCCGCGCCAAGGCGAACTTCTCAACGCGGAGTTGCGTATTTTTGCCCTTATGCGTCTCGGCATCACAGACAACCAACAGATAGCCAATCTCCTCGACTACTCGGTGAATACCATATACACCTACAAGACCCGCATCAACAACAGCACCGACCTCCCGCAAGACACCTTCCGCCGTCGCCTGATGGAGATATAATCTTTGATATATGTGCCTATAAATTTACCAATCGCCGTATCTCATCCATAGCAAACCCTCGTTGCAGGCAGAAACGTATCACTTGCTCGGGACTGCCTTTTTTCTTCCGTACCACTTTCTCTAATACCCGAAAATACTCGCTTTCATCGATGTCTTCCAATGCTGCGGATATGTATGCACTCGGCAGATGTTTCGCCTGTAATGCCGCCCGCATCTTCATACGCCCCCAACCTTGGTACAGCAGTTTGTCGTGCACAAAGGCTCTGCAATAACGGGCTTCGTCTATATATTTCTCATCCGTCAAACGCTCTGTCACCTCGTCTGCTTGTGCAGATGTGGCACCCCATACACGCAGTTTGTCTCTCATTTCCGACACACAATGCTCTGCTTGGGCGCAGTATGCCTCCGCCTTACTCTGCAATTCTGCCATAGACCATTCGCGCTTTTCCATATATATCCCGTCTTAGTTGCACATCTTTATATCCCAATCCGCATAGCAAATCGCACATTTCATCGCCATACGCCTCGTTTATCTCGAAGAACAAGTGCCGCCCTTTCCGTATCTCGGCTATCCTGCGATAGAACAGCAGCGGGTCATTATCGGGTACAAACAGAGCACTCGCAGGTTCATAGTCCAATACCTGCCTATCCATACTTGCACGTTCATGCTCACATATATAGGGCGGATTGCTCACTATCACATCAAAATCCCTGATTTCATCGGATAGTATATCCCGTTTTTGCCATTGTATATCCACACCATTATGCACTCCGTTCTCATGCGCTATCGCTAACGCTTCGTCACTCACGTCTATCCCTGTCACTTGCCAAGCGGGGCGACGCCGCTTCAGTGCTATGGCAATGCACCCGCTACCCGTGCCTATATCCGCTACCTTCAATGCAGGAGAACCCGATGAAATCATTGTTTTTTGTATATTGAACATCTCTAATACCCAGTCCACCAACTCCGCTGTCTCGGGGCGTGGTATCAGTGTGGCAGGGTTTACTCGGAGGTCTAATCCCATCCACTCGGTATGCCCGAACACATACTGCACAGGTTCGTGCTGACGCAGTCGATGCAGTATGATTTCCATATACGGAGAATTTTCTGTATCTTTGCAACCTGTAAGCAGTTCGGTGCGGCTCAACCCCGTAACCTCTTCTGCCACCCACCATGCCAAATCGCGCAACTCACGCTCGTCATAGTAGCCGCGCAGGGCTTCAGTAATATAAGTAACCAACGGAATCATGTTGCAAAGATACTGTTTTTTTATGATGTATGGAAACCAACGATAGCAAATACATGCACCGCTGCCTGCAGTTGGCGCGTCTCGGTGAGTACTATGTAGCCCCCAATCCTATGGTGGGTGCCGTTCTTGTGTGCCGGCAGGGTGATAAGGAATTCATAGTGGGAGAAGGCTGGCACCGTCAGTATGGCGGACCCCATGCCGAAGTCAATTGCTTCCTTGATACAGAGAGCCGCCGGCATAATGCAGATTGGACGATGCAGGATTGCACCCTCTATGTCAGCCTTGAACCGTGCAGCCACTATGGCAAGACTCCCCCTTGTGCCAACATGATTGTGGAGAAAGGAGTCCGACGCGTGGTAGTAGGCTGTACGGACCCCAACCCCAAAGTGGCAGGTCGCGGCATTCAGATACTCCGCAACGCAGGCATAGAGGTTACCGTCGGTGTACTTGCCGCAGAGTGCCATGAACTCAACCGGCGCTTCATGTGCCTGCAAGAGAAACATCGCCCGTACATCACGTTGAAATGGGCGGAAACGGCTGATGGCTACCTCGACCGAGTACGCACAGACGGCTCACCTGTGGTCATCTCCACACCCCTGACCAAGCAACTCGTTCACCAACAGCGGGCGGAGAATATGGCTATCATGGTGGGTACGCGCACCGCCCTTCTCGACAACCCTGGCCTGCGTACAACCCGATGGAATGGGCGGAATCCGATACGTATTGTCCTCGACAGGCACCACCTGCTGCCACCCGATGCCAAACTGTTCTCACCCGATGCCGAGACCATCGTTTACAGCGACTGCACCGATTGGCAGTATATCCTCAGCGACCTGGCAGCGCGTAATATCCATTCCGTCTTGGTAGAGGGCGGAGCCACCTTGCTCAACTATATCATCAGCACAGGTATTTATGACGAAGTGCATATTGAGACGAGCAACCGTAAATTGGCAGATACGCCCGATTTCAACGGTGTCAAAGCACCCGATATACATCGGCACACAATGCCCAAAATGGTAGATAATCATATTATTTATATCGAAAAGTTTGTGTAACTGCATCTTTTTTTGTACTTTTGCCACGTTAAGGCAAACAAGGTTGTCTTATCTAGATTAGTATTAACCTTTCATACCACAACCCATGAAAACTCTCACAGTATCGACTCGCGCACAGAAGATGCCGATGTCACCCATTCGCAAACTGGCGAAGTACGCCGACATGGCGAAGCGCAATGGTGTCAAAATCTATCATTTGAATATCGGGCAACCGGATATTCACACACCCGAATGTGCCTTGGAGGCTATCCGCGACTATCATCAGGACATCCTTTCCTACTCCCCCTCGCAGGGCGACCAGTCCTTGCGCACCAAGATGGTAGGCTATTACGCAGACTATGGCATAGACCTCTCGCCCGATGAGATTATCATCACCACAGGCGGATCCGAGGCTATCATGTTTGCCTATATGGCGTGCCTCAACCCGGGCGATGAAATCATCGTTACCGACCCCAGTTATGCCAACTATATGGCGTTTGCCATCTCGTGCGGTGCCATAGTAAAGCCGGTCAAGACACGTATCGAAGACGGTTTCAAACTGCCGTCGGTGGAGGAGTTCGAGAAGCAAATCACGCACAAGACACGCGCCATCCTTATCTGCAATCCCAACAATCCCACGGGGTATCTCTATACCCGCCAGGAGATGTGCCAACTGCGTGACCTCGTCAAGAAGTACAATCTCTACCTGCTTTCCGATGAGGTGTATCGTGAGTTTATCTATACCAAGCGACCCTATATATCCGCTTTCCACCTCGATGGAATCGAGGAAAACGTGGTGCTTATCGACTCTGTCAGCAAGCGTTACTCGGAGTGCGGTATCCGTATCGGGGCTTTGATAACCAAGAACAAAGAGGTGCACAATGCCGTCCTCAAGTTCTGTCAGGCACGTCTCTCGCCCCCGTCGTTGGGACAGGTCATTGCCGAGGCGTCACTCTCCACACCGCACGAGTATATGGAGCAGGTGTACGACGAGTACCTGTCGCGTCGTAACTTCCTGATTGACCAACTCAACCAAATACCGGGTGTCTTTGCACCCACGCCTATGGGTGCGTTCTATGTGATGGTGCACTTGCCTGTGGACGATACCGACAAGTTCTGCAAATGGTGTCTCACCGACTTCCAATACGAGGGGCAGACCATCATGATGGCACCCGGTAGCGGTTTCTACTATGATTCGGAAGACGGACGCCAGCAAGTACGTATGGCGTATATCCTCAACCGTGAGGAACTCGCCAAGGCAGTCAAGGTCCTCCGCAAGGCATTGGAGACCTACAATAGTTTGCAAGCCCCCAAAGAACCAACCAAATAGATAGTAACAGACAAGTTGTCTAATCGGTATATCGGCTATCCAACCACAGCCAGGTAGTGTTGCTGGTGTGGTCGAGGTAGTCGATATATGCTTTGATGGTGGCGGTGCTATCCGGTACGCAGAAGGGTGCGGTGTAGCATTGCCACTCGCCATTGTCTATTTGGTAGTATATCTTGCCGCCTTGCATGACCTTGTTTATGGTTATCAGCAAGGTGTTGTCTTTTGTTTGCTCGGCATGAATGCCCGGTTGCTGCAGGTGGAAGTTATGCCCTGCGGCGTGCAGGCGCGGGAGAAGAGTCTCATATACAAGGGTGTTGTATTCGCTGAGTGTGAGGCGGCTACGGGTGTTCCATGCACGCTCTGCCAAGCCGAACATCTTGGGATACAACTGCCACTCCACTTGTGCAAAAGAGCGTATCACCTCACTCCATAGTTGCGCACTCATACCTATCACATTGGGGTGCTGCAAGGGCTGCCAGTCGAAAGCACGATACTCGTCGGTGTATCCGCCCCAGTTAAGCCCCTTCTCCTCGTGGTGGTTGCAATAGGCAAGGTCAAAGTAGAGATGGTTTGCTGCTGCCAGTACTACAGGGTAGCCTGCTTCTGCCAGTTCGAGGGGCTTTGCCTCACCATTGTGCCACGAATAGCATATAGCCCGTGTCTCGGGCGGACAGAAATGCCCTATCTCCTCCCAGCCTGCGGGTTGCAGGTGGTGCCGCTTCAAGATAGCAAGTACTTGATTGATAAACGCCTGATGCTCTTCACGCGTCAAGGCACCTGTCGGCACCTCATCGCCACCGATATTGAAGACGGTCAGCGGACAGCCTGCCTCGGCGTGCATCTTCACTATCTCGGTGATAACACGGTCCACGAACTCAATGGCATACGGATTGGATACGGCAATCACATTGTCGGTGTAGTTCTGCGCCGATAGGTAGCGGCGTGCCTCCAACACGCTGTCGGTCAGCAGCCCATGCATGGCTTTCTTGCAGGCACGCATGTGCCCGGGCATGTCTATCTCGGGTATGACACGTATGCAACGCTCCTGTGCATAGCGCAGCAAATCCATATATTGCGCGCGTGTCAGATACCCATTGGCAGTGGAAGACAAGTCGGTATAATCCCATCCGCCGCAGTACATCGGCAGCAGACATTCGGTTTCGGTGGTGGTGTATCCGCGCCTTGCCCCTACGGTAGTCAGTTCGGGCAGCCCGGGTATCTCCAACCGCCATGCCTCATCATCGGAGAGGTGCAGGTGCAGGACGTTCAGTTTGTGCCGTGCCATCACGTCTATTACGCGCCGGATAGAGTCGGCGGGATAGTAGTTGCGCACGATGTCAAGCATCACGGCACGGTGGTGCAAGTCGGGGTAGTCGGTGATGACGGCACAAGGGGCTTGCTCGCCCAACTGTGCCAAGGTCTGACGGGCATAGAAGACACCCGCATCATCGCCTGTCTCTATATATATGGTGTCGGGTGTCAGACGCAGGGTGTAGCCCTCGGGTACCATATTCGCGTCGGTACGCACAACCATTTCAGCACGCGTGATGTCGCACATACCCTGTTGATATACAACGCTCTTAGGCTGTGGTAGTATGGGAAGTATCCGTTCTGTATTCCCCCTCTCTGAGGGGGTTAGGGGGAGTCTGTTATATTCATACACGTACTCTCCGTCGGCATACGGTGTTTTCTCCCATGTCTCTATGCCGCGCATCATCTGTTCGCGGCGCGTGAAAGGCTCATACGTACACGGGACAGACACGGGCTTGCCGTCGCCCTGCACCAAGAAGAAGCCCTCGGGTATGGACGTCTGGCGTATCACGTTGCCACGGTAGCGCAGACAATAAGTGCGGCTCTCGCCGGGCTGCAAGGGAGTGAAGGCTGAGGTAGGCACGATGGAATGGTAACTGGCTTGTATCTCTGTCTCGAGGAGTGCGCCCACGATAGTGCCCTCGCGCAACGGCTGTTCGTCAGCCGTCATCGTGAGCGGGTGAACGGACATATAATCGAAATAGAGTGTCCAACCCTCATTTGTCAGAGGCTTGCTTGATGTATTGGTGATGGTCAGATACATCTCGCATACGCCCGGGCGTATATCATTCGCACCCATCTCCCAATGCAGCGACATAGGTGCCTGCCGGTTGCTGCAGCCACAGAGAAGTGCTGTGCCTGCTATGGCAAAGGTTGCGCATGCGTATATGCGCACGTGATATAGAATGTGGTGTAAACGTGCCGTGATGTGGCGGCATACCGAGGTGGAAGAATATCGTTTCATGGTGCTGTGATTGCTTTTGTTGATAGACAATTTACGTTATGAAAACGCTGCAAAGTTACACAAAAACAACCATATATACAAGAAAAACGTTCATTTTCCTTGTATATATAAACAAAAAGCAGTACCTTTGCCGCCGCAAGGGTCACACAAATGCCCCCAAGTACCAAATAAACGACCGTTTATTTGGTACCACTTTGCAAAGGTAATGCTTTTCATTGGATTACACAAAAAAACTTACTTGTTTTTATGTATTTTTCATTGGCTTCGGCGCAAATACCTCCACCGACCGCTACTCCGCCTATGCCTTGGCAACCGCGATTTATTCTATGTGTCCCCGATGCAACTGCTCTATCGGGAAAATCAAGTCCCAATTTTTGCCCCACACGATGTTGCCGTCTTCCAACTTGAATTGGCGGAATTTACGCTCGTCCAAGTACTTATTGTATTGAGGATGCGGGTATTGCCGTATGAAATCACCCACATTGACCACTTGCGACGTATGGTCACTAAAAGTCAATCGCACCGACAGATTGCCGGCATCCGCTGCGTCTGTGATATATAAACGGCTCATATTAAAGTTTGGTTTTAATGTTTGTGCTGCGTACTACTTGCTTCTTAACAAAGAAATTAACCCATTTATCTATGATATTCTTGTAGTATTTTCTAATAAATTCCTCTGCCACTTTCTTGTCTTTTGCAGGAAGAGGTTCTTCTCCCGCTTTCTCACGGACACGGATTTCTGATAGTTTGCCATCCAGCATAATAATCTCAAATATACTGTGGCAACCGCTATGGCTTACATGTACGTGAATTGGCGTGTGTTCATTCGAGTAAAAGAAGAACACAAATCCAAAGTATTGGTAAATCTGTGGCATATTCTTATTATTTGTTTATTCTGCTGCAAAGTTAGTGCCAAAAAACGAAAATTGCAAGTATTGGCACTTTTTATTTGCGCAGATACCACATTTTGCAAGCATTTTTTCTTTGGACACTCTCCTATTCCTATATTGACAGACATTATTCTTACCGTCAGCCTTTATTATTTTTGCCGAGCCTTTATCGGGTCAAGACTATGACATTAGTATGTGATTAG
>DJSG01000081.1:29195-45355 GCA_002440265.1 Bacteroidales bacterium UBA6340 | reverse complement strand
AGTATGTGATTAAGCCGACAATCCCGAGATGATATAAGAGGAATACGCATAGAAATACGAAGAAATAGGAAAATTTTGCTAAATCTTTCCTATTTTTCTATCTGCCCATAGCCTATACTACCCGAACTATAACCCTTTTCTTATACAACACAAAGACTGCCGCACATCTCTGCACGGCAGTCCTTAACCGAATATCAATTAAGACGGTTCTGTGGTATTCCTTACTCTACCACTTGTCCCATCATATCATACATCACATTGTCACGAACAATATACACTTGCCCGTTGCGAACCACTTTCTGCGCTTGCGGCATAGCCACCTCAGTATTGTCAACGAATGTGCCTGTACTCTTTACAATAGTCTGTGATTTCTGTGCGGGCACTACGATACTATTGTCCGTAGTAGGCACTGCAAATTTATAGAAACGCTCAACAGAAGCGCATAATACAAGCAAATCTCCTGCGTAGTCAAAGGCTACACCATCTATATTGCCTCCCAAAGCAGCAGTTTGAACACCCTTAACAAGTGTAGGTACACCCGTTTCGGCATTATAGGTCACATCAAACAAGGTCACTTTCTTGTTACCTCCAAATCCCAACACATTTCTTTTTGTGTCGTATGCCAATTGACCACGAGTAGACATACTATAGTCTCTATCAAACATACTGGTAATGGCTTTATCAGCAGAACTATTAACGGCATAGTCAATTTCGCCCTTTGCGTTTACGTGGGTCAAAGCATTATACGCGTCAAGAGCCCAACGATGTTGCGCTACCCAGAGACCACCACGACCATCCGAAGTTATAGCATTGTCTGCGTTTGCCCAAACAGTACTTTGGATAATCTTTGTAGCCTTGCCATTCTCTACCTTGTAAATAGTACCACCCGTGGTAGTATTAGCATTATCCAATACATACAGCACACCTTTCTCGTCAAAGCACAACGAGTTTGCAAGAGTAATCTCTGATACACCTTCAATCATATTCACAGCATCACCTGTTGCAGGAACTGTCCATACTGCAGTGGGAGCCACATTGTGTGCGAAAGCAACCAAACCATCTGTAGGGCGAACGGCAATACGATGTATTTCTTGGCGATTGGTATTTGCCAGCGTTATATTTGCAGGTAAATAGCCAACATTCGTTGTATTCAACTCATTCAACAATGCATCGTATGTAAAGATACCGGGTTTCTGTGTCTTTGTTCTATCAGTCCCACCATCTGCTTGTTCATTATACTGAGGCTCTGCAATATAGATATTGCCGAAATTTTCAGACTCAGGGTTGTTATCAACAGCCACACCTTGCGGAATGTAGAAATTATAGATACCCTTCTCTACATCAGTTACTTCCGTCAGTGTCTCAATAGCAGCACCTTTCAACTCTACAGCCCAATTGAGAGTAACATCTTTGCCTGGGATTTGGTCTGTCGTCAATGTAACTGTGTTTGCGCCCTGCTTAACATCCTTGACAGCCACTTTACCAACCTCTTTGCCTTCTGCATCAGTAAACACGAGGTTAGCCTCGGTAGCATCTGTCACTGCCGTAAAGGCAAAAGTGTAAGACGCATTTTCTTGTGATAAACTCAGCCCGTAAGCCCATACGCGCTGTGCGCTGATGGTGTTCAAACCCGCTGCCGCGGTCATCACCAAAGCAGCCAAAAGAAGTGAAATTTTCTTCATAAAATTACAGATTTATAAGTTAATAATTATTGCTTATGCTTATTACCCCAATCACCCCCCTTTATCACATTTTCATGGTATCAAAGAAACGGTCGTTTATGTGATACCACCCATAATGAGGTACAAAGGGGACGAGAGAGGGGGATGGTCTGTTTGTAATATACAAAAAACCAACATAATACCGTTGAGTAAACAAATAACGAGATACATAACGATGAAGAGATTATGGGCATTATTGTCGGTGGTGTGTGCTATGGTGATGCTCACACCTGTGAGTTTTGCTGCCAGTCCGAAGCGTGAGATGCGTGCGACATGGCTGACGAGTGTGGCGAATATCGACTGGCCCAAGGCAGGCACCATAGGTGCGGACGCGCAGAAGAAAGACCTGGTGCGTATGTTGGATTCGATTCAGTCGATGAATATGAATACGGTGTTCTTCCATATCCGTCCCGCATGTGACGCGCTGTACAAGTCGAGTTATGAGCCGTGGTCGAGTTACCTCAACCGCGGACGCGGTGTGGACCCCGGCTATGACCCGCTGGCGTTCTGCATAGAGGAGTGCCACAAGCGCGGACTGAGTTGCCACGGATGGATAAACCCCTACCGCTACGGCTCGCGAGGCAGTTATGACTGGACGGGGAATAATGATACCACGCGGCTGAACTACAAGCACTCGCACCCCGAGTGGCTGCTGTGGTACAAGAGCGACATCATTCTGGACCCCGCGTTGCCCGAGGTGAGGCAGCAGATAAAAAACGTGGTGGGCGACATTCTGGCACACTATGACATCGATGGTATCTTGATGGACGACTATTTCTATCCATACGGGGGTACGACCAACCAGGACTCTGCCAGCGTGCGGAAGTTGAAACCGAGTGACATCAGTGTGGACGACTGGCGCAGGCAGAATGTGAACAAGATGGTGAAAGAGGTGTATGACACCATTCAGGCTGTGAAGCCGTGGGTGACCTTCGGTGTGTCGCCATTCGGGATATGGACGACCAACTACGCGGTGGCAAAGCAACGCGGCTACACACTGCCGAGCAACATCTCGGGCGGGAATATGTACCAGGAGATATACTGCGACCCCGTGGCATGGTTGGAAGAAGGGACGGTGGACTATCTGTCGCCGCAGTTGTACTGGAAGATAGGCGGTGCGCAAGACTACAAGACGCTGAGCAAATGGTGGGGGGATATGTGCAACCGCTTCGGCAAGCATTTCTATTCGAGTATGGCGATATACCGCTATGAGAGCGGGGCATTCAGTGTGAGTGAGATGCAGCAGCAGGCACAACTGAACCGCACGGTGACGGATAATGCGCCCGGGGCGGTGTTCTATCAGACAATGGGTTGGATATACGACAAGAAACTGCGCAAGGCTTTCCTGGCAGACGAGTTCCGATACCCTGCGTTGCCGCCTGCCATCAACTGGAAGCCTGCACGGGAGCGCGCCATGGTGGAGAACCTGCAGCAGAACGGGCGCACACTGACATGGACGCACACGGACGACGATGTGCATTTCGCGGTGTATGCAGTGGCAAACAGTTTCCGCAACCGTGTGGGCGTGTACTCGTTGGGCGAGGCACTGCTCGGCATAACTTACAACAAGACATTCACGCTGCCTGAGGGCATGACGGAGAGCGGCTACAGGATAGCCGTGAGCGTGATGGACAAGTATAACAATGAGTATGCGCTGCGCATCTTGGGCGAGGACAAGACGGAAGCCGTGAGCACCACGCCGGTAAGCCCGAATGACGGCGATGCAAGGAAGTTGCCCTTTGTATTCCAGTGGACGTTTGTGCCGAAAGCAGACAGTTACGTGCTGCAAGTGGCACGCGACGAGGCGATGACGGACATCGTGATGGCACAGGAAATGACAGGCACGTCTTTCTCTACGGATATGCGGCAGAACCTGCAGCACCTGCCGTTAGGGACATATTATTGGCGTGTGAAGACGCGTATCCCGAACTCGGGCGACTGTTGGAGCGAGGTGCGCAAAGTGATATTCTCTACTGCTGACGCGGTGGAGAATATCGGTACAGACGGGGTACAACCGGTAAGTCGCAAGTGGATGGAGGACGGTGTGCTGCGTATAGAGCACAACGGACGTGTGTACGATGCGCAAGGCAATGTGCTGAAAGACAAACAGTAAACTGAGATATTAACATTCTAATACCTACAAGTATGAGAAAATTCTTTACTCTTTTAGGGTTGGTGGCAGCGATAGTTGCCTTTGCCCGGACGAGCGTTACGATTGAAGACCGGAAGATGGTGGTTATGCGTGACGGTCAGAGTTATGTGCTGACGCCGAATGGCGAGGATGCCAGTTATTTCTGGGCAAGCGTATCGCCCGATGAGCAGCACTTGGTGTATGTTACGGCACGTTATGGCACGTTTGTGTGCGACATAGACGGAAAGCACGTGCAGTCGATGGGTCGTATGAATGCGCCGAAATGGATAGACAACCGCCATGTGGCAGGTATGCAGGAGTTCTATACGGGGCATGACGAGATAGACCATATCCGCTATATCGCGCGCAGTATAGACGGGCGCGACACCCGCGACCTCAGCACGGTGGAGAAGCAAGTGTTCATAGAGGCGGAGAATGTGCGTCTGGCAGCCGAGAAGAAGCGTCAGGCAGCGCGTTTGGCAGCCCGCCATGAGGCACAGCAAGAAGCGGGGCTGAAAGGCATAAAGATATACATCAATCCCGGGCACGGCGGGCATGATGCCAACGACCGCAGTATATGGACGATACCCGTACCTGAGGTATGGACCAACCCGAAAGGCTACTGGGAGAGCAACTCGAACCTCGTGAAGGGCTTGGCACTCCGCGATATGCTGGAGAAAGCGGGTGCAACGGTGATTATGTCGCGCACGACGAACAAATCGGGTAACCGCGATGTGAAATACTATCCGAATGCGACGGCAGAGGAGTTGAAAGAGTTGGAGAACGGCGATGACCGCGACTTGAGTGCGATTGCCGAAGAGGCGAATGCCAATAATGTGGACCACTTTATCTCGATACACTCCAATGCGCTGAACTCGCAGACCAACTACCTGCTGATGCTGTATCACGGCAGAACAGGCGAGCCGACCGTGGCACAGAGCGACCAGATGGCAGCCAGCAGCGGCGGGATACAGATAACCAACCCGCTGACGGTATGGACCAGTCCGGCTCCTATCCTGCGCGGTGACTTGAGTTTCTATGGTGATGATATGGGGTTGGGCGTGCTGCGTCCGCTGACTGTGCCGGGGTTCTTGAGCGAGGGCAGTTTCCATGACTACGCGCCGGAGACACACCGTCTGTGCAACGACGACTATTGCAAGTTGGAAGCACTGCGTATGTACCAGCATTTCCACAAGTGGTTCAAGCGCGAGTTGCCGCAGACCGCCACGATTAGCGGTTGGGTGAAGTCGAGCAATGAGTTGGTGGACGTACTCAACCAACCGAAATTTGTGTATGTGCCCAACAGCGACGACCAGTGGTTGCCGTTGAACGGTGCGAAAGTGGAGTTGTACAAAGGCGATACGAAGATTGCCGAGAAGACGACCGACGACTGGTACAACGGTGTGTTTGCTTTCTATGACTTGGAGCCCGGTGACTACCGCGTAGTGGCAAGCAAGGATAAATACAGCACCTTGGAGACGCAGGTAACCGTGAAAGCCGAGGAGATAGCAGGCGTGAAGATGCAACTGAAGAATATTCGTCTGCAGGCAGAGGACTACCCGTGTGCGGAGAGCGATGCGATGGCATTGGACAACTATGAGTTTGAGACAGTGGGCGAGAAGGCGGCATGTCCCGCAGGCGTGACGCGTGCGCTGTACCGCAATGGCAAGTGCTATATGCTGATTGGCGGTGTGGTGAAGAGTTACAACACGGACATGACAGGCGAGACCGCCCTGCCGATGCCCGAAGGTGTGGTGCTGAGCGATATAGGTTTCAGTGCGGACAACTACCTGGTAGGCAAGGTGGCAGACAAGGGCACCTTCTATATATGGGACGAGAATATGCAGAACCCGACAGTGCTGTTTGAAAATGAGGCGGCAAAAGGCAAGTCGTTCTCCATCAGCGGTTCGGCATGGTGCAGCCGCTATATGACAGGAACAGGCAAGACCGTTTGCAGCCTTGTGTACAATGCTGATGCAGAGGGCGAAAAGACTGCCATTGCAATGGCAGAGACAGAAGAAGATTATACCGACAAGCAACTGACCATTGACCCGTTTGGCAACGTGTGCGATATTGCGGGTGTCAGTTTCTTCTGCTACGCAGGGCACTACTATATGGCGCGTCCTGTGAGCGACGGCAAGGCAAAAGTGGGCTTCCGCCTGTATGACGTTACCGAGGGTATGGACAAGGCGCAAGAGGTCAGCAGCCAATATCCTGCAGAAGGTTTGGGCGAAGCAGAGGCTGCCTATATGAGCACCATGGCATGGGTGGACGGATATACCATTCACGTTATCGTGTTGGCAGACGGCGAGGGTGTGCAGCACTTCCAATCGCTGTCGTCACCGGTGGCAAATATCTACGCGGGTGAGTTGGACTGCGACGGCACGAACTTCTATTTCCGTCTCAATGAGGACGCTACCAATGTGAGCATCACGATTGAGAAGGACAACGAGATAGTGGATACACACGTGATTGGTGCCTTGAGCAAGGGTGCACACACGGTGGCTAACCCGTTTATGGGTAAGGTGTTCGACCACTACAGCATTACGGCTGCCACACGCGCTATTGCTTACCCCGCCAAAATCAGCACGGATGACGAGGTGTTCCAGTTCTATGCCGCACGCGGTGTGGCTGTGGACAAGACCCCGTCCAGCCCGTATTTCGGACGTGTATATGTCAGCAACTCGGTAGGCGGTCAGTGCGCAGAAGGCACGGCACCCTCGTTCCGCAACTCGGAAAAAGGCATATTCGTGTTGGGCAACGACTTGACGGATGTTACCAACCAAGGGGCTAAGGCGTGGACAGGTGCCGTAGAGTGGGGAGCAGAGGAACCTGCCACCTACCAATTCGCCTTGGCACGCCTCTCGGTGGCTCCTGATGGCGATGTGTTTGTACCAAGTTCCTCTTTCGGTTCGTCGGGTGTATATGTGATGAACCCCGCCAAACCCGACAGTGCTTTCACCCCTGTCTTCAGTGGCAAGCGCAGCAAATCCACAGGGCAAGTCAAATCGGGTTCAAAGGATGTGATATGCAATCCCGTGATGAGTTGCGTGGTACTCGGCACCGGCAAAGACGAGGTGCTCTATACGTATGACCGCGACAATAGTATGGGGTCTATAATCAGCAATATCAACCAATACAATATCGGTGAGCAAGAGGCATTGCCTTGGACCACGGCACCATCGGCAATGTTCTTCGATGATGCCAACACGGGTTCGCACATGAAGAATGGTAGTGGCGAGTTGGCTTATGACCAGCGCGGAGGCTTCTTTATGAGCCAGTACCGTTTCAATAGTGGTGCTGCTGTTCCCGCTCTGATTCACGTGAACGCCAAGGGCGAGATAGACTTCAATATCGCCAACAACGGCATCGACGGTGCCCACCAAGGCGGTATGGGTATCAGTGCAGACGGCAATATGATAGCCGTAGGTGCGGAAAAGGGTACCGTGAAGGTATGGGACGTAACCTACAACGAGACTACGGGTGCACCCACGCTCACCGAGAAGTGCATCATCGAGTGGGGCACTACGGGCAACACTATGGGTGTGGACTTTGATGCAGCGGGCAACCTGTACATCGTCTCCAACTCCAACGAGCGACTGATGGTATATGCCCTGCCGAACACCAACAACACCTATACTACGCGCGTACCCGTACGTGAGGGCATTCAGTTCCCGATGGGCGTTGATGAGGTAGGTGCAGATACCACACCCGCCATGCGTCAGGGCATCTACACCGTCACGGGGCAGTACTTAGGCACCGACGAGAGCCAACTACCTGCAGGTATGTACATCATTAACGGCAAGAAAGTAATCAAATGAAACGATTAGCAACCATACTATTGGCATTGGCTACCCTCTGTGTAGCCAATGCTGCTACTATTACCGGCAAGGTTACGGACGGCGCAGGCGAACCCCTGATAGGTGTCAGCGTGTTGGTGGTAGGTACCACCACGGGTACCATCACCGATTTCGACGGCAACTATGCCATTGAGGCAGATGCCAAGGCGCAACTACGCTTCTCCTATATCGGCTACAACACCCTCACCGAACCCGTCAACCAGCGCACCGTCATCAATGTCACGCTGCGCGAGGACAACAAGATGCTCGACGAGGTGGTTGTAGTCGGCTACGACACCCAGCGCAAAGCCAACCTGACGGGTGCTGTGGGGTCCGTGAGCGTGGAAGACCAGTTGGAGGGGCGTCCTATCACCAATGTGGGTACGGGTCTGCAAGGTGCCGTTCCCGGTCTGACTGTTACGCAGTCTTCCGGACGGTTGGGCGACACGCCTAAGTTCCGTATCCGTGGTGCTGTCGGCACACTGCTCAACGAGGGCAACGATGCCAGCCAACCGCTTATCCTGGTGGACGGTGTGGAGATTAGCGACATTTCCATGGTCAATGCCGATGATATTCAGGACATCTCCGTATTGAAAGACGCGGCTTCCTCCAGCATCTATGGTACGCGTGCCGCCTTCGGTGTGATACTGATTACCACCAAGTCGGGTGCAGGAGCGCAATCCAAGTTCACGGTCAACTATTCCAACAACTTCTCGTGGGCAACCCCGACGGCACTGCCCGAGGTGGCTAAGTCGTATGTCGGTGCGGAGATGGCACTCGAGGCACGCCAGCGTCGTACACCGGGTACTACGGTCTTTACGAATGCATGCGGACTCGTATGGGATGCCGAAGATATTGAGAATATGAAGGAATGGGACCGTATGTACGGCAACCAGAATCTCGGACCCGAGATGGTGGAGGGGCGTGACTTTGTCATCAAGTCAGGCACCCCGCATTTCTATCGCGGCTGGAACGCTGCCGACGAGTATATCAAGGATTTCTCTTTCTCGCAGCAACACAACCTCAGTTTCAGCGGTACGGCGGGCAAGACCAACTACTATATGGGCCTCAGTTATATGGGGCAAGGCGGTGTCGTAAAGGTCAACCCTGACGAATACAACCGCTACTCGGTGAATTTCTCCACCGATACCGAAATCAAGCCGTGGCTTCACGTCCGCAGTAAGGCTCTCTACACGCGTACCGACCTTGAGACACCGTTCAACTACGGCACATCCAGTTACGATGCCCTCTACTACCTCTACCGTTGGCCTGCTATCATGCCTTACGGCACCTACGAGGGACACCCGTTCCGCAACTCGGTCACCGAGACGGCTGCGGCGAATATGGACAGCAATATCAAGGACTATATGCGTATGTCCGTGGGGGCTACCTTCACACTCGGCATACCCGACTTGACCCTCGACCTTGATTATACCTACAACCTTGACAACCAGAGTATCACCCAGCGCGGTGGCACTGTGGGCGGTTGGGATTTCTGGAGCGGCAGCATGCAACTCGTGGACAACTGGGCAGCCACTTCGCGCAACAAGATTGACAAGTACATCTACCACCGCAACTACCACGCGGGCAATGCTGTCCTGCGCTACAAGCACACGTGGAATGATGCCCACAGCCTCAATGTCTTCGCGGGTATGAATATCGAGTACAAGGAGGTGGACTATGTCAATGCCGAGAAGCGCGACCTTCTCGACCAGAACAAGGCGGAAATCTCTCTTGCCACAGGCGAAAACTTCATCTATGGCAGCCACTCTTCGTGGGCAATCATGGGCTTCTTCGCGCGTGCCAACTATGCCTATCGCAACCGCTACCTCGTTGAGTTGAACGGCCGCTTCGACGGCTCCTCACGTTTCCCCACCGACCAACGCTGGGGCTTCTTCCCGTCGGCTTCGCTCGGTTGGGTGGCAAGCGAGGAGAACTTCTGGGAAGTCCTCAACCCGTGGTGGAGTTTCTTCAAGATTCGCGGTTCGTACGGCTCTATCGGCAACCAGGACATCGGCGACAACCGCTTCCGTGCTATCATGAGTTCCTACAACAGCGGCTGGATTGTCGGCTCTACCAATATGCTTACTTTCTCCTTGCCCACCGCCATTGCCGACGGCTTCACGTGGGAGACCATCAAGACCATGAACCTCGGTATCGACACACGTTTCTTCAAGGATGAACTGGGTGTCAGTTTCGACCTCTACCGCCGTATCAACGATGGCATGGTAGTGGGTGGCACAGAGGTCCCGAGCACTTTCGGAGCCACTGCACCCTACGAGAACGCTGCCCAACTCACCACCAACGGTTGGGAACTCTCTCTCGACTACCACCACCGTTTCAACTGCGGGCTGCGTCTCAACCTCACAGCCAACCTCGCCGATGCCCTCACCATCGTCACCAAGCACCCCCGCAAGAACACCTCCGTCATCGACGGCAGCAACTACGAGGGCAAGATATATGGCGAGATATGGGGCTTCACTACCGACCGCCTCTTCCAAGAGGATGACTTCAATGCCGACGGCACCCTTGTGGACGGTATCGCCTCGCAGTCCTACTTCGAGAAGATGAGCGGCTACGGCTACAAGTACGGCCCCGGTGATGTCAAGTATATGGACCTCGACGGTGACGGCGAAATCACGTGGGGCGACAAGACCGCTGCCAACCCGGGCGACTGGCGACGCATCGGCAACACCACTCCGCGCTACGAGTACAACTTCAAGATTGGTCTCGACTGGTACGGCGTGGACCTCAGCCTGCTCTTCCAAGGCGTCGGCTCGCGTCAGTACTGGGCTACGGGCACCATGATGATACCCGGCTGGAACTTCTCCGAGGGCACCTACTATGCCCACCAGACCGACTACTGGAAGCCCGACAACACCGATGCTTTCTACCCTCGTCTCACCGAGACCAACCAACCCGGGCAGTACTCGGCGGCAGGCTTCAATTTCCTCTGCCAGACGCGTTACCTGCTCGACATGAGTTACCTGCGTCTCAAGAACATCACCCTCGGCTACAGCCTGCCTGAAAAGGCACTCCGCAAGATGCACTTCTCCAAGTTCCGCATTTATTTCAGTGCTGAGAACGTCTGTGAGTTCGACCACCTCGGCAACCTGCCTATCGACCCCGAGACCGACACCTCTACCGGTGACGGCGGTGCTATGGGATGGGGACGTATCTACCCCTTCACACGCCAACTCAGTTGTGGTCTCCAAATCTCGTTATAACATTATCTAACAACGTATTATGAAGAATAATCATATAATTCTTTCGCTCCTCGTCGCCGCTTCTGCGCTGGCGTTTACGGGCTGTGAAAACTTCCTCAACCAGCCTGCCTACGACGACTTCACCGATGCCGAGTACTGGCAGAACGAGGACCAGGCGCGCACCTACATGTACGGCTTCTACACCTCTGTCTTCTCGGGCTATGGTACGGGCACGTCCCACGGACCGTTCCTTATGGGGCAGACCACCAACGACGACTTCGCCTCCGACAAACAGCAACTCAACCTCCGTCCCGAGGCGGTGCCCGTGTCCGACGGCTCGTGGTCATTCTCCAATATCCGCAAGGCGAACTATGTGCTTGAGAATATCGACCGCATCGATGCCAACGCGGCTACCAAGAACCACTGGCGCGGGGTGGCACGTTTCTTCCGCGCCTGCTACTACAGCAACCTCACCTTCACCTACGGCGATGTGCCTTGGTTCGACCGTGTGCCTGTGGCGAGTAGCAAAAAGGAGGACCTCGACTACCTCTACAAAGACCGCGATCCCCGCACCTACGTGGACGCACGTATCATCGAGGACTTCCGCTATGCCATGGACAGTGTCCGCGAGAACGATGGGGCGTTGCAAATCAACCGCTATGTGGTGGCAGCCATGGCGTCCCGCTATCTGCTGCGCGAGGGCACGTTCCTCAAGTATCATAATATCGACCTCGATATGGCGGAGCAGTGTCTGGTCGCCGCGCGCGATGCAGCCTTGCTTGTCATGAACTCGGGCAAATACTCCATTGCGCCCTCCTACAAGTCGCTTTTCGTCAGTGATAACCTCGCCGACAATCCCGAAATCATCATGTACCGTCACTACGAAGACGGCGTCCTGGCGCACTCCACGCTCACCTATTCATTCACCGAGCCGCAGGCGGGGCTCAGCAAGTCCCTCGCAGAGACATTCCTCACCGCCGACGGACTGCCTGTATATGTCAAAGACCCCTTCTGGATGGCACGCACCGAGGGCGAGTTCTTCGCTAATCGTGACCCGCGTCTCACCCAATGTATCCGCCCGCACTATTATCTGAAAGGCACTGATACCAAGCCTTTCAACTACGCATTGTCGGGCTACTCGTGGTGCAAGTTTATGGACGACGACCGTGCCACTACGCCTGAGGCTACATGGACGGGCTCCAAGAACGTTACCGACGCACCTTGCCTGCGCTATGCCGAGGTGCTACTCAACTACGCCGAGGCTGCCTACGAACTGCACCTCATCAACACTTCCTATCCTTTTGCTGACGCGGAACTCGACCGTTCTGTCAACCTCATCCGCGCACGCAAAGATGTCAATCTGCCTGCTCTCCATGTCGTAGGCGACCAACCTTCCGTCAATGGCAAGGTCTTCGACGACCCGAAGCGTCTCGAGATAGAGCAACTTGCTGACGGTGGCATAACATCTTCTATCTTGTGGGAGATACGCCGTGAACGCCGCACCGAACTGTGTTTGGAGGGCTTCCGTCTCAACGACCTCAAGCGTTGGCGCAAACTCGACTACCTCTGGAACGGTTGCAACCCTGACATTCGCTTTGGTGCCTATATTGTTGCCGACAATTACCCCAACAAAGACCCCGAAATCGTCTTCGAGGACTCCTCTGCCAAAGAGGGTTATATCCTCCGCAACACCGAGGGGCAGCGTGAGCGTCCTGTTGCACGCAACTATGTCAATCCCGTGCCGTCGGGTCAAATCACCCTCTACAAGACCAAGGGTTACACCCTCACCCAAACCAAAGAGTGGCAGTAATCGTCCGATTATTATCGTTTGTTAATCGATTCAAACAGCAAGGGATACGCAACCCTTATGCAAGGGATAGGCAACGGATAAACCATCCATACGTGAGTAATTGTTATAAATTATAAACACCCGCTACTGCGGAGAATTAATGGTTAATTACACGGTAATTACGTGTTCCTTGTTTTTATGGGTAAAGAATGTTTTGGTTAATACCAATGTGAATTATTAGTTGTTAAATGTATATGAAACGTAATCTTTTCTTTTTGTGCATCGCCCTTATCGGGTTGCTGTGCACACCCGGATGCAAAGGTCCGGAGGAGAACAACAATGACACCGTCGAGGCGCTCATCAAGTCTATCTCTATCAAAAACTCCACCTACACAGGTACGGTGGACAACACCGCTTACACCGTCACCTTCGACAACGTAGCAGCCGAGACCGACGTCAACGCTATTCAGTTCAACGCCAAACTATCGCTTGGTGCCAAACTCGACAAGGACACCTACGACTTCACCCTCAACACCTCCGAGGACGGCAAGCAACTCAAGCAGGACGTGAAGGTCATCAACGGTACCAAGGAGCAGGTCTATGAGGTCTTTATCAACCTCAGCGACCCGACCTCGGACCCGCAACTCGACAAACTAATCATGAAGTCCCGTGGCGGCACCGAGTACACAGCCCAAGTGGTGGACGGCATTCTCGCGCTCGGTATGCCCGATGAGGCAGAGGCTATCCTCTCTTCTATCACGCTTATCCCCGCACGTGCCACCTACCAATTCACCGAGATGAAAGACGATGTCCTCACCGCAGCCAACCCGGGCAAACTCATTATCGAGTTCATGGGGCGCAAGACGGAGATGGAAATCACCTTCAAGAGCGGACCTACCCCGGGCGTGGACTTCTCACAAGCCGTTGTACACGACTTCTCTGTCGCTACGGGTGCCACACCTGCCTATTTCGCAGGCGAGCAGGTACGCGGTAGCGATTTTGACGGCGAGTATGTGCTTATCGTCTCCCGTGAAGGAGCAGAGACTCCCACACCGCGCCTGTTGAAGGTCGCTGACCTTCTCGCCAACAACGCAAACGCTCCGATTATGCTCAATGTTGAGGGCGTGACGGGCGGTACACACGTTGTCAGTGCCGGTCGTCTCTCACACGGACACATCTATATCTGCAACCTTGTAGCCCCCGTCAGTGCGGCTTCACCCTTGAAGGTATATCACTATGCGTCCCCGACGGCTATGCCCGATGTATGGACGTGGGATGGTGTCATCAGTGTGAACGGCAACGATACCACCAAGTACAACGGACGTCTTGGTGACAATATGTCTATCAACCTCGACGAGAGCGGTAACGGATACGCCTTCTTCTGCAAGCAGGAGCCCGGCGACAAGATTTACCGATTCAACGTTACCAACTTCACTACCTTCTCCGACCCCTACGAAATCAGTCTCGAAGATATATGCTCCTACTACGGTTATGTCAATCAAGTGGAAGCGGGCAAATACCTGTTCACCAGTACGTACGTACCGTTTGTCCGCCTGATGGATGCCAATGGTACGAAACTCATTGACGACGTGGAGTTCGATTTCACCGAAGCGGACGCACGACCCAATCACGGAGTGGACCCGCGTATCATCAACTACAATCGCGGACGCTATCTGATGTTCACCGTAGCCAACTCGCAACCGATGCACTACAATTTCGGTCCTGTACTCTACATCATGGACATCACCGACGGTGTGGACAACCAAGCCGCATTGGTTAAGTTGTCAGAGGCTATCAATAACAGCACCGAGGAGAACCCATGGGAGCCTACGTATGGCTACTTCCTTGACACGGAGGGTAAGACCACGGCATCGGCTTGCTCCGCACAGTGCAACGCTGCCGAAGTGGACGGCAAGTTAGTGGTTTATACCGCCGCTGTCAATGCCGGCTTTGCCCTTATCGAATTCCCCAAGGCTCAATAAGATATAGCACAGCGTGCATTTTACAGTTGGAGGCTGTCTGGCATAGCATGGTCAGGCAGCCTCTTGCTAAAAGTGCCACCATGGTTGTAGAATCCAACCAAAACACCTACCTTTGTACCATAGATAGAAAAGAGAAATGAAAAGAATACTTTTGTTTTTAGTAGCCCTGACGGGTACTATCCTTTGTTCAGCCGCCACGGCAGCCCCGCAGCAACCTGCTGAACAGACGCGCGTCATCGTAGGCGCAGAGCGCACCGATGCCTATCTGCCCCTCTTGCAGGGCAAGCGTGTGGCACTGCTCAGCAACCATACGGGTATGGTGGGTGATGTGCATACGTTGGACCACCTCCTTGCGCACGGTGTACAAGTCACCGCTGTCTTTTCGCCCGAACATGGCTTCCGCGGCACGGCACGCGAGGGCGAACATGTGCAGAGCAGCGTGGACGAGAAGACAGGTATTCCCATTCTCTCCCTCTACGACGGCAAGACCTATCGTCCGTCGGCAGAGTCCATGGCTCTGTTCGATGTGCTCATCACGGACATACAGGACGTCGGACTGCGTTTCTACACCTACTATATCACCATGATGCGTCTCATGGACGCTTGCGCACATAGTGGCAAGCCGTTCATTGTCTTCGACCGACCCAACCCCAACGGATACTACATCGACGGACCCATCTTGGATATGCGCTACAAGTCGGGTGTCGGAGCTTTGCCTATCCCTGTGGTACACGGTATGACGTTGGGCGAACTGGCACAGATGATAAACGGAGAACACTGGCTGAATGATTCACTGCAGGTTGATTTGACGGTCATTACTTGTCTCAACTACACCCACCAGACCACCTACAACCTGCCTGTACCCCCTTCGCCCAATTTGCGGAATATGTTGGCTATCTACCTCTATCCGTCTGTCTGCCTGTTCGAGGGTACCCCCGTTTCTTTGGGACGCGGTACGGACAAGCCTTTCCTCTGCTACGGACACCCCGCCTATCACTCCGCCACGGCGACAGACACCCTTTCTTTCACGCCTGCGGCTTCCACCCAGAAGGGCAACCTGTGCCACGGCATTGACCTGAGCGGTATTTCGGAAACCGATGCCCGTAAGGTGCATTTCTCGTTGCGGTACCTGATAGATGCCTACAACGTGGTACGTGCCAATGCCGACACCACCGATGGCAAGGCATGGGACGGAAATGCCTTTTTCACACCTTTCTTCGAGAAACTGGTTGGGGTGGACTATATCCGCCGTGACATCATCGCCGGGCATACCGAAGAAGAGATTCGCGCCCGCTGGCGGGCGGACGTGCAGCACTTTGAGAAACAGCGTAAGCCCTACCTGCTCTACGCAGAGTAAGTGCTGCGGGTTTGCGCAAAGTTGTGAGGGGACACGCTATAGGAGGCAGGTGTGAAGAGGGATAAAAAGAGTGTTTATAAGTTTTATTATTTGTGGGCGATTTGAGGAATTTACTCGGGGTTCTCTCGAAGTTCT
>DJSG01000081.1:25221-29136 GCA_002440265.1 Bacteroidales bacterium UBA6340 | reverse complement strand
GCGAGCCGCGTCGTCTCCCATAAAGCGTAGTATAGTCATATAAGTAGTATAGTCATATAATTTATAATTTGTGCCACATTGCACTCAGAGAGACTGTTCCGGGTGTACTTGCTTTGCAAAAATGCACATAATTTTGCATATCTGCCAAAAGTGTTGTATCTTTGCAAGCGCAATGGTTTATTATGTGTGTAAGCATATATGCAAGAAAATGTTAAATAACCGACCGTACATATCCATATCTTTCGGAGGCAATGCAATAGGTGTCCGCGGTGGTGCGTGGGCTACCCTCTGTTCTCTATCCCCTATCCCCTATNNTCGTTATCGGCTTTGCCGAACTATCTATACGTTTCATTACGTCTTTTTGATGGCATTTAGAGGCTGTTTTGAGGACTTTTGTATTATTTCCCCATTGTTTCATTACTATTTTGATGCGGTTGTCATATTAACGTATTTTTTAATTTGCATATATCAAATTTTTACACTACCTTTGCACCGCAAATTCAAATGATGCCATATACCAATTAGAGAGCAATATATGATGATTTCTACACACACACACACACAAGCGCGGCGGGCATAGCGCGTATTTTAATAGGTATAGACGCATCTATTCGCAAGGGGTGCGTGGCTCATAATCTCATGTTTCTTCACTCGGTAGAGGGGAAATGTGAGCCTTCTCTGACTCCCCCAACCTATGAACTATTCGCAGATATTGATTAGGCAATATTCTACGCAAGGCATTCTGCTTCTGCGTGAGGGGCTGTTCTGGCGAGGCTATGAGCAGTCGGCATATATGCTGCATCGTCTGTTCGGCTTCAAGCCTACCAAGAAATTCATCAAGCGGGTGGGGCAGGAGGTGGTGAGCGTGGGTTTCCCTATGCAGAGCCTGAGCAAGTACTTCCCGAATGTGCAGCCCACAGGAGACGAGGTTGTGTGCAAGGTGGCGGGTATGACTTGTAGCGAGCAGGATTTTGCTGCGTGGAAGAGTGCCTTGCCCTTGCGCGAGAGCAAACCGGCAACGCATAGCGGCGACGGGCAAGACCGTGGTACCGTGCTGTCATCGGACGGCAACGATATACAACGGCTGATAGATAAGATACGTGCCTTCCCATTGGAGCGTAGCACGCCCATCGAGTGTATGAACTTTGTAGCAGAGATAAAGGAAGACCTCCCCAACAGTGTCAGCGCCTCCAAGGGAGGGGCTACGGGAGACGACGCGGCTCGGGGTCCCTATGAGCCCGCAGGCGAAATGGGGTACATCTCTCGCGTCGTCAAAGAATAATAGGGATATGTAGTTAGAAAACATCAATATACGGTGCCAAGTACTTATGATAATTTGCCGGTATTCAAGGCGGTATATGACTTGCTGCTGACCACGTTGGACGTGTGCAAACGTCTGACGAAGGACTATCGCTATTCGCTGGGTGAGGATATGAAGAAGCGGTTGTTCCGCATAGAGGTGCTGGTGTATCGCACCAACAAAGAGGCGGACCGCGTCAAGAAAGCAGCGTATATCACCGAGGCGTTGGAGTTGCTGGTTGAGGTGAGGCTGTACTATCGTATCCTGCACGACAGCAAACAACTGTCCACCAACCGTTATGCGCAGATAGCCTTCGACATGGAGACCGTGGACAAGCACCTTGAGCAGTGGAGGAAGTATCAACAGACTCCGCTAACCAAAGACTCCCCCAACCCCCTCAAAGAGGGGGCTCAATAATGTATGAAATAATAAAATATAAGAGACAATGAAAAAAGTAACTTTCTTTCTGTCGCTGCTATTCAGTCTCCCTCTATGGGCAGAGCAACTGACCATCCACCCGCTCACAGGCAATGCTGTGCAGACGGCACTTGCCTCCGTTGGCAAGGTGGTGTACCGGCATGATTCGCTCTATGTCTTTGACCGCGTGGGGTATATGGTGTACCACGAGGCACTTGCCAAAATCCGGCGTGTGGACTATAGCAGTGACCAACTGCCAACAGACATCGCCTCTGCGGAAAACACGACCACCACAGTGGTGGCGTACCCCAATCCTACACAGGGACAACTGATGGTGCAGCACGCAGAGGGCGACCTTGTCCGCGTTTATGGTACAGAAGGCAAACTCCTGCTGACCGCCCCGCTATATGAGGGGGGTGCAACGTTGGATGTCTCCCACTTACCGGCAGGCACCTACTTGCTGTTGGTGCAAAACGGTGTGTTTCAATTCATAAAACAATAAACAAGAAGGTGCTTTGGGGGACGACGCGGCTCGCGTCGTCTCCCAGGCACCGCGTCGTCCCCCAAGGCAAAGTATTGTCAATAGGCAATAAATATAAAACAATAAAATCATAAGACAATGAAGAAAGTACTCTTCTTTTTGGCAATGGCACTGACTTGTGCTTTTGCCACAGCGCAGACCAATCAAGTGGTTTGGCTCAATGGTAAGGTGCTGTATGGTCACCCTATCACGACCATTGACAGTATGACCTACGACATGAACGGTATGATGGAGGGCGATACGCTCCATCTGATTATGCCGCGCAGCACGATGTACGTGGTACATGACACGGTTCGCATTGTGACCAAGGATACCATTTACATTGACCGTTGCGGCGATGAAGACGGTCCGGCTACCGTGCTGACCACTGCCGTTATCCGCTCAACGTACAACTCTCTCGTTATGGGCGGCAAGGTGTTCTTCAGTAGTACCGAGGCTATCACGGAGCGTGGTGTCTGCTATGCTACACACACGGCTCCTACTACAGAGGATAATATTGCCAAAGCAGGTAAGGGGACAGGTGAGTTTACAGCAACTATCGCCAACCTGACTGAAAACACACGCTATTATCTGCGTGCTTATGCTATCAACCAAGCAGGCACTTCATACGGTGACGAGATTGTGTTCACCACGCCTAACAAGCCTACTCCCGGTACATCCACAGAAGGCGCAGGCAGTGGTAAATTCTCCGTTTCTGCCGACAAACAAGTGTCGTTCTCCAAAGGCAATCTGCAATACCAGGCAAGTACCAACACATGGCGTTTTGCGGAAAACCAAACAGACTACATAGGAGAAGCAAATGCCAATATCTCTGCAACGTACGATGGTTGGATAGATTTGTTCGGCTGGGGGACAAGCGGATTTGATAATACTGCAAATGACCCTGTTGCTCAACGGTATCAGCCTTGGAGCAGTGCTACCAATCAGGTGGCTATTGACTCTACATTGAATTGTGAGGTGCAAGCCATCACCGGTGAGTGCCAATGGGAATACACCTATAGCGATTACAATGCGTATGGTTATGGTCCTTCCACCAATATGACCGACAGGAACCTTGTCGGTACAAGTGCCAATTATGATTGGGGTGTATATAATGCGATTAGCAATGGTGGCAACAAAGCAGGCTTGTGGCGTACACTGACAAGCAGTGAATGGGATTACCTGTTCAATACCCGTAAGAATGCAGAGTACTTATGGTCTCGCGGTACGGTGAACGGAGTGTATGGTATGATACTATTGGCAGATGATTTTGTAAAGCCTGCTTCTGTCACATGGACACCCGCAGCAGGTGGATGGACAACAAACGTGTATGATGCAGAGCAGTGGAAGACGATGGAAACAGCCGGTGCTGTATTCCTCCCTGCTGCGGGCTACCGCCGCGGTCGGGGCGTGGACAGTGTGCAGGACTACGGCAACTATTGGTCAAGTACGGCGGGCAGTAGCAACCTCGCGTACCGCCTGAACTTCGGCGGCCGCAGCCTCAGCCCGCAGGACGACACTCGCTACGGCGGTTGCTCGGTGCGTCTCGTCCAAGATTTATAAATTGTCAGCCTGTCCCGCAGGGCCGGCTGACATGTGCCGATACTGCTATTTTTCTTGTGGGGCTCGATACCCCACAAGAAAAAGCGGGGCGATACGATGTCGGGGGGGGGGGGGG
>DJSG01000081.1:0-25168 GCA_002440265.1 Bacteroidales bacterium UBA6340 | reverse complement strand
TGAGCCCGTGGGCGAAATGGGGTGCATCTCTCGCGTCGTACCCCAAATGCAGTATGGACTTGCGTATATACAAGAAAAGCCGTAACTTTGCAGCGAGAAAAAGGAAAGAAAGCAATGAGTGCAAGTGATTATCAAAAAAAAGCGTACGATTGGCTTGCTAACCAGCCCAATCGAACTATTGATTATCAATGGGAGATACAGCATCACAACAATATGCACAGAGCCTACGAGAAAAACTTGTAGGTTTAGGACGTGTAGAGCAGCATCGTGCAACTATTCAATGGGCAAAAGACAATGGCTGTGCCATTGACATGTTTGGCGAATTTGCTAAACAGAAGCATTTGCTGTTATTCCAAAGTGGTAATGAATGTGAGAATTGGATAGACATCTCTGCGAATCTTGTGTACAAGATGAATATGTTGGTGCATGTGGGTGAGGATATTTTGAGACTCTTTGAGCGTATAGATTTGTACAATGAGTTGTTTCCTGTTACAGCATTGTGTTTTGTCGGATTGCATATAGCAGGTGTGTCGAATGCTTATCCGGTGTTCACCCAGCCTTTTGTGGATGGGGCTCGTTTTGCGACGGAAACAGAAATCAATCTGTATATGCAGACGCGCGGATTTATGCCTATGGGAGAAGACGGCGTTTTTTCCAATGGTCGGATTGCGTTGCGTGACATCAAGCCTAAGAATGTTCTGTGTTCGGCAGATGGAGAGGCGGTGTTTGTGGTGGATGCTGACGTAGAACGAGTATGAAATAAAAACGCATAATAACTTTTGTCAATTGTATTTCCGGAGTGCCGTGTAGTCTTTACCCGAGATATACGGCAGAGTGAATAGTAAAATCAGTAGTCCGCGCATGGTGGACATCGTGCGTCTTTACGCGGGGGTGGTCTATTGCTGAAGACCATATTCTGCATCAGATGAGACAACAAGGTTAGGATAAACATCGTCTCGGTTGTGCCGTGCGGCACAGAGGCACTTGTCTTTCATCTTTTAATCAGTGACTACTTTTATCAGAGGCTCCCTGCTGCGGGCAACCGCAACGGTCAGGACGTGAACAATGTGCAGAACAACGGCAACTATTGGTCAAGTACGGCGAACAATAGCAACAACGCGTACCACCTGAACTTCAACGACAACAACCTCAACCCGCAGAACAACAATCGCTACAACGGTTACTCGGTGCGTCTCGTCCAAGACTTTACTCAATTGACAATCGACTTCCTCTCCCCCTCCTCTCTGAGTGGGCAGGGGGAGTCTCCTTCTCAGGTCGGAAGTGAGGGGTCTCTTCTGTCCGACCTGTTTCGGGCATACTATGATGCCCGACGACACAAGCGCAAGACACACTCGCAGTTGGAGTTTGAGTTGGACTTGGAGCATAACCTCGTTGCGCTCTACGAACAACTGCGCGACCGCACCTATCGCCCGTCGTCGTCTCTCTGCTTTATTATCAGCGACCCCAAGAAGCGGGAGGTGTTCGCCTCGTCGTTCCGCGACCGCGTGGTGCACCACCTGTACTACAACTATGTGGCGGCGTTTTGCGACCGTCAGTTTGTCTATGACTCGTATTCCTGCCGTGTGGGCAAGGGGACGCTGTTCGGCATCGGGCGGCTGGAGCACCATATCCGCTCGGTGTCGTGCAACTATACCCGCGAGGCGTATGTGCTGAAGATGGATTTGCAGGGGTATTTCATGAGTATCCCGCGCGAGCAACTGCGGCAACGGGTGCAAGCGATGCTGCGCCGTTGGCAGCAAGAGGCGGGTGTGACGGCAGAGCAGGCGGAGTTGGTAGAGTGGCTGACGGACTTGATATGTATGAAGAACCCGCTGACCGGCTGCCGCGTGCGCGGTTCGCGGCACGACTGGGACGACTTGCCACCGTCCAAATCGCTGTGGCACTCACCCGACGGCGTGGGGCTGCCCATAGGCGACCTGACCTCGCAGTTGTTCTCGAATATCTATCTGAACGGGTTGGACCGATATGTGACCGATATGCTCGGTATGCGGCACTATGGCAGGTATGTGGATGACTTTTATGTCGTGGACACCTCGCGGGAGCGGTTGCGGGCGTTGATAGAACCTGTCCGGCAGTATCTGCGGATAATGGGCATGACCCTGCACCCAAACAAAATAGTACTGCAGCCTGTCAGTCTGCCCCATAGGCAGCGCGATGTGCCTGCGCTGGAGTTCCTCGGAGCACTGATATTCCCGTACTACCGGCACTGCACGCACCGGACTACAGCCAAATACAGCAGGCGTTGCCGCGAGTGGAGTATGGCTCTGACGGATATGGGAACAGCCATCAAGGACAGTGCAGTGCTTGTAGGGACGACGCGTCCCGCGTCGTCATTCCCATCTTTTGGAGGGGTTGGGAAGGTCCGAGATGCGTTGTGCTGTGCCGAGCAGTGGCAGCGGATATGGCAGTCATGGCAGTCGTATCGCGGCTACCTGGGGCACTTCCGCGCATGGAGAATGGGAAAATAGAGATAGGGAAATTGATGGCTAATAATACAATTATGTCTATCTGTTTTTTATGGTGCTATATGGTCTTTCATGGAGACGTATGGTGCGTTTTTGGAGGCCCTTACACACGAATTGAAACATAACTTTTATTAAAACTGCCGTTTTTGGAAAAGTGTAGGGAAAGTGGTGAAAAAATGAAGATTTTTCAGCATTGAGCATCAATGAGTTACAAGCCAAAAATGCAAAATGCACGTTTTGGGCGAAAAAACGAAAATAGATTTGGAATTTTGGCGATTTTGTATTATCTTTGTATAGGAATTCGAGAACGGGTTAAGGGAGGTGCGGTGTATTTTACGGGGTGGGGAGAATGGTGGTTGTGGATTTTGTAGATTTGGAGAAAAAGCAGTAACTTTGCAGGCGGTAGGGTGTGCATTGTTGATGCGGTTCCTTTTTGTGCGTTTATAGATAGATGTTGAAATTACTACTGATATTGTCTGTACTGACCACGCATCCCATCACGCGGGACGCGAATGTGGGGGTGCTGATATGCGATTACCGGACAGGGGATACGATAGATGCGTACCGCGAGAACTGTGTCATCCCGCCCGCATCGACAATGAAGATATTGACTACTGCCACGGCTGTGGATATGTTGGGGCGGGAGTTTCGCTTTCAGACTCCCATTACCTGCACGGGGCATATCCGTGATGGTGTGCTGTATGGAGACCTGTATATAGAAGGACGTGGCGACCCGACCTTCGGTTCGAGGTATGTGGGTAGCAGGGCATTCCTCTATAAGTGGGTAAGACAAGTGCGTGATGCAGGGATAAAACATATCACCGGTTCTGTGATTGCCGATGCATCGTATTTTGATGCGGATGCACTGAACCCGGCGTGGCTGTGGGAGGACGCGGGGAACTACTACGCACCCGGCATATTTGCGCTGTCATACATTGACAATACGATGAACATTGTACTTCGGAGCGGCCCTGTGGGGAGTATAGCAGAAGTGCTGAACACTACGCCCGATGTGCCGGATATGGAGTTTGAGAACCATATCCGTTGTACGCCCACTTGTGGAGACGGGGCTTTTGTGCACGGGGTGCCGTATAGCAATCGCAGGTACTTGGTGGGGAGTGTGCCGTCGAACAGACAGACTTTCGGTGTGATGGGCGACCTGCCTAATCCGCCGCTGACGTTGGCACGCGACTTCACGAAGGTGCTACGTGCAGGTGGTGTGAGTGTGGATGGTGAGGCAGGGTACGTGAGTGAGGCTCCGGCAGACGGCGCGATGCGTAATGTGCTGTTTATCAACGAGAGTGAGAGCCTGGCGAGGATTATAGAACACACCAATCATAAGTCGGACAACTTGTATGCAGAGATGCTGTTCCGTACTTTCGGATCCCGCTATACGATTCCTTGTTCGATACATAACGCGTCGGATTTTATGCGCGAGTACTGGCGCAACCGTGGTGTAAGTTTACGTACGGCGCGTGTGTTGGATGGTTGCGGGTTAGCACCTCAGGATGCTATATCGCCCGCACAATTTGTGCAGGTACTGCGGTATATGTACGGCTCGTATGAGCGGGAAGCCTTTGTGGAGTCTCTTCCCCGTAGCGGAGAGAGTGGGACACTGCAGTCGTTCCTTGCTGGAACAGTCTTGCACGGGTGCGTATGCGCCAAGAGCGGAACGATTGGTGGTACCAAGAACTATGCAGGGTATATCTTCCTGCCTGACGGCAGAGTGTGGGTGTTTGCCGTGATGGTGAACAGTGCCAACGCGAAACCCAAGCAGATACAACGTGTGATAGAACAATACCTGTTGGATGTATATAAGGCAAACAAATAGCACTTCCTCGCTGCTGCGGGAGCAATACTCGGACGCGCTGCCGAACCTGTACACCATACGGACGGACTACCAGTCGGCAGGTCGCGGGCAGGCAGGCAACAGTTGGGAGAGTGAGGACGGCAAGAACTTGCTGTTCTCCAGTCTGTTGCGGTGCAGTGTGTCGGCAAGTGAGCAGTTCTATCTGACCATGCTGGTGTCGGTGGCAATGGTGGATGTGCTGGCGCAATACTTACCCCAAGAGGGGCTGCGTATCAAGTGGCCGAATGACATCTATTATGGTGACAGGAAACTGTCAGGCATATTGGTGGAGAACACCCTGATGGGAGGGCGTGTAGCCTATTCCATCGTGGGTATAGGACTGAATGTCAATCAGCAGGAGTTCCACAGCAAAGCACCTAATCCTGTCTCTATGCAGCAGATAACAGGGCAGGAATATGATGTACAAATGCTGTTGGAACACTATCTGAAAGCATTGGAACACCAGATGAATGTGCCATTGCAAGTGCTGAAAGCGGCATACATGGGGCAGTTGTACCGTAGGGTAGGGTGGTTCCCTTATGTGGAACGCGAGGTCAGTGTGGCTCCCACAGCCATTGCCCATGCTGATGACCCGTTGGTACACCCCTTCATTGCCGAGTTTGTGAGCATTACACCTAACGGAGAGTTGGTACTCCGCACACAACGTGGAGATATTAAAACGTATCATTTCAAACAAATACGATATATTATTGACTTATGAAACGCTTGACACTTGGTATTTTGCTTGTTTCACTGATTAGTCTTGCTTCCTATGCACAACAGGTGATGTATGTATGGGAGGGGGGACAATACACACCTTTCAGCATTGAGAGTGTGGACAGTATCACTTTCGTTGACACTACTGCAACCGTTGTCACACGTCCTGATGATACCAAACGTAACCTGACCTATCTGTTTGATATCGAATCCGTGCCTGAAGTATGTATCACGCTTACCGCACGCGATTGGAATACTTACCTTGGTAATTTTGACAAGTGGGAGCACAATGGGCTGTATGTGCCGGCACAATTCACTTTCTCCAAAGACGGATTCACCTACCACCGCGATAGTGTGGGACTACGTCCTCGGGGAAACACCTCACGCCGCCGCCCGGAAGGGAATAATGGTGATACGCACCACGACGGAGCACAGTGGCATCATGCCCATTTCGGGGTGAAGTTTACGGAATATACTACAGGTGAACGTTTCTTCGGGTGCGACAGACTGATACTGAAATGGCACAAAGATGACGCGGCTTATTGCCGCGAGATATTCTGCTATGACCTGTTTCACCGCTTTGGGGTGTGGTCTGCACCGCATGCCTCCTATTGCCGATTCTCTATACGTATTGAGGGGGATACCAAGCCTGTATATATGGGTGTTTATGAACTGATAGAGAATCCTCGCAAGGGTTGGCTGGATGATCGTCTCAAGGAAGGCTATATCCCTGACAAGAAGGGGAATATGTGGAAGGCATCATGGGGGGCAGACCTCAGTAATGCAGATACTGCCCGCATGGGAATATCCGATGATTACGGGTTGGTAAACCCTGTATATGACCTGAAAACCAATAAGACCAAACTGACATCAGCACAATTGGAACTGCGTGATTTTATTCAAGATATGACCGTATTGCCTTCTGGTAGTGATACGTTGAAGAACTGGTTGTTGCAACACGTGGATATTGACCTCTTCCTCCGTGCCTATGCAGTGAATGTGATGGTGGGTATGTGGGACGACTATTGGTGCAACCAAAACAACTACCTCTTTTACTTTGACTCCAAGCACCGCTTCTATTTCATTCCTTTCGACTATGACAACACATTAGGCACAGGAACCAATGACTTTGGCAACCCTGGTACAAAGGATATGCTCAACTGGGGTAGCCGCGGCGGAGACCGCATACTAATGCGCAAAGTGCTGTCCATAAAGGAGTTTGAAGATACCTACAAACGATACATCAAGACCATTGCCACCGACCCTAACTTGATGCAACCCGCCGCAGCCAAGCAGCGTATCAGGCACTTCCAATCGCTTATCCGTGATTACATCAGCAACGACACAGGCGAGGATATGACTATCATCGACCAGCCTGCATCGTGGGGCAGTTTCGGCAACTACCGCCTGCTTAGTGGCAGTGTGGGAGACGGTCAGTCGAAGGAGACTAACTATTTTGATACAAAAGTAAATTCAATAAACTGGTAAAAAAACTTATACATAATCCAATATGAACACCATTATTATCACAGGAGGTGCCGGCTTTATCGGCAGCCACGTAGTTCGATTATTTGTGAACAAGTACCCCGAGTATCGCATTATCAATGTGGATAAACTGACATACGCGGGTAATCTGGCTAACCTAAAAGACATAGAAGGCAAGCCCAATTACCGCTTTGTGAAAGCCGACATCTGCGATTTCGACACTATCTATGCACTCATGCAGGAGGAACACGTAACGGGTGTTATTCACTTGGCAGCAGAGAGCCATGTGGACCGCTCTATCAAGGACCCGTTTACCTTTGCCAAGACCAATGTACTCGGTACACTGTCTATGCTTCAGGCGGCTAAACTCTATTGGGAGTCGCTACCGGAGAAGTATGAGGGGAAGCGTTTCTACCACATTTCTACCGACGAGGTGTACGGAGCATTGCAACTCACGCACCCCGAGGGACTGCCGTCACCGTTTAGCACCAAGGCTTCGTCCATTGACCATGCCACTTACGGGGAGGAGTTCTTCACCGAGACCACCAAGTACAACCCGCACAGCCCCTATTCGGCATCCAAGGCATCGTCCGACCACTTTGTGCGTGCATTCCACGACACCTACGGTATGCCGACTATTGTTACCAACTGCTCCAACAACTACGGTCCGTATCAGTTCCCTGAGAAACTGATTCCACTCTTTATCAACAATATACGTCATCGAAAGCCACTGCCCGTATATGGCAAGGGTGAGAACGTGCGCGACTGGTTATACGTAGAAGACCATGCGCGTGCCATTGACTTGATATTTCACAAAGGTACTATTGCCGACACCTATAATATCGGTGGCTTCAACGAGTGGAAGAACATTGACATTATCAAGGTGGTTATCAATACCGTGGACCGTCTGCTCGGGCGCAAGGAAGGAGAGGATATGGACCTCATCACCTTCGTCACCGACCGTGCAGGACACGACATGCGCTATGCCATTGACTCCCGCAAGTTGCAGCGCGAATTGGGTTGGGAACCGTCATTGCAGTTTGAAGAGGGTATTGAGAAGACCGTCCGTTGGTACTTGGACAACCAAGAATGGATGGACAACATCACCTCAGGCGAGTACGAGAAGTACTACGAGTCAATGTACGCCAACCGATAGGGGAATCGCGTACTGCGCGTTAAGGAGTCTGTATTTTAGACGTATAGAGGACGTCCTTTGTGGCGACAAGAACACAATATTCTCCTGTAGTGAGCAGGGGAATGTTGGTTGTTGTTTGTGAAGTATCCGATTTTGAGTAGCACAATCTGCCTAAGATATCGTAAACCACGATATAGGAATCAATGGGTAAATCGCTGATAGTCAATGTACCATCTCCGTAAGTAATGCTGTAAGGTATGCCCCTTGAAGCCTCTGGAGCGTAAGAAGTAGACGCATGGCGCAAGATACGTAACTTGTAGTCGGTAATAAGAGTACGCGAATTGGCGTGAATTGTGTAGTTTGTGTGTTGTAAATTCGCCATTATGTCGTCATTGAGCAACAGATATACCACTTGTGTGTCGGTTATATTGCTAACTGATTTGTCTAAAGAAACGATATAGTCTCCCTGTTGTGGAAGATATAGTCCTAATGATATATCTTTTGCATCTGCGTCAGGAATAGCCAAATATGCCATCTTGACGCCTTTGGAATCGGTGGTGAATAGTTGGGGCTTGTCATCGACATGATAGAATTTCATGAGGTCTAATCCAATCTCGTATTCGCTATTGTAATGACCATCCACCAAGATACCTGTATGGTCAGAGAGTCCTGTTTCGGTATGTGTCACAGATATTTCTGCCTGCATATTTTCAGAATCGATTGACGTACATAAAGGTTGAAGAAAGGTTAACTCGGTATTCTCTCGGTGATACATCAGGGAAGTTGTACCCGATTGGGCACCTTGCGGCATAAATGCTTGAACGAAATAGGGGGTAAAGGGTTTGATTGTAGTCGAAGAGGCAACCAATTGGTTGTAAGTGCTGCTGTTACTTCCATCGGGCATTGATATATAGACATTAGGTGAAAGACAATGGTTGGCGTCAGAATCGGAATACTGCATTTGTATGCTGTGTTTGCTATCATCTTTGCCGGTAGCCTCTTTCCCGAATAGAGAGATGTATGGCAAGCCGATGAAATTCCATCCATAGTTATATGCAGAGGAGGATAGGCTGTCTGACCAATTATGGATAGTTGTATTTTTCGAGTCGGAACTCTCGGAATAGGAAGATGAAGCAGCGGGGGTGAAAACAAAAGACTCTGTTATGCTATTCTCATCTGTGGTGAGGAGTCTGATGGCATACCCCTGATACGGGCGCAATGTACTATCGGCGGGGAGCATGGTCCAATACGGCGAGACTGCATCGTTCAGATTTGCAACATCAACTTCTTTTTGATATCGCTGCCCATCATAATATCGAATTCCCCAATCTATGCTATAGACACCTGCAGATTGTCCGTTGATAAGGCGAATGTCTTGAATACGGCAATCATAAGGAAGAGAGAATAGATACCAACATTTGTTGTCAATGCATTTGGTATGTACTACGGTATCAATAGTAATGGTTGCGTCAATAACATTATTGATGTAAGCAACGGTGTCATTTAGTGCATGCATATTGATGCGATTGAGCATGAGTGCATTGGCATTGGATAGAGCCAATTGCCCTCCTGCATGAATGGTCATATTGCGAAACTGATTGATACTGTCTACGTCGTGGACCAAGCGGGTATTTGCAGAAATGATGACATCGCATGTGGCACATTCCTCGCGCGACAGAGAGCCTTGGCGTAGGATATCACTAATCACTGCATCGGAGTCGGCAAAAACAGGGACTTGGTACTGCGTGGCAGCAAGCGGGGTATTATAGGCAGCAAGTAGGATGTTGACTTTTCGGCAGGGAATATGAGCAAGTGTCTGCGGGGAAAAACGTATGGTACTATGACCGTTGGAGTCGGGAGGAGCAAGCGGGGTGCCGGCTATAAGAGTGCTATCTCCAGTGGAGATGGTGGCAGTGAGCGGTAAGGCAACGTGCAGATTGTGAGCAATAGTCATGGAATCGGTTGCAATATCAACGACTTGAACTTCGGACAGATGCAGCGGTTCGCACGTTGTTGTGTATGCCAAATAGGAATAGCCATTCTCCAATGTGATGTCCATGGCTTTGATACGGCGATGCCCGGTGATGCCATCTACTGTAAAAGAAACCGAAGTGTCGTTTCCAGTCCAAACAGGAGTTGCCCAATGCCCGATGGAAGGTGTGAGTTCGTTCCCATTATCGTCTGTTCCGAATGTGTAAGCGATACGACGAATAGGGTAATGTGAGGAAATAGTTATTGTATTTTGAGCGTATAATCGAACTGATAGCCCTGTTTTGTAATAGGAAGGGTAATTGATTCCTTTGCCTTTGGCAAAAGAAATAGTAACATCTCCTTTTGCCAAAGAAGATAGAGGCATCCCGTTATCATAACCCATTTGAGAGAAGTTAATGGGGATGGTAGATGTTCCTCCACCCTGTATTTCTGTGGCATAGACGGCGAAGAAAGTGTTGTCTGCTCCCAATTCGATAGTTGTTCCTTTGGGATAATAGTCTGTTGCGGGCATATCGTATGATGATAGTTCATGGCGACTCCAACCGACAAATGTTTTATAGTTACAATCCGCAGCCGTTGCGGGCAAGGTGTAGGTATCCCCAATGATAAATGTACCATCGGGGTGAGATATATTGCCCTGCTCATAAAGTGTGATAGTAGTAGGAATTTGTGTGTCTTCCTGATAGGTAATTGTATAGGAGTGAATATAGAGTGAATTAAAGGACGCAGTAATCGTAATAATGATGTCTTCATCTTGTTGAATGCCATATCTTGGGTTGAGCATTGTCACTACAACATCTTTGAATATGTTTGAATAAGATGTGTTGGTGTACCATTGGGAGAAAGGTGTGTTGGTGGGTATCTCTGCTAAGGTGGTGCTACCCGCCTTGGCGGAGAACTTGCCCGCACCTTGCTTGGCATTGGAATGCATGTTTAGTGTGATGCCAGTGATTTTGTATCCCGCATAACCGGACAAGGTGAGGGTGGTGCTATTGTCTGCAGTCATAACCCCTACGACTGCATACGTTTGAGTGTATGTTGCTTTCGCTCCTGCGGGGGCCGTACCTGCCGTTGCGACGGAAAGATTAGAAAGAGATGTCCCGCTGATAGAATATGTGACCACAGCGCATTGTGCTGACACAATGCTCAACAATAGAATAGTGAAAAGTAAGGAAATTCTGTTCATGTTATGTAATAAATAGATAATGGATATTACTTTGCAAGTCGTCGTCAGACCACCTTTTTCCCGATGGCGGCGGCGAGGGGTGGGAGGGAGGCGTAGAGGGTGCGGAATTGGTCGTGGGAGAGTTGCTGGGGGGCATCACTCTTGGCGGCGGAGGGATTGGGGTGGGTCTCAATGAGGAGCCCGTCGATGCCCATTGCCGTGCAGGCACGAGCCAGGTCGCTGACCCCATAATTATAGCCCATGGCATGACTGGGGTCGAGGATTATGGGCAGGTTGGCGTGCTGCTTGATCCACGCGACACCGCATAAATCCAGGGTGAAGCGCGTTTTGGTTTCAAAGGTGCGGATACCGCGCTCGCAGAGAATGACCTGATTGTTGCCGCAACTCATGATGAAGTCCGCGCCGTCCATAAACTCCTGCAAGGTGGTGCCAAAGCCACGCTTGAGGATGACGGGTTTGCCACATTCGCCGGCGGCAGTGAGGAGGGCGTGGTCGTACATCGATTTGGCTCCAATCTGCACAATATCAGCGTATTGGATTACCTTGTCGGCATGAGAGGCATCGCGCATCTCGGTGGCGATGAGCAGCCCGTACTTGTCGCGCATCTCGGCGAGGAGTTTCAGTCCGTCTTCGCCCAGTCCGCGGAAGGTGTAGGGGGAGGTGCGGGGCTTGTAGCAGCCTGCACGCAGGACGCGAATGCCCAGACTGACCAGCATTTGGCAGGACTGCTCTATCTGCTCGCGGCTCTCCACGGCACAGGGTCCGGCAATCATCAGTTGGTTGCGCCCATCGCCCCCGATGTAGGTGTCGCCGATGTTAATGCGGTAAGTGTCAGGGTGATAGGTGCGCGACGAGAGTTGCATATCCGTCGGCATAGCCCACCACGCTGTGGCAATGCCCTCCAAGGAGGGTGGCAAGGTCTGCATGGCGCAGTTGGTGAGCAGTACATGCGCGTCGGGGCGGCGCAGATAGAGGGCTTCTATCGAGTTCGCGAGTTCGCGTGCACGCTGTTCGCTGAGGGTGACGGGCAAGTGGATAATCATGGATTAGCAGAAATCAATGATATGGTGAATGGAGATGATGCCGATGATTTCGGTGCTCTTGGGCGTTTCGGTGACCGCCAGTGTGGTGATGTTGAACTTGTCCATCATGGCGAGTGCGTCGGTGAGCAGGGCATCCTGGCAGATGTGCTTGTAGGAGGGCGTCATGATGTCGGCGGCGGTGATATGCAGGTCGTCGTACTTCTGTATGGCGCGTCGGAGGTCGCCATCGGTGATGATGCCTACACAATGCCCCTCGTTGTGGGGGAGGCGGTCATAGACCATGGTCATGCCGAGGTGCTTGTCGCTCATCTCGCAGACGAGTTCGCGGAAGGGCGTGGTGAGTGCCACGCGGGGTACGCGGGTGCTCATACAGTTCTTGACGCGCCCGAGCAGTTTGCGCCCGAGGGCTCCGCCCGGGTGATAGACGGCGAAGTTCTCTGCGCGGAAGTGGCGTTGCTCCATGAGGCAGACCATGAGTGCGTCGCCCATGAGGAGGGTGGCGGTGGTGGATGTGGTGGGGGCAAGCCCGAGGGGGCATGCCTCGTGGTCCACGTGGACGGAGAGGGCATAGTCGGCACGTGCGGCGAGCGGCGATTGCAGGTTGCCCGTGATGGCAACGATACGGCAGCCGATACGGTGGATGGGGTCGATGATATTGAGAATCTCGTTGGTCTCACCGCTGTTGCTGACGAGTACCGCCACATCGTCGGTGGCAATCATGCCGAGGTCGCCGTGCATGGCTTCGGCAGCATTGACGAAGATAGACGGGGTGCCTGTGGAAGCGAAAGACGCTGCCATCTTGTGCCCGATGATGCCCGTCTTGCCAATGCCCATGACCACTATCTTGCCCTTGCAGGCGTAGAGGACACGGACTACCTCGTCGAAAGTATGGTCAATAGAGGCGGCAAGGCGTTGGAGTTCGCCTATCTCCTCGGTGAATATCTGCTTGGCTCTGTCTGAATAGTTCATAGGTTGGTGGATTGTTCGAGTTGCCGGCGCAGGTTGTCTTCTGCCAATGCCTGCACAAGAATAGAACGTATATCGTTGAGGCACACTTGGTTAGCCGCATCGGATATGGCATGGTCGGGGTCGGGGTGCACCTCGAGGAAGATACCATCCACGCCTACCGCGAGTGCGGCACGCATGAGGTAGGGCACCATGGCGCGATTGCCGCCCGTAACGCCCTGTAGGCTACTAGGCTGCTGTACGGAGTGGGTGGCATCGAAAATGACGGGGTACCCGTATTGGCGCATGATGACCAGCGAGGTCATGTCCACCACGAGGTTGCCATAGCCGAAAGATGACCCGCGCTCGGTGAGCCAAATCTGCGGTTGGGCGGCACCGGCAGGGGCTGCTTCTTCTATCTTGGCGATGGCACCGCGCATATCCCATGGTGCCATGAACTGCCCTTTCTTGACATTGACCACCTTGCCCGTGCGTGCGGCAGCCTGCAAAAGGTCGGTTTGCCGCGAGAGGAAAGCGGGTATCTGCAACACGTCCGCCACTTCGGCAACGGGTGCGCATTGCCACGACTCGTGTACGTCAGTGAGAATGGGCAGGTGGTAGGTGGTCTTGACCTCCTGCAGGATTTGCAAGCCTTGCTCCATGCCCACGCCGCGTGCCGAGAGACCGGTGCGGTTGGCCTTGTCGAACGACGACTTGAAATAGAGGGTGATACCCAACTCGCGGCATACCCGGCAGAGCGTGTCGGCGGTGTGCATCACCATGTCGCGGCTCTCGATGGCACAAGGACCTGCAATGAGGAACATAGCTTATCGGTTGTTGGTGAATACTTTAACCCAATCTATCTCCAAGTCTCCCGCGCCGCCCATCTTGCCTTTGGGGATAAAAGAACGCATCGTGATGTGCAGCGGTTCGTTGGGGAGGGTGTTTTTGGTGCGGGCTACCTCCATATTGTTGACGTACCACACCAGTTCGTTCTTGTTCCATACCAGGGTGTAAACCAAGAAGATATGGTGCAACTTGCCCTTGAATACCGATGCCACGGGTTTTGACGCTTTGGTGGTGAGGCAGATGCTATGGTTCAGATGTCCGTGGCAACGCGCTTTGACCTGTATCACGCCACCAGTGATACCCATGGCGTCAGCGTTTTGCAGCACGTCGCTTGTGTACTGGAAATCGTGCATTACCATGCCGCGTTTGGCATCCCAAGCGGGTGCGGTGACAGCCTCCTTGCGCGTGCGTATATATAAGGTGTTGTTCTGCGTCTCCACATTCTTGCCGCGGTTGTATGCCTGCAACTCGTTTACAAACGAGTGGTGCGGCCGGAAGTCCTTGCTCGGATAGGCAAAGCCTGCACGCCAAGGGCTGTCGGCGAGGTTGTGCCACGAGAAATCGTCGGCAAACACCTGCTTGTACTGCTCCAACTCGGCAATGCGCTTCGGGTCTTTGCTGAGGAAGAACTGTATCTCGGGGTCTTTGGCGAGTTCGGCATAGCGGGTGTCCTGCTTGCACTCGGGCGTGTCGTACCAACGACGCGGGTTGCGCCAGAAAGCGTCTGCCTGCTTGAACTCGGCACTCTCCACCTCGGCTTGCAACTTGAGGTACTCCTGCACGGCGGCATTTTGGCTCAGTTGCTCCGTCTTCTCGGCATCTTGGTTCTTCAGGTAGCGTTTCACCTCTGCGCGCTTCGCCAAGGCTTTGAGTTGCTTGTGCTTTTGGCACTCGGGCGTGGCGGCATACTTGGTATGAAGTAGTTTATCCTTGTTGGCACGGAAGGCATCGGTGAGCACCACCTTGCCCAAAGCGATGTACTCTGCCAATTCCCGGCTCTTTTCGACAGCGCGGTAGCGTGCAATAGTGGTCTCTTGCTCAGCAAGGAGAGACTCAAATCGTGCCGTGCTCATCAAACGGCGGCTGAGTAAACTGAGATACAAGTTCATATAGTAGTAGATTTATTGTTGTTTCGTCGTGGTTTCTTGAATTTGATATTCGTGAGTGCGTCTATCAGTTGCTCCATGGTGTCCACAAACAAGGGCGCGTACTGCACTTCGGGGGGCAGGAAGCCCAACTCGTGCATATAAGCGTCCTGCTGTTTGATGCAGTCGTAGTAGCCCTTGTAGTTGAGGACAAAAGTGGGCTTGCGGTGCTCGTCCACCGTGCCCGAGGCGATGGCATCCATCATCTCGTCCAAGGTGCCATACGTGCCGGGGAGGCAGACAATGCAGTCCGACAACTCTTTCATCTTGTCCTTGCGGTTGTTCATTGTCTCGACGAAGTATAGTTCGTCGCAGTTGTCGGCTTGCCTGTGGGCTTCTACGATACGGCGCGGGATAACTCCCAGAACCTTGGCACCATATGCCTTGGCGGCATCGCTGACGCGCGTCATGATACCTCCCGTGGCTCCGCCATAGACCAACGTATGCCCTGCCTCGGCAATCCACTTGCCGAGGGTGTCACCCAAAGCCAGATAGTCCTCGGGTATCTTGTCCTTTGCGCTACAATAGACGGCGATATTCATTAGGCGTCAATCTTTGCGTAGGTGGCGTTCTCCTCAATGAACTCGCGGCGCGGAGCCACGTCATCGCCCATCAGCATTGCGATGGTGTGGTCGGCTTCCGCCGCGTTCTCAATGGTTACCTTCTTCAGCAGACGGCGTGCGGGGTCCATAGTGGTCTCCCACAACTGCTCGTCGGACATCTCACCGAGACCTTTGTATCGCTGCGTCTTAATCAGTTTCTCGTCGCCACCACTGTATTTCATAATGAAGTCGTGGCGTTGCTGGTCGTTCCAGCAATACTCGCGGTAGTTGCCTTTGGAGCACATATACAGCGGTGCCATGGCGATATACAGGTGCCCCTGCTCAATCACCTCTTTCATGTGGCGGAAGAACAGTGTCATAATCAGCGTGGCGATATGCGCACCATCGACATCGGCATCTGCCATAATGATTACTTTATGGTAGCGTATCTTGCTCAGGTTCAGTGCCTTGGGGTCGTCTTCCGTGCCGAAGGTAATGCCGAGTGCGGTGAAGATGTTGCGCACCTCCTCGCTCTCGAACACCTTGTGCTCCATGGCCTTCTCCACATTCAGTATCTTACCGCGCAAGGGCAGAATAGCCTGGTGCTTGCGGTCGCGACCTGTCTTTGCCGTACCGCCTGCGGAGTCTCCCTCGACGAGGAACAACTCACATTCGGCAGGGTCTTTGCTCTCACAGTCAGCCAACTTGCCAGGGAGTCCGCCTCCGCTGAGGGGCGACTTGCGCAGCACGCTCTGACGGGCATTGCGGGCAGCGATTCGCGCCTGTGCTGCCAGAATCACCTTCTCCACAATCTTCTTGGCATCATCGGGGTGCTCCTCCAAGTAGTTCGAGAGCGCCTCGCTCACGGCTGCGGACACCATACCTGCCACCTCCGAGTTGCCCAACTTGGTCTTGGTCTGTCCCTCGAACTGCGGCTCTGCCACCTTCACGGAGATAACCGCCGTCAAGCCCTCGCGGAAGTCATTGGGGTCGATGGTCGAGTTGCCGTCCTTGTCTTTCAGCTTGGCTTTCTCCAGCAGTTTGCTGTCCTCGGCGTACTTCTTCATTACACGTGTGAGTGCAGCGCGGAAACCTGCCACGTGGGTACCGCCCTCTATTGTGTTGATATTGTTCACATACGAGTGTACGTTCTCGTTGAAGTCGGTGTTGTAAATCATCGCCACCTCCACGGGCGTGCCGTACTTCTCGGTGCTGAGGTGAATCACCTCCGAGATAAGCGGCGTGCGGGTGCTGTCGATATAGCGCACGAACTCGCTCAAGCCTTTCTCCGAATAGAATACCTCCCCCTTGTAACGTTTGCCGTCAGCGGCTACCACGCCTGCCTGGTCAGCAGGCACTTCGCCTTCCGACAACGGCTTGGGCTCTGCGGTGATGGGGTGACGCTTGTCCGTCAGGGTTATCTTCACGCCTGCGTTCAGGTATGCCAACTCGCGCATACGGTTGGCGAGAATATCATATTGGTAAACGGTCTCGGTGAATATACTGCCGTCGGGCCAGAACTGCACGAATGTACCCGTGCCGCGCTCTTCTACTCTATAGGAACCTATCTCATGCACTTCGCAGGTGGGCTTGCCTTTTGCGTATTCCTGCATATAGATTTTGCCGTCGCGATACACCTCCACGTGCATCTTGGTGGAGAGGGCGTTCACGCAACTCACACCCACACCGTGCAAACCGCCCGACACCTTGTAACTGTCCTTGTTGAACTTACCGCCGGCGTGCAACACGGTCATCACCACCTCCAACGCACTCTTGTGCTCCTTGGGGTGCATATCCACAGGGATACCACGACCGTTGTCCTGCACCGAAATGGAGTTGTCCTCGTTGATAGTCACTTCTATGTGGTTGCAAAAGCCTGCCAACGCCTCGTCAATCGAGTTGTCCACCACCTCATATACCAGATGGTGCAGACCTTTCTGCGAGATGTCACCGATATACATCGCAGGGCGTTTGCGCACTGCCTCCAATCCTTCAAGCACCTGGATGCTCGAACCGTCATACTTCTCTTGTTGTTCCAATTCTTCCATTATATCTTCACTATGTGATTTTACTATTTGTTAAACGCTATCAAAAGCCTGCAAAGGTACAACTTTTTTCGCAAATCTGCAATACTTTGCCCTTTGTCCTTTCCGCTCCATTCAAACATGTCTCACGGGCTTTCCATGTCCTTCTCAAACGGTACTACAAAGATAATACAAAATCGTCAAAAATCCAAATCTATTTTCGTTTTTTCGCAGAAAAGGCTCATTTTGCATTTTCGGATTGTAACTCATTGATGCTCAATACCAAAAAATCTTCATTTTTTCGCCATTTTCCTGCATTTTTCCCAAAACTGTATTTTCCTGCAATTCGCCATCTTAATTTGGGTATAATGGCTCCACAAATTGCCGATGTGCCCCATTAAAACCTTAGTAGAATGATATTTCTTGATACAGAGGTCACCGCACCTTCGTCAGTGAAGGTGCGGTGGTGTGAAAAAGTGAGACACTTAATCGGAATTTTAGCCGTAATGTGCTACATTTCTACACCCACGATGTTATAAGTTTTGCCATTGCGGAGAATGAGTATCCGCCCGTTTCTAATCGATTTGGTAGCAGAGCAGGGGCGTACTTGTATAATGCATTATAAAAAAGAGACTGCCTGACACATTGCAGGCAGTCTCCATAGAAAATACAACGGAAAGCGCAATTATTCTGCTTTGCCGTCGGAGCCGAGCACGTTGATGATTTTGTGCTTGTAGAGTTGCTCCATGAGGTCGCGTGCAGGACCGCAGTACTTGCGGGGGTCGAACTCTGCGGGTTTCTCCCAAAGTACCTTACGGACAGCAGCAGTAAATGCCAGACGGCTGTCAGAGTCAATGTTAATTTTGCAGACAGCACTCTTGGCAGCCTTGCGGAGTTGGTCCTCAGGAATACCAACGGCAGCCTCTAGTTTGCCTCCGTATTTGTTAATCATATCCACATACTCTTGCGGAACACTGGACGAGCCGTGGAGTACAATCGGGAAGCCCGGCAGTTTCTCCATCACAGCATCCAATACATCAAATGCCAATGGAGGAGGAATCAGGCGACCGGTCTTCGGGTCAACCGTGCACTGTTCGGGTTTGAACTTGTATGCACCGTGGCTGGTACCGATAGAGATAGCCAATGAGTCGCAGCCCGTACGGCTCGAAAAGTCGATAACCTCTTCGGGTTTGGTGTAGTGGCTCTCCTCTGCGGATACCTCGTCTTCTACACCTGCCAGCACACCGAGTTCTGCCTCTACAGGAACATCATATTGGTGAGCGTAGTCAACCACCTTGCGGGTCAGCGCGATGTTCTCCTCGTAGGGCAGTGCACTACCGTCAATCATCACGCTCGAGAAGCCGAAGTCCACGCAACTCTTGCAGAGTTCGAAACTGTCTCCGTGGTCAAGGTGAAGCACAATCTGCGGGTGCTCCCAACCGAGTTCTTTGGCGTATTCCACTGCACCCTGTGCCATATAGCGGAGCAGGGTCTCGTTGGCATATTGGCGTGCGCCTTTGGATACCTGGAGGATAACGGGGCTCTTGGTCTCAGCCGAAGCCTTGATGATAGCCTGGAGTTGCTCCATGTTGTTGAAGTTGAAGGCTGGAATAGCATATCCGCCTTTGATTGCCTTGGCGAACATCTCACGGGTGTTCACCAGACCGAGTTCTTTGTAACTTACCATAAAATCAGACTTTAACTTGTTGTTTATTATTTAGTTATTCTTTTGCTTGCCATAATGAAGTACGCTATCAGCAACAGGTATGCTGCGATGCCGACGATGGCGGCACCATTGCTGCCGGCCCATGCGGTGAGGTAGCAGTCGGCTCCGCAGAACTTGATGACAGCACTCACTACACCCATCAGTGCACCACCTGCAATGAAGCCCGACGCCACGAGGGTGCCTTTCTCGTTGCGCTTCTGTGCCAACTCTTCGGCACGGTCGCCGTCTTTCTCGCGTTTGCGGCTTACCAGCCATGAGATAGCACCACCTACCAACAGCGGCGTGTTGAGGTGCAAGGGAATAAACATACCGAGTGCGAAAGGCAGTACAGGTACTCCCAGTTGGTTGAGCAGCAGGGCTAACACAGCCCCTGCGAGGTAGAGCATCCACGGTGCGCCTTGTCCCGACATCAGTGGCTCAATGACTGCTGCCATAGCGTTAGCCTGCGGGGCAACCAAGGCATTGTCGCCTGTGAAACCATAGGTCTTGTTGAGCACAATCATCACACCGCCCACGGTGGCAGCCGACACGAGTGTGCCGAGGAATTTCCATGTCTCCTGTTTGCGGGGCGTGGTGCCAATCCAGTATCCTATCTTGAGGTCGGTGATGAAACCGCCCGCCATCGACAACGCCGTGCAGACCACACCGCCAATCACCATGGCACCTACCATACCGCTGGCACCTTTCATACCCACCGCTACGAAGATGACAGAAGCAATAATCAGCGTCATGAGCGTCATACCGCTCACGGGATTGCTGCCCACAATGGCAATGGCATTAGCCGCCACCGTAGTAAACAGGAAAGCGATAACCGCTACCACAAGGAAAGCCACCACAGCCTGCCAGAAATTGTGCAGCACACCCACCCAGAAGAATACGAAAGTGATTGCCAAGGCTACGGCAATGGCAAGGACAACGAATTTCATACTCAAGTCTTTCTCGGTGCGGAGTGAGGCTTGCGCTACGGCTTTGCCTTTGCCGCCCAGTTCTTTGCCTGCCAGTCCTACTGCCGACTTGATGACACCCCAACTCTTGACGATACCAATCATACCTGCCATGGCGATGGCACCGATGCCTATGTTACGCCCGTACTGTGTGAACATCAGTTGCGGATCCATACTCTCCATACCCGGCAGCGAACCCATCAGAGGCAGCAGCACCCACCATACGAAGAACGAGCCCGCGCAGATGACAGCCGCGTATTTGAGTCCGATGATATAGCCCAGACCCAATACCGCAGCACTCGTATTGATAGAGAATACCAGTTTGAACTTTGCCGCCAAGGCTTCGCCCCAGCCCGTCATGCGTGTGCTGAGGCTCTCGGTCCACAGACCGAAAGTGGAGACTGCGAAGTCGTACAGACCGCCGATTCCTGCTGCCCAGATAAGGGGTTTGGCTTGGCTGCCGCCTTGTTCGCCGGACACAAGCACTTGTGTCGTTGCCGTTGCTTCGGGGAACGGGTATTCGCCGTGCTTCTCCTGCACGAAGTATTTGCGGAAGGGTATCAGGAACAGGATACCCAGACAGCCGCCCAAGAGCGAGGACAGGAAGACCTGCATAAAGTTGACCGTGATGTCCGGATACTTGGCTTGAAGAATATAGAGTGCGGGCAGAGTGAAGATAGCCCCTGCCACAATCACGCCACTGGACGCGCCAATGGATTGGATGATAACGTTTTCGCCAAGGGCGTTCTTGCGCCTTAACGCCGACGAGAGACCCACTGCGATAATGGCAATCGGGATAGCGGCTTCGAATACCTGTCCGACTTTCAAGCCGAGATAAGCCGCTGCTGCTGAGAAGATTATCGCCATGACCACACCCATAATGACGCTGTAGGGCGTTACCTCGGGGTAGTTGTTCTGCGGTTTCAAAATAGGTTCGTACTTCTCGCCTGGTTTGAGCGGGCGCGCCGCATTGTCGGGCAGTTGAATCTTCTCTTTCTGTTCCATGATAGGGTACTTGTTGTTAGTTTCAGCCTGCAAAGTTACATATTTTCAGGTATGTATGCAACAATGGAGTTTGTAAAGTTTGATTTTGTAAAGTGCAGTGGTAAAAAGGCGGGGTTACTGCTTGGGTGGGGCGGAGCGGGGTGTCTTGGGCTTGCGGTTGCGGGCGTTAGAACCTCCGCGAGGAGAGCCTTTGCGGGAAGAGGAAGAGCGACGGTGACCACCGGAAGCGGCATAAACACTGCTATCAGGAGCCTCTCCTATGGCTTCGGGCAAAGGCAGACGCTCTATGTCTTTCTTGAGAAAACGCTCTATCTTCTGAAAATAATGCTTGTCCTCGGGGCTGACCAATGTAACCGCCTCGCCTTTGTTCTCCGCGCGGGCGGTACGGCCGATACGGTGGACATAGTCCTCCGCGTCACGGGGTACGTCGTAGTTGATAACCAGCGGTATATCGTCCACATCTATCCCTCGCGAGATAATGTCCGTTGCCACCAATACATCCACTTTGCCATTGCGGAAATCCAGCATCACCTCATCGCGCTCTTTTTGCTCAAGGTCGGAGTACATCGCCCGTGCGTCTATATGTTTCGCACGCAAAGCGCGGGTCAGGTCGCGCACTTTCTGCTTCTTGCTTACAAAGAGAATTACTTTCTTCAGTCCCTTGCCCTCCAACAGGTGCTTCACCATAGCGGGTTTCTGTGCCTCGTAGAGTTGCACCGCCATCTGGTGGATGGTCTCTGGCGGACGCGATACGGCTATCTTCACCTCCACGGGGTTGCGCATGATAGCACGTGCCAACTGGCGTATCTTGTCGGGCATGGTGGCGGAGAACATGATGGTCTGCCGCTCCTTGGGCAGGCGGTTGACGATGGTCATAATGTCGTCATAGAAACCCATATCGAGCATACGGTCCGCCTCGTCGAGGATAAAGTATTTTACACCCGAGAAGTCGATGTCGTATATGTTCATCTGGCTGAGCAGCCGCCCGGGTGTGGCGATGACGATGTCTGCGCCTTTCTGCAACCCTGTAACCTGCGTACCCCACGCACCGCCGTCATTGCCGCCGTAGATAGCCACCGACGAGAACGGCACATAGAAGCCGAATCCCTCCATCTGCTGGTCGATCTGCTGCGCGAGTTCGCGCGTGGGAGCCATAATGATGGCGTTCAGTTTGTCGGGGTCGTGGTCGTCGTAGGCGAGGTTGGTCAGCAAGGGCAGTATGTATGCCGCCGTCTTTCCCGTGCCCGTCTGGGCGCATGAGATAACGTCTTTCCCTTCCAGAATAACGGGGATGGTCTTCTCCTGCACGGGGGTACACGTATCAAAGTGCATATCCCACAGCGCATCTAATACATCGTCTGATAATGCTAATTCGTCAAAATACATAAATCTCTATTCTCTTTCAGCGTACAAAGGTACGCAAAAAATCCCGTTCCTACAAGCAAAATCCTATTTGTATAAAGGTGAATAGATACTCTGTATGTATAATGTTGTAACTCAACCTTCAGGCCGCCGGTCAGGAAATCACTTGCATATACGCCTCGTGTTCGCGGGCAAAGGCGGCTTTGAGGCGGGCAATACATTGTTTCTCCATTGCCCGAACAGCCGTTTCCATAAAAGCATAGTCTATGGCTCCGTCAGCGGTAATTGGGAGGGAAATGTCTGTATTGTAAAAAGTCTTTTCAAAATCACGCACCAACACATCTTTATATGTTCTGCTTGATTTATTGAGCCATGTAATGAACCAAAGTGCCAGTGTTTCATTGAAACAAGAAAACTTAGGAAAAGCCGTTTTGGTAAATTGTCCTGCATAGAAATCATGTTCCATATAGAAGAACTGCATACCCATCATTCCCACAGCGAGGGAGTTGCCTTTTACTAAATGCTCATCATCCAAATAATCTACATACCCGAGTATGCCGTTGTTAAACACCGTGCGAGTAAAATAGGGATATACCGAATCTTTACCAAACCTAAAACTGTCTTTGTTTAATTGCGGATTCCCGTGCAATTCAAACAACTCACTAATTTTGAACTCTTTGGTGTGTATTTCTCCTGAAAAATTAGATAGTGCTTCGCATTCTGCGGCGTTCAGTGTGCAGTCCTCGAAACCTGCCGCTTTGAGATAGGCCTCAAGTTCGCGCACACGTTCCTCCTCAAGTTCGCGCACACGTTCTTCAATAAATGCAAAGTCTATGTCGCCTGTGGCAGTAGTGGGGAGAGTTACCTCTAAATGTCTTATTTTCTCCCAACCTGCTTTATTAGACCAATCATAGAATCCTCGTACACTTTTTTGTAGGCAAGCAATTAAATACAGATATACCTTCTCGCCTATATTATTAGAACCTTTCAATCTTATCGCATAACCATCTTGCAAAACAGTAAACTCATGAGGCTGATAAAACATTGCGCCGGTATTGGCTCCATTGGCAGAAACACTAATTACATTTTTAAGTATAGTAGCATTTTGGCGTGAAACAAAGCCTACTAAACCTTGATTGATAATACCTGCAGTCAGTGCCGGTAAATCTTGCTCATCTGTTTTGTTTTTGCTAACATCTGCGACTTTTATGCCTAATCGCTTAGTTGTAATCTTTTCAAACAACTCGCCTATTTTGAATGGCTTGTATCCGCCCTCGCAGGTTGGCAGCGTGCGAGGGCGGTCTATTTTCCCAAGCCGTCCTCCTGCTTGATGATTTCGCTCACACGCCAAGCCAAATAGTCTTTGACGGTATTGGCAAAGTCCTCGTACGTGGGTACGGTATTCACTTTGCGGTGCTGCCCGTACGTCCAGTCGTTGCCTTTGAGCGTGATAGTGTCCTCCACATACGCTTCTTTGTAATAATGAAGGTATTCGTCGTCCACTCCGCGCCCGTAGCGCACTATGTTCGCTATCTCCTCATAGCGTTCCTTGGCATGGTCGGTATCGCGCAGGTTTACCGACTGGCTCGATTTCTTGCGGTTCTGTCGTGTATAGCCGTCCTCGCTGAAATCGATAAACCGCACCACGCTCTTGGTGTCGTGCGGGACACCCACACGGAATACGTAAATAGCCGTTTGCACACTGGCTTTTCCGCAGAAGATGTCGCTCATCTTAACGGATGCCAGCAGGGTGTTGCACTCGAGGATACGTGCCGTGTACGGCAGTCCGTTGCCGCTGCCTGCATTCTCCTGTATCAGTATCGCCGCATAGCCGCCGTGGTTCATCATTCCGAGTGCCTTTTCTACGAATACAAACCCTTTGCCGTCCGCCGAATAGGGCGGGTTGAGCAGGAACACATTGGCGGGGAAAGGCTCACCGCGGTGCTCACCCTGCTCGTATTTGCCGTCAAACTCGGTCAGAGAGTTGCCGTGAATGATATTGGCACTGCCGTCTTTCATCAATATCATATTCAGCACCGCCAGCATATACACATCGGGCAGTTTCTCGATACCCAGCAACTGCTCCATCTTGATGTGGTTGATTTTCTCCTGCAGTTCGCCGGCACTCTGTATCGTGGCTTTGGCATCATCAATCATTTGATGCATAGCCGAGATGAGGAAGCCCGCCGAACCGGTGGCAAAGTCCCATACATAACTGTCTTTGTTTACTCGGCAGAGTCGTGCCATCAGTTCGGTTACATAGCGCGGCGTCAGCACCACATCATTCTTTGCGCCGTCGGGTACATCCACCCATTCGTTCAGCACATTGAAGAGCCGCCCCGTAAAGTCGATATTGTGCAATTCGCCTGACACAAAGGGGATTATGTCGCGCTTGATGTCCGCATAGAGCGTATGCAGGTCGGTTTCCCCGTTGTGCGGTTCGTTCAGTTTGGCGTGCAAGAATACCACACTCAGCACACTGACAATCATCTGTATTTTCTCTTGCGGCAGGTGCTTGGTTTGCAGGTAGTTCTTTATCTTGCGCATGATAATCTGCCCGTCGTTGTCCTCGGTGTTGTTTTCACCGCGCAGGTCTTCTATGCGTAGCGGCGATACGGAACCCGCCACGCCCAGTCCTGCCATAATCAGTCCCGCAACCAGTTGTACACGCTGCCCGACAACAATCTTCATTTCGTCGTGCATCTTCTGGTTCAGGGCTTTCAGTTTGCGCTC
>DJSG01000070.1 GCA_002440265.1 Bacteroidales bacterium UBA6340 | reverse complement strand
ACACAAGACGGTGTATATGATGTTACCAAACTGCGTCTCTATCAGGGGAACAAGGCTCTTGAAACCACCATATCGCAAAATGGCAATATCTGTACATTCTCGCTTAATCAAGCCTTGACGACCGGTGATAATAGTTTCCGTGTATGCGGTGACGTCTTGGAAAACGCCCAAATAGACGCTACTGCTACATTTGCTTTTACAGGACTGAGCACATCCAACGGTTATACCACGCTGACCACGGCAACCCCCGTACAGCAGACCGTGATACCTATGGTGTTGATGGTGAATAATGAACATCTGATGGTAACTATCGACCGCGAGACACCTTTCTACGACGATGGGGGTGTGGACGGAAACATAAGCGAGGGCTTTGAGGGTACGGTTACTTTCATGCCTGTTCACTCCGGTAAGAAGATACAATTGGATATGCACGATATACATATCTTCTACACCGAGTCTGCTGCACAATGGGGTAGAGCCGATGTCCTTTCTATCTACAATGGAACTTCTGTCAATAAAGACAGTCTCCTCTACACATTGGAGGTTGATGGCGGCAAAGTGGATAACTATACCGCTAAGAGTACGGCGGATAATGGTGCACTTACGGTATATCTGAAGAGTAACTGCCAGGTGGAGTCTATGCGTGGTGCAGGCTTCGAGGCGGTGGTAAGCGAGTTCAGTGCTGTACAGATGGAGGTTGCTTCTTCTGCTGTAACCAAACAGACCGGTAAGGTGGCAGGCTGTGCAACCGACATACAAGTAATGCGCTTCTGTCTCACTACGGAGAATACCGAACCGGCGTTGCAACCTACATCATTCCTCTTCAATACAGGCAATACCTACGAGCGTATCGATAGCGCAACGCTGTATTTTACAGGTGCTTCCGATGTCTTTGCTACCACGCGGAAAGTAGGCAAAGTAGCCGTTACCGCCAACGAATTTACTATCCCCGCAAGCGGTATCTCGCTCACCGAAGGAGACAACTATTTCTTCCTGACCTACGACGTGGCTTGCAACGTGCAGAACAAACAAACTGTTGCTGCCAACATCACACAAGTGGATTTCTCCAACAATACAGACTACAAGGGCTTCAGCAACTCGGCTGATGTACTGACTATAGACAATACCCTGTATTCCAACTGCGGAAGCAAGACGGTATATGTTTATGGAGAATGGCTGTTCACACACACGGCAGGCGAATGGTATTCTGATCGTTACGACGCAGTAACCTGCAACCAGACGACTACTTTCATTCCGACTACAGAAGGGTATATTATACAAATGAACTTCTCGGACTTCGCCATATCCTATAACGACTACTCCAAAGCCACTTTCCGTATCTATGCGGGACAAGGTACAGACGGGGAGTTGCTGTGGGAAGCAGACAAAGACAACTATATCACCGGTCCCGGCTTGGTTCGCTCCACCGCCGAGGACGGCGCACTGACTGTTGTCTTCAATGCCAATACCGAGTATGGTACGTACATAGGTGCAGGCAAGGGTTGGAAAGCCACTGTGAGCGAGTATCTCCCCAAACCGATGTCGATAGAGACTACCACACTGACCGCTCTCTCTTCCGACGCACTGACGCGCGGACAGAATAATGCTGCGTTGCTCGGACTGGACATCACTACCACGGGCAACCTGACCCCGTTGGGTGTGAAGAATATCACCGTTACACTGGGCGACTGTGCTGCGGCGGTTGATTCGCTGCTGCTCTTGCAAGGTACTGATGTAGTGGCACGTGCGGAAGTGAAAGGCACCGAGGTAGTACTGCCCGTCAATACTACACTGGCAGAAGGAACAAACACATATACGCTGGCGGCTGATATAGCCAAAGACGCAGCATTAGGCACAGAGGTTTCTGTTCAGAGCGTGCAAATCGCAGTAGGCGAGGCTACACTCACTCCCAAAGTACCTGCCAACAAACGCACGGTACACAATATGTATCTGCTCAAGAATGGTACAGGGCAGCGTGTGGAAGTGGACAATACCCCGCTGTCGTTCTACGACGACGGCGGTGCAGACAACAAAGTGTCTCTCGGACTCAAAGGCACGGTTACTTTTGTACCGACCGTACCCAATACCGCTATCCAACTCAAGTTCAAGCAATGGGCTATCAATGGCGCGGACAAATTCTATGTATATTATGGCGAACAGACCAAAGACAAAGCCGATGTCAGTCTGTCGTATTACACCAAGGATATTGAGAACCTGACCATTATCTCTTCAGACGCTACGGGGGCACTGACTATTACCTACGAGGGAAATAACTATCATGCTACCGATGGATGGGAAATAGAGGTCAGTTGCCACGAATTGCAGCCGCTGACGCTCGACTCTGTCAAAGTGGAAGATGTATCGGCAACTACCGTGAACCACGGTAGTACGGACGTACAGATACTCCGCACCGCTGTGTATGTATCGGGCGACCGCGGCAAACTGCCTGTGGAGAACTTCAACGTAGAGACTTCACTCACCGCAGGGACGGTCAAAGTGTACAGCACAGGCACATCGGATGCCTTCGGTACGACCAACCTTGTAGCAACGGCGGATACTATTACCAACCGTGGCACGTACTACTATTGGATTACCATGGATGTACCTGCTGCTACGGAAGAAGGCACACAGGTAACTGCCACGCTCAAGAGTGTGGATGTAAACAAGACCACCGTCCAACCGAAGAACGCTGTTACGGCTTCCTTTGAGGTTATCGGCGGTATGCACGGTACCTACCTTGTCGGTGCGAGCGAGGCAGCCAAATACAAGACGATTCAGTCGGCTATCGACGCTTTGCAGAACGGTATCGAGAGTGCGGTAACGTTCCTTATTGAGCCGGGTACCTATACCGAGTACCTCACCATTCCCGAGATAAAGGGCGTATCGGCAGAGAATACCGTTACTTTCCGCTCGCAAACGGGCAACTATGAGGATGTGATTGTCAAGTACGACACTTATTCGCCGCAGTCAAGTTCTGCGGGAGACGAGACGCAGGGTATCGTCAATGTGAATGGTGCGGACTATATCACGTTCAGCAACCTGACCCTCACCACCGCTAATGAGACTTATCATACAGTGGTATTAGTTTGCAACAAGTCGGAACACGTTACCATTGACAGTTGCTACATCTATCGTGCGGAGAACATCGCTTCTACCCATGTACGTTTGGTATATGCCAATGCCAAAGACGAAAAAGTACTGAATAACTACTTCACTTTGAGCAATTCGACACTGAAGGGTGGTTACTCCGGCGTTACGGTATCGGGCAACTGGACGACAAAGCAAACAGGAGCCCGTATCATCGGCAACACATTTGAGAACCAAGGTGCGCAGGCTGTCAATATATCGTTGGGCGAAACCAATGCGGTAGTGGACGGCAACATCGTCCGCAAGACGGTAGAGGGCGACAAGAGCGTTTGGTGTATCGACCTGCGTCTGTCCGAAGGGGCACAGATTAGCAACAACTATGTGTCAGTCAACCTCGCTTCCACCGCTTGCCACGGTTTCTATATCCGCGACATCAACGGTACGGAAGAGGCTCCGGCGCATATCTATAACAACGTGGTGGATATGACCAATGCGGCTACGGATAACTCGTATGCTGTCTATTTCAACAAGGCATGCAAGAATGTAGTCTTTGCCAACAATACCATGCGTACATCGGGTGCCAATGCCTATCCGCTGTATATCCGGAGGTCGAATACCAACTTGCAGGTTGTGAACAACCTGTTTTATAGTGACAATATGCCTGCCGTGTCGGTAAGCGATGCAAGTTATGTAAGCCGTAGTGAGCATAATCTGCTGTATTCAGAGAGTGGAAAGTTGGCAGAGATAGATGCAACCGTGTACAGCGATATTGCTGCTTGGCGTACAGCGATAGGCAGTACCACCGACATCACGGAGGCAGTAACATTCGAGTCGGAGGAGGTACTCCGTCCTGCGAACAAGGGCAATCTCGTGAGTGGTGAGGCACTGGACTTTGTTACCACCGACATCACGGGGCAGAAGCGTGCGGCTGTGCCGACGATTGGTGCGTATGAGTGGAAGGACAAGGTCGGTACGGGCTGCCAAACCTTGGAGGTGGGCAATATCCGTGTATTCCCAACTATTACCCGCGATGTGCTGAATATCAGCGGTGCCGAGGGTGCTGCGGTGCGTGTGATGAATATGCAAGGGCAACTGATATACCGCACTATGCTTACCGCAGATGTAGAGACACTCAATGTAAACGCTCTGCCGCAAGGCACCTATCTGCTCAACGTAAACGGAAACGTATTCCGCTTTATCAAGCAATAACCCATACCCGCGCCACGTGCGTGGCGCGGGTATCTCTGATAAATTACTGATAACCTTATGTTTGTAAAGTCAGGTCTCAGGGCACAGTCTTCTGCCATGATTGCAAACCCGGGACCTGACTTTGAAATCCACCCGTTATACTCCCGTTATGCTATCGGTAATCACATACTAATCACATAGACTTGACTCGATAAAGATACGACTTTGAAATATGAAAAGAACGATTTTGTTTTTGTTTTTGACAATATGTCTCGGCAAAGCCGGTGTGCGTGCCGATGAATGGACGCGCGTAACGGATGCATCGGTGCTGAGTGCGGGGGACAGGATTGTGCTGGCATGTCCCGCGAAGGGCAAGGCTGCCGGTGCGCTTGATGCCGATAAGAAGATGCTGACAGCCGTGTCTGCCACATTTTCGGAAGACGAGAGCACGATGACCGCTGCGGGCGAAGCGCAGGTGTTCACACTCGGCGGAGAGCAGGGTGCATGGACGCTGGCAGACGCTACGGGCAGGCTGCTCGGGGCTTCGGGCACGAAAGATATAGGTTGGGACAACTACGTCCACACATGGACCATTGATATAGAAGACAGTCTCGTGACGCTGCAGAGCACCAGCGTCAAGTACGGACGTATGCTCTATAGCGTCAATACCCCGCGTTTCACCACGTACACATCGAAGACCAGTAAGTATATGCTTCTGCCTGCGCTGTACTATAAGCGTTATAAGGAGTATGCTTTCGGCTATGAGGGTTATCCCGAGAGGAGCACCCTATGCGAGGAAATAACGTATCCTGAGGGTGCACTTGTCCGTTTGTCAGCGGGGAAGCCGGCCCGCGAGGGCTACACGTTTGCGGGGTGGCAGTACGGTGAGAGGGTATATCAGCCCGGGGAGACGTTTGTGATGCCCGGTGCCGATGTGGCATTGGTGGCACAGTGGCAACCGGATAATGCAACTCTGCAGCAGGAGGCGCAGCAGAAAGCCATGCAGAAAAGAGTGAAGAAACAGAATGAAAATCAATAGAATACAGATGAAGATGGTGAAGAGATTCGTAATTATGGCTGCGGTATTGTCGGCAGCGATACAGGTCAATGCCGTGCCTGCCTATCCGGGTTGGCAGTTGCAGACGCAGCCTGATGGCAGCACGATTGCGGTGCGCCTGAACGGGGATGAGATGTACCACTACTACACCAACGCGGATGGTGCGGTGGTGGAGAAAGATGCCAACGGCTACTGGCAAGTGGTGGAGGCTAAGCCTTCGGCGGATAAGATACGCGCCCGTCGTGCGGCTTCGCGCTACAGTAAGCGTCGGAACGTGGGAGGTGTCAATTTGGCTCCGCGGGGTTTGTTTGTCTTAGTGAATTTCTTCGATACGTGCTATCAGGCAGAGAACACCCAGACTGTGATGGACTCGATGATGAACGGTGCGAACTATACCTATGCCAAGTCTGTGGGTTCGGCAAAACGCTATTTTGTTGACCAATCAGGTGGTAGATACAACCCCGTGTTTGATGTGGTGGGGCCGGTGACACTGAGCAAGAGTGCCGCTTACTATGGAGCAAATGACGCTGATGGCAATGACCTCCACCCCGGGGATATGGTGGTGGAGGCGTGCAAACTGGTGAAGTCGCAATATAATGTGGATTTTACCCGTTATGACAACGACCGTGACGGGAAGATAGATTTTGTGTACATCATCTACGCGGGCAAAGGTGAGGCCGACGGTGGTGCTGCGGAGACTATCTGGCCGCACAACTGGAACCTGTCGTCGGCGCGTTATTACGAGAACTGCACCTATTCGCTTGAGGACTGCAAGGTGGACGGGTTGCTGATAGAGAACTATGCCTGCTCGGGCGAGTTGGACGGTCAGACGGGTGCGCGCAACGGCATCGGTACACTCTGCCATGAGTTCAGCCATGTGCTGGGTCTGCCCGATTTCTACGACACCAACTATGGCAGCAACCACGAAAACAAGCGTACTCCCGGGGACTGGGATATTATGGACAGCGGCAGTTATAACGGCGATGGTCATTGTCCGCCTAACTACAGTGCATTTGAGAAGTATTTTTTGGGTTGGACATCGCCTGTCAATCCCGGTAGGACGGGGCAGAGGCTGACGCTTCATGCCGCCGGTACGGGTTTGTACCAATCCTATCAGATGAACGCATCCGATACGCTGCAGCCCGCCACCACCGAGGGGGAGAACTACTATATAGAGAATCGCCAGCAGACAGGTTGGGACAAGTACCTGCCCGGTCACGGGTTGCTGGTGTGGTATGTGAATTACAGCGAGGAGAAGTGGAGTTCCAACAAGTCGAATGCCATAGATGCCTACCCGTCGTACACGATAGAGTCTGCTACGGGTTTCCGCACGAATATAGGTTCTTCGCGGGACCCGTTTCCCGGTGCAGCGGGTGTGAGTACGTGGGCGGGAATACATGGGATGCCGCTCAAAGATATACGCGAGGAGAACGGTGTGGTGACCTTGGTGTACGGGGAGGAGTTTCTTGGCTATACGGTCAACTGGTCGGTGGATGGTGAGATAGTGGAGAGCAAGGTGTATATGACCTCGGGTGAGGACTTGGAAATGCCGACGGTGGCAGTAACGCCATGTCCGGGTATGCAGTTGTTGGGTTGGACGGAAGAGGAGGATTATCATGACCCGATAGTATTGCCTGCGGATTTGTTTGCGGATGCAGCGGGCAGGAAAGTGACGGGGCATGTGACATATCATGCCGTGTTCGAGCAGAAGGCACCGACTCCTCCTCCTGCCCCTATGCCGGCCGACACATTGTTTGCGACGCGAATGGTGGATTTTCTGCCTGCTCCCGGTCAGTTAGTGGGTACACAATGGGCGGAGCCGAGTGTGGCGTATGCGATAGGCGAAACCGGCAAAGCCGTGTCGTTGGGCGGTTTTGGCGGATATATCGTGCTGGAATTCGGCACGCCCATAGTGAATGACGCGCATAACCCTTATGGAGTGGACTTTACGGTGAACGGCAACCCGCTTGCCAATGATGAGAGAGGTGTATGGACAGAACCCGGTGCCGTGATGGTGATGAAAGACGAGAACCACAACGGGCAGCCGGATGACACGTGGTATGAGTTGGCCGGCAGCGACTACTATCTGTCGACCACGAAGAAGAATGTGACGATGACCTACTACAACCCCTACTATCAAAGGCGTCACACGATAGCATACCGCATGAGCGACGGTACCGTTGGGGCTATACGCACCAACGGGACCTATCAGCAGTCGTATTTCCCCGGAGACTATGCTTTCGGGTGCGGCTATGATTCGGTTTCCTATACGGGCAATCTGATACGTGGTTGTGCGGATTTGAGTACCCCGAGTTATATAGAGAACTACCGTGCAGCCCTGTTCGGGTACGCAGACAACAAAGGCGCAACGTTGCACGAGGTGCACAATCCCTATACGCTGCAAATGGCAAGCGGCGGTGATGGATTTGACCTTGATTGGGCAGTGGATAAGGACGGACACTATGTGCCGTTGGACACCGTGCAGTGGGTGAAGGTATATACGGCAATGAATCAGGACTGCGGTTGGTTGGGCGAGAACTCGACGGAGGTGCTGTATGCGGAGCGAGTGGTGCCGGATCCCGAGTATGTGTCGCGCAACTATTATGCACACTATATCGGTATTCCGCAGTTGAAAGCCGTTGTGGGTCAGGAAGTTCAGTACGAGGGACTGTTGTTCAGGAACGGTCGTCCGTGCAAGGAAGGCACACCGAAATGGAGCCTCTCCACCGATTCGTGCGGCAGGATTGACCAGACGGGCAAGTTTACGCCCACGCATACGGGTGAGGTGGATGTGTATTTCACCCAAATGTCGGAGTGCGCTGCTGGTGATACCATCGTGTTGGCAGCGGATACGGTGCGTCTGCAGGTAGTGAACCTGACAGGAGTAGTGCTGGAAATGGAGGGATATTCATCGGCATTGAGCAATGACAGCACGTTGCTTTTTGTGGGCGATTACACCTATATCACGGCACAGAGTGTGGATAATATCCGCGATTCGCTGAACGAGACGATGAGCAATCGGTTTGTGTATGACACGTACACATGGACGACGACGCACCCGGAGGTGGGTACTATAGAGAACGGTCTGTTCCGAGCACAGAAGGCGGGCCGCACGATGTTGTATGCACACTCCGGTCTCAATGCTGCGTTGTGCGACTCGATACTTGTGATTGTCAGCGATCCTGCTGTCACGGTGAAGAACAATCCCGTGGTGCTGAGTTACAAGACTCCTCAGGTGGACTACGGTGTGTATGACCTGTTTGATGCGTCGGGTGCCACTATCACCATAGAGAGCGTCAAGGTGCAGGGGAGCAAGGCAACGGTGGTGCTAGATGACAAGGGGCAGAGCGTGTCGGTGAACTTCAAGAAAGACAGTTTCGGGACGGAGTTGGTGGACTTTCGGTTGCGGGCTTTCAGGCGCACGTTTGACATCTGTCAGCCGTTTGTCTATTCTGCGGGCGACATACAGCCGGCCGACAAGCGGCTGCTCTTCGTGAATGGCGGCGTGATGGGCGATAAGGCGCAGCGGACTACGCTCAAGGCATACAACATAGTCAAGAAGACCACCTCGACCCTCTATACCTTTGACGCACATTCCGTGCAGGATATGTCGGTGGACGGGGCATTCGCTTATGTGGCGGCAGAAAACCATATAGCACGTATCAATACAGCGAATGGCGAGTTGTCGGCAATCAAGTATGTGCAGGATACATCGTTGTGGGACGACGGCAAAGGGAAGTCGTCGTACGGACTGAACAGCAAGATGGCGGTGTATAAGAATTGGCTGCTTGTTAGCCGTCAGAACAGCCGTCAGGCACCGGAAGACGGATATAATGTGCGTGTGTATAACAAGACAGACCTGTCGCTTGTGACCAAGATACCCGTTTCCAGCCAGGCGACAGATATCGCAGTTGTCGGCACGAAGGCATACGTGATGATTACCGGCGGGTATGGTAGTAAGGCAAGCAGTATGGCGGTGCTCAACCTGCAGACGCTGCGATTGGAGAAAGAAATTCCGATGGGCGGTCAGGGCGTGAATGCAGGCATGCTGATAGCCAAGGGCAACACCCTATATGCCATTCGCGGTAATAACGGGACTGTGGCTTCGGCAGTGTTGGAGTTTGATACGCAGACAGAGACTTTCAGCCAGGTGGAGACAGGGTTGCCCGTTTCGTATTCCAGTGCACCTGCTGCGATTGATCCTATGACGGGCGACAGTATTATGCTGGCAAGTGAGACCGGTTTTGTGGCATACAACACCCGCAGCAGCGAGACATCGGACAGCGAGGTGATGCCCACACCTACGGAAGGGCTTACACCTATGGCAAGTACGCGCGATGCGGAGACAGGCAAATACTATGTTGCCTATGGTGCATGGGCAGGCAATGGTGAGGGACGTATCTATAATGCCGATTTCAGTTCGGCAGGTACCTTCGATGGCGTGGGTGCGAGTCCTGAGGCTATGGCTATCGGTCCTGCGACAGGGCGCAACGATGCCCCGCGCCCCAAGCCGGATAAGGTCAAGACAGATGTGGTGTCGGTGTTCGAGTACGATGCAGGGAAGATGACAAAATTCCTCTACAAGCGCAATTTCACAGATGCGGAGGACAACTTCGACAATGTATATATCAAGAACTGGTCGCGCTACGCCGATTGGATAACTCCAGACCTTACCTACGAAGGCGGAGCGAAGACAATTATCCGCTTCCCGTCGGATATGGTGGACAAGATAGAAAGGGACTCGACGGTGCATATCTACGCAGAGGCCATTGACAAGTATGGTGCTAACTATGCGTTCGAGGCATACACCATTACTCTGCGTCCGGCCGTATATCCTATCTATGCGCACTCGATAGCCGATGTGATGGTGCAGCGGGATGCGGATGATGTTACTATCTCGTTGGCAGATGCTTTCACGTGGCAGGTGGCCAATGAAAGTGCGGAGAATCTGACCTTCACGAAAAATGTGATAGCCAACACCAATGAGGATTTGGTTAGCACGGTCTTTAACGGAGACGACCTGACACTATCCTTTGCTCAAGGCAAGACCGGTGTGGCAGACATCACTATCGAGCAAACAGGTACCTACCAGCAAAGCCCGTCTGCTCGCGCCTATACCAAACGCGCAGAAAGCACCTTACGCGTGACAGTGGTGGATGGTCCGAGCGGTTTGGATGATACGGTTGGTGATGGTCGCAACCTTGTGGTATATCCGACCTCGTTTGTTGATAACTTGAACATAAAACTCACTGAGTCGGGTACTATCCGTATCTATGACTTGTCCGGCAAGTGCGTAGCGCAGGTGGCATGTCACGCAGGAGTGAACACCATCCGCACCTCGGCATGGGCTGACGGTGTATATATCATCAAGTTCGGAGACCTCACCGCCAAAGTGGTGAAGTAAACACGAATAACGGGACTTGTGTTCTGACGCAAAAGGGGCGGCTGTCTAACAAGTTAAAAGGAATACCTGTTCTTCAGAAAAAGATCGCTCTTGACGACGCGAGCCGCGTCGTCCCCCACCCAAATAAGGGGCTGCCAAACCCATGTAGGCAGCCCCTTTTTTTGCAGCCTATGAATCAGTATGTTGCAGAGAAAAGAGACATGAGGTGCATTATTGGTAGTACTTTACCAACAAAAAGAGCGGAAATGCAGTATCTTTGCAGCGTGATTCAAGGTGTTGAATCCGGTAGGCTGCAGACGTAAGCAGCCCGTGTTCTTTGAC
>DJSG01000071.1 GCA_002440265.1 Bacteroidales bacterium UBA6340 | reverse complement strand
GCTATCTCCTGCGTGTTCGCCAATGCTTCGGGTATGTCGGAGAATATGCTGTACATCTCTTCGGGTGTCTTGAGCCACTCTTGTTTGGTGTAGTGCATGCGGTTCACGTCGTCCACATAGTGGTTGGTGCTGAGGCAGATAAGTCGGTCGTGCGCCTCGGCGTTCTCCTCTTCGACGAAGTGCGAGTCGTTGGTGCAGATGATTTTCACATTATGCTTGCGGGCAAGGTCTATCAGCACGGGATTTACCTCTTTCTGCTTTTGATACACCTCTTGGTCGCCGCCGGGTTTGTCGGTCTGGTGGCGTTGCAACTCGATGTAGTAGTCTTCGCCGAACACCGACTTGAACCACTCTATCGTTTCTTCCGCACCCGCAATATCGCCTGCCATAATCTTTTGCGGCAACTCGCCGCCCAAGCATGCCGACGAGCAGATAATACCCTCGTGGAACTCCTGCAGCAGATCTTTGTCGATACGGCTCGTGTAGTTGAATGCGTCCGACATGAAGCCGGCACTCACAATCTTGCACAGGTTGTGGTAGCCCGTCATGTTCTTTGCCAAAAGGATCAGGTGCCAGCCCGAGCGGTCGATGATGTACTGCCTCCCCTCGCCGTTCACGGCTTTCTCGTCGGTCATAGAGTGCCGCCCGCGCCGCGCACAATATGCCTCACACCCCACAATCGGTTTGAAAGGTACAAACGGCTGTTTCTCGTAGGTCTCGCCTTTCTCCGCTGCGGCTTGCGCCAGTTCCTCCTGACGGGCGTCCCATGCTTCTTTGTTCTTGCCGTTTACTTTCTTGCAGTAGTCGAGCAACTCCTTGATGCCGTACATATTACCGTGGTCGGTCAGCGCCACGGCACCCATACCGGTGCGGAGACATTTGTCCACTATATCGGGTACTTTGCTCATTCCGTCCAGTACCGAATACTGCGAGTGTACGTGTAGGTGTGTGAAATTCATTTCTGCTTGGTCTTATTTGTCTGCAAAGATACGTAAAATTCACGAAGAAAACAAATGGGTATAGCACACAATATGTCCGCAACCGAAGTAAAAAGAAGGCATATTCTCTCGATATTCTCACGGTAATCACATACTAATCACATACTAACCACATACTAATAACATACTAATGACCCGATATTGACTCGATATTGGCTATAGTTCGGTATTGCACTATGCCCCTATCCGTTTCATTAAGAACAGTTTTCGGAAACCAATACGATTGGGCTATTTGCGGCAGCATTTTTCCATGTATTCCCCAAAGATTCTCTATGGAGAGCAAAAAATGCACTTTTTCGCATTTTTATTTGCACGGTTCAAAAAAAAGCAGTACCTTTGCACCCGCTTTTGAGAGAGACGTATTCGCGGTTGCGAGTGGCAGGTCTTTCGGAAAGGGCAAGGGGTCCATTAGCTCAACTGAATAGAGTACCACACTACGGATGTGGGGGTTGCAGGTTTGAATCCTGCATGGATCACTAATTTAAAAACAACCCGTTGATATTCAACGGGTTGTTTTTTATACTCAAAACTTTGGCGGGATTTTGACGGATAAAGCGTTTTTGTAGCACGGTGTCTTGCCACTCCAAGGCGAACCAAACACCTATACCTCGCCATTGTCCATAACACGCATGAAAGGGTTGTCGTCATTGAGCAGCCAAACGTCAGGATACACCTGCAACCACAGGCGGGCATTGGTGGACTTGCCCATACCGCTCATGCCAAGGCTGCCCATCCTTTACCCCACGGCAACATACATCTCAAGAGTGCGCAGAGAAGCGTATGTACGAACAGCCTCCGTCACTGCCTGTACACAACGCTGCCGCTTGCCTGATGGGTTGCCAAAACAAGCACTTCTGCTATCTGCACATGTGCAGGAGCGGAAGCGGCATAGTATGCCACATCGGCGATATCAGCCCCCGTGAGGGGCTGGATGCCCTGATACACTTTCTCGGCACGCGGCGCATCACCATGGAAACGAGTTACGCTGAAGTTCGTCTCCACCAGACCGGGCTTGATATTGGTAACGCGGATATTGGTGTTCGCCACATCGATTCGGAGCCCGTCGGTAAGGGTCTTGACAGCAGCTTTGGTGGCACAATAGACGTTACCTCCGGCATAAGCAGCATCACCTGCCACGCTTCCGATATTGATAACTTGCCCGCTATTGCGCGCTACCATCAGCGGTACCACGTAGCGCGTCATCGTAAGCAACCCTTTGATATTAGTGTCAATCATGATGTCCCAGTCCTGCATATCGCCCTCATATTCAGGCTCCAAGCCGAGTGCCAGACCTGCATTATTGATAAGGACATCGATATTGCGCCAATCGTCCGGCAGAGAATCAACAGCCGCTTTGGCAGCCTGCGCGTTGCGCACGTCAAAGTTCAAACAAAGCACAGCAATGTGAAACGCCTGTTCCAACTCTGCTTTGATTGCATCCAAAAGGTTTTGCTTGCGCCCCGTAATGATGAGATTGTAGCCATTCTCCGCAAACTTGCGCGCACAAGCCTCACCTATTCCGCTTGTCGCACCCGTGATAAGCACTGTCTTTTTCATGATTTAATTCCTTTTTACATGTTTGTTTGTTCGATTATTCGCCAGAGCAGTTTATTCGGGAGGTTTATTAATAGTTAGTTCTTTTTCCCCACTCCCTACCCCAATCCAGCCGCAAAGATAGGCAAAAGAAACGACATGTGCAAGTATAGGAAAGCATATACACAGGGCAAAATGGAGAGAATGGTGGTCATCAAGTTGTTTTTGTCGGAGTTTTTTTGTACCTTTGTCGCGGAATTGTTTGAAATGGTAGCGTATGGAACAAGAAAATAATAAGACGGCATGGCAAGGCAGCAATGCGTTGTTGCCCGTCAGCATATTGACGATATGCGTGGCAGTAGGACTGACTGTGGGGATATTGGTGGGGAAAGGGTGCCTGCACAAGCCGATGCACGTAGTGGAAAGCAAGAGCGAGATAGTGTTGATAGACAGTACGTTAGACGCGATTCAAGACAGTAGTTACACTGCTTATTTAGCACCTATCAAGGCGCAATTGGAAGCCGAACTGCGCGTGCCTATAGGCTATGCGCCAGAGGCTCTGACGGTAAGCCGCCCCGAGTGCACGATGCTGAACTGGGCATGCGATGCGCTGTTGGCGATGGCTCGTCAGCGGTACGCGGGCAAGGTGGATATGGCGGTGACGAATATCGGCGGCATGCGTTGCGAGTGGGCGGCAGGGGATATTACGTTCAAGGACGTGTTTGAGTTGATGCCCTTTGACAACGAGTTGGTGGTGCTGACGATGACCGGCGAAGAGGTGCTGAACCTGTGCCATATTTTCGCGAAACTGGGCGGAGAAGGCGTGTCGGGGCTGCGCATGAAAGCCCGCGACGGCAGGCTGACAGAGGCGACCATCAACGGCAAGGAGATAGAGCCAAGTGCCTGCTACACAGTGGCTACCAGCGATTACCTGAGCCAAGGCAACGACCACATGGAGCCGTTGGCGCGGTATGTGGAGATATGGCGATCGGAGGAGAAAATACGTGACCTATATATAGAATATATTGAGCAGGTGGGGACTGTGGAGGCTCATATTGATGGCAGAATGGATGTACGTTGAATACTTAAATAATTGATACATAATGAAAAAAACATTGTTAGTAGCGGCACTATGCAGTGCCTGGGTGGCAGGCATGGCCTGCACCAACTTTCTGGTCGGCAAGGACGCTTCGGCGGACGGCAGCACGATGATTTCGTATGCAGCCGACAGTTACTCGTTGTACGGATTTCTCCATTTCAGCCCCGCGGCAGACTACCCAGAGGGTGCGATGCGCGAGGTGCGCGACTGGGATACCGGTCGTCCGTTGGGCAGTATCCCGCAGGTGCGCCACACCTATTCGGTGGTGGGCAATATGAATGAGCATCAACTGACCATCGGCGAGACCACATGGGGCGGTCGCGCAGAGTTGGAAGATACTGTGGGTATCGACTACGGGAGCCTGATTTACATCACGTTGGAGCGTTGCAAGACTGCCCGCGAGGCGATTGCGTGCATGACGTCGCTGGTGGCTGAATACGGCTACGCATCGGGCGGCGAGTCGTTCTCCATAGGCGACCCCAACGAGATTTGGATTATGGATTTGATTGGCAAAGGTCCGGGCAAGAAAGGTGCCGTGTGGGTGGCTACCCGCATTCCTGACGACTGCATTGCCGCGCACGCCAACCAAGCACGTATCACCACCATCAATTTCAAAGACAAAGACAACTGGATGTGGAGCAAAGACGTGGTGAAGTTCGCGCGCGAGATGGGCTATTTCGAGGGCAAAGACAAGGACTTCAACTTCCAAGAGGCATACAACCCCTACGATTTCTCGGGGCTGTTCGTGTGCGAGGCACGTGTGTGGTCGTTCTTCCGTCACTTCTCGGACGACATGGACCGGTACTTTGATTTCGCGTCCGGCAAGACGTTTCTCGAGACCGGCGGCAAGGATGCCGGCACACGTATGCCGCTGTATATACGCCCGAACCACAAGGTGAGCGTGCAGGAACTCAAAGAGTGCATGCGCGACCAATACGAGGGCACGCCGCTTGACATCACGCAGGGCACCGACGCCGGTCCGTGGAACAGCAAGTTGCGCTACGGCGGATTGGCATTCGAATTGGACTCCGTGAAGTACTGGTACGAGCGTCCGACGGCTACGCAACAGACGGCATGGTCGTTTGTGGCTCAGATGCGCGGTTACGAGAGTGCCAAGGCGGGCGGAATCTTCTGGTTTGGTGTGGATGACGCAGCCACAAACCTCTATGTACCAATGTATTGCCGCATCACCGAGATACCCGAGTGCTTCCGCGAAGGCAATGGCGACCTCTACACCTACTCGCCCACTTCGGCATGGTGGATATACAACATGGTAGCCAACTGGGCATACACCAAATCGTCTGCCATGGTGCCCGACATCAAGGTGGTGCAACGTGCGTGGGAGGAGAAATTCAATATGCAAGTGCCTGCCATTGATGCCGAAGTGGCAACGATGAGCGATGCCGACGCGCGCGCGTTCCTTACTAAATACTCATGCGCGCAGGCACAGGAGTCCACCGCAGCATGGAAAGACCTCGGTATCTACCTGCTGACCAAGTACTTGGACGGTCAGCAGCGCAAGGAGGAGAACGGACAGTTCAAACGCAACCCTTACGGCGAACCGACAGGACCCAACCGCATTGCGTTCCCCGAGGACTATTTGCGGATAATCAGTGTAGAAATAAACCATGAATAATATGAATATCAACGAGTTAGAACCGAAAGAGGTATTCTCTGTCTTCCATGAGATTACCCGCGTGCCACGCCCCTCGAAGCACGAGGAGAAGATTGGCAAATGGCTGATGGACTTCGCCGCAGCCCACAACCTCGAGCATCAGATGGACGAGGCAGGCAACGTCATTATGCGCAAGCCCGCCACGGCTGGTTATGAGGGCAAGCCCGGCGTCATCTTGCAAGCCCACATGGATATGGTGTGCGAGAAAGACGGCGATGTGCAGCACGACTTTGACAACGACCCCATCAACACCTATATCGACGAGGACTGGGTGAAAGCCTACGGCACCACCCTCGGCGGCGACGACGGTATCGGCGTGGCTATGGCACTCGCTGCCATCACGTCCGAAACGCTGAAGCACCCCGCTCTGGAGTGCCTGTTCACGGTGGACGAAGAGACAGGTCTCACGGGTGCCAACCGCCTGAAAGACGGCTGCCTGCAAGGTCGCCAACTCATCAACCTCGACTCCGAGGACGACGGTCAGGTGTTCATCGGTTGTGCGGGCGGTATTGACACGCTGGCTAAGATGCACTACACGCCTGCCGCGCTGGACGCCGACGGACTCTTTGCCGCACACATACGCGTCAGCGGGCTGATGGGCGGTCATTCGGGCGACGACATCAACAAAGGGCGCGGCAATGCCAACAAGATTCTCGTGCGTTTCCTCTACGAGGTCATGACGCACACCGATATGCAACTCGCAACCATCCAAGGCGGCAACCTGCGCAACGCCATCGCACGCGAAGCAGAGGCAACCATCTGCGTGCCAATGAGTTACAAGGAAGACTTGCGTATCCTCTTCAACCACTACGTGGCTAAAATCGAGGGTGAGATAGGCGATGTGGAGAAAGACTTGCGCCTCACTCTCGAATCCGCAGATATGCCCGCACAAGTGATTCCGCAAGCCCAAGCCAAACGCCTCATTCAGGCACTCTACGCTTGCCCGCACGGTATGATGGCGATGTCGAAAACCATGCCCGGACTTGTGGAGACCAGCACCAACCTCGCCAGCATCAAGATGCGCAACGATGCGCAAGGTGCTTATATTGAGGTAAATACCAGCCAACGTTCCTCCGTCGAAAGCAAGAAGCACGACCTAAAACAGATGGTGGAATGTGCCTTGGCATTGGCGTGCGACGAGGTGACACACGGCGACGGCTACCCGGGTTGGAACCCCAATCCGCAATCGCCCTTGGTGGCTGTTACGCGCCGCGCTTACACCGACCTCTTCCACAAGGAGCCGCAAGTCTTGGCCATCCACGCGGGTTTGGAGTGCGGTCTGTTCTTGGAGAAGTACCCGTACCTTGACATGGTCTCCATCGGTCCGCAGATGTACGGTGTTCACTCCCCGCAAGAACGCCTCAGCATCTCCTCCACAGGCCGTTGCTACCAATGGCTCTGCCGCATATTGGAGACGCTCTAAGGCTGCAAACAACCTATCCACTCAATGGGGCTGTCTGACATATTCGGACAGCCTCTTCTCTTTTTTGCAGAGACACCTTTGTCCCTGCCGACGGAGTCACAACTCCATCCACTGCCCTCACGGGCAGTATTCATACGTCAAAGAACACGGGCTGCTTACGTCTGCAGCCTACCGGA
>DJSG01000028.1:20718-26408 GCA_002440265.1 Bacteroidales bacterium UBA6340 | reverse complement strand
CCCCCTGTCAGCCCCTGTTTCGGTACCCTCAACAGGGGCTGACAGGGGGCAAAAGTGTACCCCAAAATTGCGTTTCTAAATGGACACTATAGTGTACTATCCCCTGTACTGTCACCCAAAAGATGTTTTTACGGCATTTTCTACTTGAAGAACAGTGACAAACCAATGGAGAATACCAACGGTCCTGAGGGGTGGCGGATGGTACCCTTGTTGATGGCAGCCTGCTCGATAATGGTAGGTGTCAGGTGCTGGATATAAGACGCTTCGGCAAAGACACCAAAATTAGGCATAATGAACCACTCCACCCCTGCACCAAAGCGCAAAGTGGGTACGGCAGAGAAATGGTCGCGCAGTTCGTAGAGGTCGCTGCCACCTGTGTCTGTACATGTTTCACAATAGGGCTCCACAGTCTTGACATACGGGATAGATACCCCCGGTTGAATGTAAGCAAAGAAGTCGAAGCGGTTGAAATACGGATGTGCATAGTAGGCGCGGAGGTCCTTGACCAAGGGGATTCGGTAGCCAAGTCCCATACCTATCTCATAGTACCACACCTCGCCTGTACGGACGTTGGAACCTGCTATAGAGAGGGAGTCGTAGGTGTTGCTGTGGGTGTCGAAAGCAATGAAGACATACGTGCCATAGCCCTTGTGGTGCCGCCACGCAAGGCGCATGGAGGAGTTGAACGTGGCACTCTCAATGCCGTTGGGCGTGATGCCTGCACCCAAGACCGTGGGCAGGTCGAGGGCATCGAAGAAATCGCTGAAAGTGTAGCGGGGAGCCACGTCTGTGGTTTCTGTTATGACGACGCGAGCCGCGTCGTCTCCCAACAGAGTGCTATCCCCTAACAGAGTGTTGTCTCCCATGGAGGAAGCAAACAGCCCCATGCTCAGCGAGCACAGGGCTATCATCAGTATCGGTTTCATCGCATTCGTTTGGCTTGCGCCTTGGCGTTTTCACGTGCCATGCGCTGTTGTTCTTGCTGCATCTTCTCCAGCCGTGCCATCAAGCCCGACTTCTTCTGTCCGTTGCCTTTCTTCTTGGCATTGGCTTCCATCTGTGCCAGAAGTTTCTTTTCATCTATCGACCAGCGGAAAATCATCGTTTGCAGGATGGTAATCAACAGGCTGACAAGGTAATAGTAACTCAAGCCTGCTGCATAATCATTGAAGATAAACAGGAACATCAATGGCATGAGATACATCATCCACTTCATGAACTTCATGTTCGGGTCGGTGGATTGCGATTGCATAGTTATATAGGTGTAGATGAAGTTCACTATCGTCATCAGTAAGCAGAACAGGCTGAGGTGGGTTCCGAACAGCGGAATGGGGTGGCTCCATGAGATAAGCGTGTCGTAGGTGGAGAGGTCGTCTGCCCAGAAGAGCGACTGACCGCGCAGTTCAATGGCGGTGGGGAGAAACCAGAACATAGCCATCAGTATCGGGAACTGGAACAGCATAGGCAGGCAGCCTGACATAGGACTCACGCCGGCACGTTGGTAGAGTGCCATGGTAGCCTGCTGACGCTCCTGCATCTTCTCGGGCGGGTACTTGGCATTTATCTCGTCCAACTGCGGTTTCAGGGCACGCATCTTGGCACTCGACTTGTAGGACGCAAACACAAACGGCAGGATTATCAACTTGATAACCAGCGTCATCAGCAGAATGACAATACCTATATGCAACCCCCACGAGGTGAACAAGTCGAACATCGGGATGACCAATATCTTGTTAATCCAACTGACAATCTTCCACCCCAGCGGCACCAACTCCTGGAGGTGCAACTTGTCCTCTTTTGCCATGTCGTTGTCATACGCCTTGAGGGTATTGTAGTGGTTGGGACCGAGGTAATAGCGGAACGATGTTGCTTTCTTGCCCGTCACGTCAAGCGGCACACCGGTGGTGGTCTTGTACTCCTTGATATAATGGCTGAACTCTGCCAACGGTGTGGATTCCAAGGTGGTGGAGGTGAATGCCTCGTCTGCAATCATCACGGTGGAGAAGAACTGGTCCTTGTATGCTATCCAGCGGATACGGCTCGGCTCGTTCTTGAGGGCGTGCTTCTGCTCCGACAATGTCTCTATATCACCACCCACGAACATATACTGCAACTGCGCATATTTCTCCTCGAACTTGCGTCCGCGCTCCTGTTGGGGGATAGTCACCGCCCAGCTCATCTCCATGGAGGTCATGTTTTGTGCCAAGGCTGTCTGCATGGCGTGCGGCTGAATGCTCAAGCGGAGCATATAATCGTCCTTGGGCAGGGTATAGACGAAGTCCATATAACTGCCCTCGATGTTGGTCAGCAGACGCATGACAAGGGTGGTTCCTGCTGTATCCGTATGCAGGTCAACCGGTTGGAAATAAAGGTTTTGCGTGGAGAGAATACGGTTGTTCTGCGTTACAAGTGTGAAACTCTGGCTGCTCTCGTCGCCGTGGAAGAGGCAGAGATTGTTCACACTGTCCCCATACGCCTTGTACTCCTTGAGTTCGGCTTGTGCCAAACGTCCGCCGCGACGTGCAATGCCCACGCGAATCTTCTCATTCTCAATAGTTACCAGCCCCTCTTCGCCCTTTGCCGCAGGAGCAAAAGGACCGTAGATGTCTGCCACACGCTGCTCCAACTCTTCGTGATTGGCAGCAGTGGCTATCTCGTTGTTTTGCTCGGCTTGTACCTCTTGTGACAGTTGTTCGGACAATACCTGCGCCTCGCGCTCCTGTATCTGCACAAGAGCAATAGAGTCGTTAATACGCTGACGTTCAGCCAGTTCTTCTTTAGAGGGGCGGTTCAGCAGGGAGAACCCCACGATGATTACGGCTATCAGTAGGAAGCCAATCCATGTATTTTTATCCATTCCTTATTGTATTTTCGTGATTAGTTGCACAAAAAGCCTGCAAAGTTACGTAATTTATTTTGGAAGTACAACTGTTTGTTTTGAATTGCTCTTTTTTGTGTGATTTATTTTGCCAATTCAAAAATAAGCAGTACCTTTGCGCCCGCTTTCGGACAAAGAGAGCCTCGGGATATAGTTCAGCCCGGTTAGAATGCCTGCTTTGGGAGCAGGAGGTCGTGAGTTCGAATCTCGCTATCCCGACAAAAGCAAAAGCCTGATGATGCGTGTCGTCAGGCTTTTGCTTTTTTATGTCCGGTATAATGGGGTGGGTGTCAATGGAATTCGTTAGTGGACGAAGAGCATCTCGCGGTATTTGGGCAGTGTCCAGAGTTCGTCGTCCACCACGAGTTCGAGGTGGTCCACATGGTCGCGTATCTGCTCCATAAGCGGCACTACATTGTCATGGTAGGCAATAGCCTTATCACGTTGGTTGTCAATATGGTTAGCCTGTTTGCGGGCATTCTTCATCTGCTCCACTTCCCCGATGATGGCAGCCACGTGCTTCTCGATACGGCGAATGATGATATAGTCTTGCTCGTTGAGTTTGCTGACCTCATCTTCGGGGAATATCTGCTTGACACTCAGCACATTCTGCAGCAGCATTGTCTGATAACGTTTGGCGGCGGGCAGTACGTGGTTGATGACCAAGTCTCCGAGAACGCGTGACTCGATTTGTATTTTCAGCGTGTAGTTCTCCCATTTTACCTCGCAGCGCGACAGTAATTCAGCTTTGGTGAGCACGCCTGTAGTATGGAACATGTTTACAGAACTGTCACTCAGATAGTTGTCTATCACAATCGGTGCGCTTGTCTCGCAGTCCAAACCGCGTTTTCGGGCTTCCTCTTTCCATTCGTCGCTGTATCCATTGCCGTCGAAACGTATGGCATGGCAGTCATTGAGGTAGCGTTTGATGACGGTGAAGAGTGCACGTTCTTTGGTTTCACCTTGTCCGATAAGGGAGTCCACTTCTTCGCGGAAGAGGGTAAGTTGCTCTGCCACAGCGGCGTTGAGGGCGAGCATGGCAGCCCCACAGTTGGCGGAAGAGCCTACGGCACGGAACTCAAAGCGGTTGCCTGTGAAAGCGAATGGCGAGGTGCGGTTGCGGTCGGTGTTGTCGAGGAGTATTTCCGGAATGTTGCCTACGCCGAGTTTCATCTCTTTCTTGGCATTGATAATGATACCTTTGTCCACGTCCGCATGTTCGATTTGGTCGAGTGCTTCCGTGATTTGTGTGCCGAGGAAGACGGATATGATGGCAGGAGGTGCCTCGTTAGCCCCCAAGCGGTGGGCGTTGGTAGCCGATACAATAGAGGCTTTGAGCAGTCCGTTGTGGCGTTGTACCGCCATGAGGACATTGACAAGGAAGGTCACAAACTGCAGGTTCCGGTAGGGGTTCTTGCCCGGGCTGAGCAGATTGACGCCGGTGTCGGTGCCAAGAGACCAGTTGCAGTGTTTGCCAGAACCGTTGACACCGCCGAAAGGCTTCTCGTGAAGCAGTACGCGGAAGTGGTGACGGCGTGCCACCTGCTCCATGAGCGACATGATGAGTTGGTTGTGGTCGCTGCTGAGATTCGCCTCTTCGTAGATGGGTGCCACCTCGAACTGATTGGGTGCCACCTCGTTGTGGCGTGTCTTGACAGGGATACCGAGTTTGAGAGCCTCTATTTCGAGTTCGGTCATGAAGCGCAAGACGCGCTCGGGAATGATACCGAAGTAGTGGTCGTCCAACTGCTGGTTCTTGCTTGCAGTATGTCCCATGAGTGTGCGCCCCGTCATGACAAGGTCGGGTCGTGCCACGAACAATGCTTCGTCCACGAGGAAGAATTCCTGTTCCCAACCGAGGTAACTGTACACACGCTTGACGTTACGGTCGAAGTAGTTGGCTACTGCCACAGCGGCTTTGTTGACGGCTGATATGGAGCGCAACAGCGGTGTCTTGTAGTCCAGTGCTTCGCCCGTGTAGGCAACGAAGATGGTGGGGATACAGAGCCGGTCGCCAATGACGAAAGCGGGTGAGGAAGGGTCCCAAGCCGAGTATCCGCGTGCCTCAAACGTGTTGCGTATGCCACCGCTCGGGAAACTGCTTGCGTCGGGTTCCTGCTGATACAACACACCGCCGGAGAACTCCTCCATGGGTGCGCCGTCCGTGCCGAAACTGAAGAAGGCGTCGTGCTTCTCTGCCGTGCCGCCCGTGAGGGGCTGGAACCAGTGTGTGTAGTGTGTGGCACCTTGCTCCATAGCCCACTTCTTCATGCCGATAGCCACGCTGTTGGCGATGTCGCGACTCAGCGTCTTCTCGTTGTCCATGAGGTCGAAGAGTTGCTCGAGGACGTTGCTGGCGATGTACTCTTTCATCTTCTCGCGCGTGAAGACGTTTTGCGCGAAAATCACGCTTGCGCGGCTCGCAGGGGCTTTTACTTCCACGGGTTCGTGGCTCCATGCATTTTTCAATGCTTCAAATCGAATGTTGCTCATACCTATAGTTGTTTATGGCGGCTTTGCCGCGTTGGTGGTTTCACGTTGGTGGTTCGCTATGCTCACGTAAAGCGGTTGCACGTAGGTGACTTTTTGTTTTCGAGTGCAAAGGTACATCATTCTACTGATATGTGCAAGAAAATGATGTGTGTTTTGTGATTTTTATGGATTGAGATTGAAAATTAACGTTGAAATGATGTTGTTTTTGAGAAACAATCTGATTGAAGTTGATACATTGCGTTGTTTTGATGTTGTGATGTAGCATGTGCATTTCGGCACCATTGGTATGCTGTCATCTCGACATTGACGGCTTAATCAC
>DJSG01000028.1:4447-20662 GCA_002440265.1 Bacteroidales bacterium UBA6340 | reverse complement strand
CATACTCTTAACTCGATGGAACATCGAGTTAAGAGTAGTAATAGGTAATGGTTAATAGTTAATATGCATAGAAAGTATTCTGACTATGTTTGCATATATGTCTGATTATGTTTGCGTATATGCTTAAAATGTAGTAACTTTGCGTGATTGTAACAATTAAGACAAGTGATATGGATATTTTGTTTTCTTTTATAGGCGGGCTTGTGTTGGCGTGTATAGGTGCTTTTTTTGTTGTCCGCAGGGTGAAATCAGCAGCAGCAATGCAGCAGGAGAAAGCGTTGGAAGACGCAGCCAAGCAGACTGAATCCGAGATGCGTGCCGCCACAGCAAGGCTGCAAGCGGATTTGGACAATGCAAATGCCAATCTGTCGAAGGCAAGAGAAGATGCGGCAGAGCATGCAAAGGCATTGCTGGAAGCCAAAGAGCAGGCGCATAAAGATGCCTTGGATGCCATGGAAAAGCGTCATGCCGAAGCCGTGGAAGCGATGGAGAAACGTCATTCAGAGGCAATAGCAGCCGAGCGCACCCGTTTCCAAGAGACGATGGACAAGGTGTCCGCCCAAATGAAAACAGCAACCGATGAGATACTGAAGCAACAGCAAGAGGAGTTGAAGAAGTCGAATTCGTCGAATATGCAGCAGATAGTTGACCCGCTCAAGGAGACGATACAGAAGATGGAGACGGCGTTGAAAGAGAATAAATCGACCCAAGAGACTTCGACCGAGGCGATAAAAGAGAAGATAGCCACGTTAGTAAGCACGACTATGCGGGTGAGCGACAGTGCGGAACGCCTGAGCAATGCCCTGACGGCAGAGAACAAGACCCAAGGCAACTGGGGCGAGCAGAAGATAGAGTCGCTGCTGAATGCTATCGGTTTGGAGGAGGGGTTGGAGTACGAGTCGCAAGAGTATCTGCGTGATGCAAGCGGCAATATCATCGTGTCGGACGAGACGACCCGCCGCATGCAACCTGACATTATCCTGCATTTGGATGAGACACGGGATTTGATTATCGACTCGAAGGTGTCTCTCAATGCGTTTGTGGACTATACCAATGCCGATAGTGACGAGGCGCGAAACGTGGCATTGGCGGCGCATTTGAAGAGTGTCCGCAATCACGTGAAGGAATTGGCCAAGAAGAATTACGCCGCATACGTGAAAGCCCCGCGCCGGAGTGTGGACTTTGTGATGATGTTTGTTCCCGTGGATGCCGCGTTGCAGTTGGCATTGGCATCCGACCCGACTTTGTGGCGGGAAGCGATGAATCAGGGTGTGTTTATTGTGGGTGAGCAGAACATGTACGCTGCATTGCGTGCGGTGCAGGTGACATGGTCCACCATCAAGCAGAATGCGAACAACAAAGCCATCTGCGATACCGCCGAGGAGTTGCTGAACAGGGTGGGGGACTTTCTGGAGAAGTTCGAGGACCTGGGTAAGAAAATAGAGAAAGTGAACGATGCTTACGAGGCAGTGTCCAAGAAAGCGACCACAGGTCAGAGTGTGCTGGGGTCTGCCAAGAAACTTGTCAAACTGGGCACGAAAGCGAGTACGGTGCATCCTCTGCCGCAAAGTGAGCCGGATGAGGACACAATACCTGAACTACACCCGTAGTACAGTCCTCACATTCTCGGCTGTGGTTGCCGTGTCGTTGCCGTGTGGTTGCCGTAATTAACCGCACAAAGACACGGGGAAAATGGCTATGCGGATTATCGTTTAGCGGTAGATGGCGTTGAGACGGGCTGCGAGACGTATGCCAGCCATGTAGAGTTGCCACTCCATAGGCTCCATCCAACGATAGGCGTAGTGGTAGGCATTGCCGTCCCAAGTGGTCTGATAATCATAGACTTGGTCGGTGAGATGGTAGGTGTAGATGAGCATCTGCTCGTCGGACATCGCCTTGACCTCTTTCAAGCGATGGTCGTAGATGTTGTGGAGATAAGCGGCATACTCTGTGTAAGAAAAACCTTTGTACTCAATGAGTTTGCTGTCCCATACGGCATGGAGGTTGGTGTTCTGCCCGAACCAGCGCATCTTGACGCGGTTGCCGCCGAGGTCATCGATATGTCCGAGGTGCATAGGGCAGAAGCGGTCGCCCGAGAGGTGGATGTAGAAGACGAGAGCATCGTGGTTGCGCTTGTCGTGTTGCAACACTGCATATATGCTGTCCATGGCGCGGAACTGCTCGCCGCCCACCTTGGGGTAGTCGGTAGTGAGGGCAGCCACGAGGGCAGAGTCCGTCATGTCGGGGTTGAGGTCCTGGAAATGCCAGACGAAAGAGGTGGGATAGATGGTGTCGCTCTTGATTTCGTCGGGCCACGTGGAGAGGTAAATCATGCCCTGTTTGCCGAGAATGGCATCCACCTGTTTGCGTGCGCGGCAGGTGAGGTTGTCGTAAGCGAGTTGCGCAACGATACGATGCCCTTTGGGTCCCCATGCAAGGGCGGTTGGAGCGGCACTCAACAATGCCGTCATGAAGACAAATATAGATATAAAACGTTTCATAATCAATCAAATAAACATATAATTATCGTATAATTAACCATTAATTTCGCTGCGTGATGCGGACTTCAATATATGATTGCGGACGCAGGCAACGGCAGGGGAAAGGTCGGTTTCCCTGTCCATGAAGTGGAGAAGCGCAAGCATTTCGGCTTGCAAGTCCGTATGCAACTGGCATTGCTACCATGCCAGTTTCATATACAAGGCGCGAGTGCCTACAGGGACAGAGGGATTGCTCATACCGTCCAAACAATGGTTGAGAAAGGCGATATCCAATGGGGCCTGCGGCGTATATATCCGCTCGAAAAGCGTCATCAGCAAACGCCGCAAGGTGGTGTCGGCGGTTTGCATGCATAAGGGTTTCAGGGACAGTAATGCTATCCTGTTTTGCACCAATACCGAGTCCGAGAAATGCGTCATTATCCACGCTGCATTGTCTGCAACACGCTTGTTATCCGTTTGCAGCAATGACACCAATACGGGCAGGAGTTCGTCTGCGGCATGGTTGTGGAGCAATGCCTGAATGTCATCCATGTGGATTCGACGATTCAGTCTGCCGTATAGCGCGTTGTCTTGCGGGGCCATGATGGTGGTGTTAGTAGAGGTCAATCCACTCGACACGGTTGCCGACACATTGGAGGTACTGCTCGAAGGCAGGACGGGAGATGACCACCGTGCCGCGGCAGTCGTTGGGGTGGAAACTGAGGCTGTCGGCTTGCAAGAGGTTCTTGTCCAAGAAGAGAATGACGTGGTGCTCGGTGTCATTGATGAGTCCGAAGGGACTGACGCTGCCGGGTTCCAAGCCCAAGTAGCGCATCATACGTTCGGGACCGGCAAACGACAACTTGCCGGGGGCAGGCTGTCCCGCGGCTTGCAAGGAGGCTTTGAGACGCTGCTCAAGGTCGTGGATAGCCAAGTCGTGGTCGCAATGGAAGCAGATGAGGTAGTGCCGGTTGCCCTTGTGGTTGCGCATGAAGATGTTCTTGCAATGCACACTGCCGTCATCGTGCCACCAACGCTTCGCCTCCTCGATGGTCTTGCCCTCGGGGTGGTTGTAGCACGTGTAAGGAATATGGTGCCCGTCCAACCAGGCAAGCACCAATTCCTGACGCGGATATTCTACGTTATCCATTATAAAACATTAATTACCATGTAATTAACCATTAATTTTGCGAGATAGTACGCCTTATTATATCAGAGTACTTCTTTGAGGATTTCGCTGACAGTGGGGTGCGGGAAGACCACTTGCCGGAACTCGTCCACAGTGTAGCCCATGCGCACGGCAAACGACGCGGCTGCCACGAACTCGGAACAGGGGTTGCCAATCATGTGCACGCCGACGATGGTGTGGTTCTTCTTGTCGATAATCATCTTGCACAGCCCGTTCTCGCCCTCGTTCTCTGCCACGAAACGACCGGAATAGGTCATCGGTATCTTGTGTACCTCGTAGGGGACAAAGGGTTCTTCGGTGGACATGGAAGGAGCAAAATCGCCCTCGTGGATTTCGTTCAAGTCCTTTTCGGTTAGACCTACGCACGCTATTTCAGGGTTGGTATAGACCACACTCGGAATGGCATTGTAGGCGATACGCTGCACAGGCACCCGCTTGAGCATGCGCCCTACAGCCACTTCGGCCTGGCGTGAAGCCACGTGTGCCAACATGATTTTGCCCGTCACATCGCCTGCGGCATAGACGTTGGGCAGGTTGGTGCGCATCATATCGTCCACCACGATTGCCCCGCGATGGAGAGCCAAATCGGTGAGTGCCTCCAAGCCTTGCAGGTTGGCACGACGCCCGACAGAGATAAGCACGTGTTCGGCTTCGTATTCGCCGTTGGAGGTGAGTACGAGATTGCCCTGCAACTCAAGCACTTTGGTGTCGGTGAGGATGTTGATACCCTCTTTGCGATACTTCTCCAAGAGCACTGTTACTACCTCTTGGTCGAGGTTCGGCAGGATAGTCGGCATTGCCTCAATGACCGTTACGGGCACACCCAACTCGTGGTAGAGCGTGGCGAACTCCATGCCGATGACACCGCCGCCCACGATAATCATGGACTTGGGCAGTTCGGTAGATGCCAATGCTGTGGTGGAGTCCCATACTGCGGGGTTGTCTTTCACGCCCTGAATGGGTGGCACGAAGTTGTTGGAGCCTGTGCATATCAGCAGGTTCTCCGCCTCGTATTGCTCTTCACCACAAGCGATTACGACATTGTCGTCGGTGCGGCTGATGACAACTGCTGTACCTGCGATGACGGTGCAATGCTCGTTGTTGAGTTTCTGTTTGATACCCGCCACGAGTTTGCGCACCACCTTGGTCTTGCGTTGCGCCATCTTGGCATAGTCGAATGCCACCCCCTCGGCAGCCACACCGTATTTGGTGGCATGGGTAGCGTTGTAGTACTGCTTTGCGCTGTAGAGCAAGGTCTTGGTCGGGATACAGCCCACATTGAGGCATGTGCCGCCCAATGCTGCCTGTTCGAACAAAATGACGTCTTTGCCTGCGTGTGAGGCGATTTCGGCAGCCGTGTAGCCCGCAGGTCCGCCACCGATGATTGCAAGGTAGAATTTCATGTATCAGTATTTATTTAGTTTATATTCAAACAGTTAGTCGTGCAGTTTATTCCTTTCATAATACCCGCGCACGTACGCGAAGTAGAAGATGACACCCAATGCATAGAACGCCGCCCCGCTCCAAAAAGCCGTATGGTAGCCGAGGTGTTCGGCAAGAGACCCGCCTGCAAACATGCCCACGCCCATGCCCAAGTCCCAACTGGTGAGCAATGTGGAGTTGGCAGTACCGCGTTGGCTGTGGGGCGCCATGTTGATAAACATCATTTGGAATGCCGGCCACAGGTGTCCGTTACCCAAACCGATGACGAAGGGTGCAAGGTAGTATCCGATGGGGTTATGCACCGCTGCGAAGATGATGAACCCGCTGATTGATACCAAGATACCCAATGATGCATTGCGCACAATCTGCCCTTTGCGAAGAGAACGGCTGCCCGTCAAGCGCGATATAATCAAGCCCACGGCAAAGAGCGTGAAGAAGAGCCCTGTGCCACCGGTGATACCCATTTCCTCTTTGCCGTAGATAGCCACGTAGGTGGACAGAATACTGTATGCCACCGCTACTGCGAAGATGACAAGGAAGTGCGCCCACCCTTTGAGCATAAGGAAACGGTCGAGTGAGATAGGTTGCTTCTCCTTTATCAGTTCGCGGTCTTTGAGTTTGAGAGTGGCATTCACAATCAGTCCTGCCAACGAACATACAAGCGACAGGGCAAAGAGCATGTCATAACTATGATAGTGCGCAAACAGGAACATCGCCACACCCGGGCTGATGGCAGTGGCTATATTATTGCTAAGTCCATAGTAACCAATACCTTCTGCGCGTCGTGATGGTGGCAGGACGTCTATTGCCACCGTGGAAAGAGACACACCTGTTGCCCCGAAAGGAGCCCCATGCAAGGTGCGGAAGATGGCAAACATAGTCAGGCTTCCCGCAATCAGATACCCACCAAAGAATGCCGCCGTCAGGAAATAGAACAGCAGCAATACCGTCTTGCGCGGGAAACTATCCACAAAGAAACCGCTGAAAGGCCGGATACACAATGCGGCTACGGCATAGCCCGACAGCACCAAGCCTATCAGTTGCTTGTCCGCACCATAGGTCTCGCTCAGATACAGCGGAAGCAGAGGCGTGAGCAACATAAAAGCGAAGTACATCAAGAAATTGCTGCACCACACTTTGAGGTAATTACTATTCCAAAGTTTCTCTTTCTGCTCGCCCATTGCTGCTGATACTCAAACAAGGCGCAAAGATACGATTTTTTTTGTGAACGCACAAGCCTGTTTCGTCAAATCGGCATTGTATCGAGGGCAATGGTAAGAATATACGGTTGGCGAGGGTCGTCCATGGTGCTGAAAGAGACATTGGCGCAATCCTCCAAGGTATGATGGAGGTCGGCGATGATGCCTGTGCCACGTAGTTTGAGGAGGGCTTCTTTGCGGGTCCAAAGGCGTGTGAACGTTCTGTCGGGTTGCGAGGATGTTGCGATGAGTGTTTGTTCGGCAGTATTCATAGTTTTCGCAACCAGTTCAGGACGTAACGGGCGAATAGACTCGACATCTATGCCTACGGGGCAGTCGGAGACGGCAACGGCAATGGCATGGCGGCAATGGGATATGGAGAAACAAGGTCCTGCCTCCAATTGAGGTTGCCCATGATGATTGTAGCTGAAAGACGGAGGCTCGGCAAAGGCAGGAGATGTGGGGTGCGAAGTGGGGTGCTCCGTAGCCCACTCACGGAGCAAGGTGAGCAACATCGTGTAGGATTTGAGGCAGCAGAACTGCCCGAAAGTATGCGAGAAACGCAGTGCCTGTTCACGACGTTGCGCACTCACCAAGGGCAGAAGACGCGCCACTTCGGCGGGTGTGCATTGGGTCATATCGTCGAAAACAAGATATCGCATAGGCAGGAGCCTGACAGACAGGCGAAAACATCCGCACAAAGGTACAACAAAATATAAAAATACACAAGGGATGCCCCTAAGAAACTGTAGGAAGGACGAGATGAAAAGTGCGGAAAGGTGTTTGTATTTATTAACAAATGAGTGCATATCGTATGTGCAATCCCATAGCATTGTCCGCACAATCACATACTAATCACATACTAATCACATACTAACCACATACTAATATCATAGTATTAACACGGTTTTACTTCGAGGATGTATTGAGAATATATTGATAAGGTGACAAGAGGATAATATGGAGATAACAAGAGGATAGCATGGGTATATGAGTGAGGTGATGATATGAAGGGGAATAAGGATATGCAAAAAGGGAAAGTGGCTGTCTGATAAGTCTAAAAAACAGCGAAAAAACGAACACGTCTGACGGCTTGACCGCGGACGAGAGAGCACCCCATTTCACCCACGGGCGAAACGGGAACCCCGTAAGGGCGTCCGCGTCCCCGACCATGTGGTATAATTTTACAAAAACAACATTGAAAAAGAGACTGCCTGCACTTGTCAGGCAGCCTCTTTTGACTATGGTACTGCTCTGCGCGATGAGACGGAGACAGCAAAGCGTGATGGGGGAACTGCAAAGCGGTGAGAGGGGGGCACCGAGACTATGCAAGCACCAGTTTCTTGAACTTGGCGTGGCGTTTCTCGTCTTGGAGGAGCAGGTTCATCTTGAACTGTCCGTCGCGGGCACCTTCGGCGATGCACTCCGCCTTGAATTTCTCAAACGACTGCTCGACAAGGCGGTGCGTCAGCGGGTCTTTCACGCGGAACGACGCACGCTTGGCTGCGTACTCGATATTGATGTCTTTCAGCACCTTGTCCACCACTTGGGTAAACTCCTCCGCCTGTGCCTGCGTGGTCTGCTGGTCGGCAAACTCGTAGTAGAAATGGTAAGCGGACAACTCCATATCGGCAAAGCCAACAAAGAACTTGGTCTGCAAGCCTGTCTGCTTCTCCGCCTCGTGGACTGCCTCAATGAACTGACGCTCGTGCAGTTTCTCGCCCGTCATGGTTACGATGCCGTTCACCTTCTGGATCATGTGGACGGTAGGCGTGTTGCAGAACGGGTCGCCCACCTCAACGAGGTCGTTCATATTGTAGCGGTAAAGCCCCGCAAAGGTGGTTACATACGGGCAGTAACGCTTGCCTTTTTCGAGTTGCCAGAGTTGCAGGAAATGCTTGTTGTCGCTGTCGAGTTCGTCCTCGGCGATGAACTCGTAGTAGTGGAAATGCGGGAAGAGGACGGTATTGAGCGTATCGTCCAACACCAGACCGAAACGGCACTCGGAAGCAAAATAGCCGAACTCCTGATGGAGCATACCCTTGGGGAAAGAGTCTTTGAATTTCTCGACATACACTTTGGTATTGCCGCACTTCCATGTGTTGAGTATCTGGAGATTAGGCCAGTAGTGTTTGGGCAGCACGGTGCCGTATTTGGTTTTGAGCGCACGCAGTTCGTTGGCACGCTCGGGGTTGGGTTTTAGGTATGGCTGAATGTCATCGCGTATCCATTGCGGGATATTGAGCGAGGCTTTGAGCGTACCATGCTCGATGTCGTTGCAATAGTCCCCGAAATACTCGTTGACATTGTTCTGCATCTCCACGATGGTGGACGGGTTGGCGGTAACGATAAGCGTTACATTGCGCTCGATACCCATACGCATAATGGTGTAGTAGCGGGCGGTGTAGTCCTCAATAGAGAATACGGAGGCGGGGGAAGCATACAGTTTCTTGACAAACTTGGGGCAGTCGCGTTGGGTAACGCCGCTCACAGAGCCGTACATAGTGCCGTCGGGGGCTTCCCCTTCTTTCACTTTGCCGACGATGGACACAATCTTGCCGGTGAAGACCTTAGGGCGGTTCTTGATAAAATTGAAGAGCCATACCTTGGTCATCTTGCCGTAGATATTGTTGAGGTATTCTTTGGTAATAGGCACCCATTTCGGCTCTTTGGTGGTACCCGAAGTGGTGGCATACATAATCGGTTTGCCGGGGAAAAGGATATTCTCGCCGCCGTTCTTGTGTTTCTCCACATAGGGACGAAGGTCCTCATAATCATTCAGATGCACGTATTTCTGATAGCGGGCGTAGAGTTCGGTGTCGTTCGGGGCTTCGAGTATCTCGGCGAAATGGTGCTCCTTACCATACTCGGTATCGCGTGCGTAGGTAAGAATGGCACGGAGTGTCTTTTCCTGCGACTTGCGCGGGTTGCGGCTTGCGTTTTTCAAAGACAAGTACTGTATCCCACCTGCGCAACCGAGCAGAAAATTCGGGATAAAAGGACAAGAATTCTTTTCCATACGTTTAATTTGTAAATTTGAAGATTATACAATCCGAATGGTAGTTCGACAATAATCGTGCCAAAGGTGTGCGTATATCCGAATGGCATATAGATTGCGAAAAAAACACCATGCTCATGTCGGCGTACCCCGTTTCGCCCACGGGTTTACAGGACCCCGCAGGTACTCAGTGTGTTTGCACATGCCTGCCTTACGCTTCACGTCTACCAGTCGTTTACAATTTACTCCGGAATATATAAATTATGCTGTTATTTGTTGTGCGGTTTGCATATTCAAAATAGGTATTGTATCTTTGCGGCGGGTTCTTGGTGTGCCTGACTTTGTATATTGTACGCATGGAGCAGATGCCATATCTAACAGCAAAGGGATTGCAGGTATCTTGGTTCGGGTAAATAGGGGAGTATGTGCCACCCAAGGATGTGGACGGCAAATGAACTGCAAAATAACGAAAGCAAAAACAATATCAAATTGTTATAATATGAAACCAGTAAAATTACTAATGTGGTTGATGCTTACCGCGGGAATATCCGCTCATGCCGCCACAGATTTGAGAATCGTGCCTATGTCAGGAGCAGAGACCGCATACTCTGTTTCGAAGATAGGCAAGTTGGTTCCTAATGGTAGCAACATTGAGTTGTGGAGCCATACGGGAACGCTGTTGGCTACCGAGCCGGTGGCCAATATCCGACGCATTGTGTTCGGTGAATCGAGTGAGACTTCGGTTCCCGATACAGATGTCGCAGTTATCTCGGTATATCCCAATCCTGCTCAGGATATCTTGAGAGTGGATGGTGCTGCGGGGCAGACGCTGCGTGTATATGATATGCAAGGGCATCTGATTAAGCAAATGGAAGGTACAGAAGTTAATGTGTCGGATATGGCAGAGGGTACTTATCTGCTGCAAATAGGCACACAGGTAGTGCGTTTTATCAAACAATAATCTCATCAACGGAAAAATTACAAATATGAGAACTTTGAAATTATTAGTTGTTGCCTTGTTGGCAACTATTTCTCTCAATGCCCAAGAGGCAGTGAAACTGAATGTATGGAAAGGCGGTACAAAAACGGAGTTTGCTTTGAGTTCTGTAGATAGCCTTACTTTCAGTACATATATAGCATCGGAGGATGTGCTCACAGGTGTATTCTCTGTAAGCGCGACAAAGCAGGTCCGTTTCTCCAAAGGAAACCTGCAGTACACGCAAAGCACGCAGACATGGTCATTTGCGGCGCATCAGTATGACATTATCGGCACTGATAATATAGAAGGCGGTACGGAGCAGAAAGATACTGTAGTCGGATTCTATTACAAAGAAGGTGCTAATTTGTCGGACAAGATAGACCTGTTTGGCTGGAGCGGTAGTACAAGTAGTACCAAGTGGGGTGTTGGAACCTCCAAGGACAATACGGATTACGCGGGTGATTTAGTGGATTGGGGCAAGAACATTGGTGATGGCAAGACCTGGTACACTTTGACATCTGATGAATGGTCTTACTTGTTCGGCACTCGTGCTGATGCCGATAAGTTAGTCGGTTTGGCGCGTATTAATCTCAATGCAGATGGTACGGAGTATGCGAATGGTATCATTCTGTTGCCTGATGCATGGACTTGCCCTGCCGGTGTAACCTTCAAGAGCGGAGGTTTCTCGGAGACAAACAATGGCAAGGCTTATGCCGATAACCAGACTTTCACCTTGAGCGATTGGCAGAAGTTGGAGTCAGCAGGTGCTATTTTCCTTCCTGCTTCAGGTTACCGTCGCAGACAGAAAAAGACTGAATTGTCGAATGTCAGTTACGTGCAGAGCAGCGGTTATTATTGGTCTGCTACGCCTGACGCTGAAGACTCGGAGAGCGCGTACTGCCTGACCTTCGACTCGACTGCGGAACTCGCGTGGAGCCTTGACCGCTTTGTAGGGCGTGCAGTCCGTCTTGTTCAAGATGTAAAATAAATTACGCTATAATTCAAAGACCAAAATATCCGCTTTAACGTGTAATGTGGTACAATTCATCGGCTGCCTATTGTGGGTGGCCGATGTTCTTTCTGCAAAAAGGAATGTTACCATATTCTTATATCGGTTTTAATGGAGGCATCTTGACGTTTTTATTGAACACATACGAATTGAAAACAGAACTTTGATAGAAATGCCGTGTTTGAAAAAAGTGCATAGAAACCACTGAAAAAATAAAGATTTTTCGGCATTGAGTATCAGGTGGTTACAAGTCGAAAATGCAAAATGCACGTTTTTGGCGAAAAAACGAAAAAAGTACCCCGAAAAATTTGGATTTTCTCCGTTTTTGTATTATCTTTGCAGTAGAATTGCAGAAGTAGGCGGTTGTGTGTGGGTGGAGTGTGCGGGGATGACCTAATAGCAAAAGGAAAGAATGGAATGGAATAGAATAGGATTAGGAAAGGATGATATGGCGATGTATAAACGAGTATTATTGAGATTTGCTACGATAAAGCGTTTGGGTACTATCACAGTTTTGGCTTTCGTAGCATCGTTTGTGGGTGCTGCGTCTTATACTCCGCAGACAGTTCCCAACCCCAAGCATAGCGACAAGAACAACTATGTCTGCAATCCTGACGGCATTATTTCGCAGGACGATGTGGCGTACCTCAACCGTTGTGCTGCGCAGTTGGAGACAGAAACCGGTGTGGAGTTGTGTGTGGTAGCCATTGATGATATCGGCGAATATGATGCATTTGACTTCACTTACGAGTTGTTCCAACGATGGGGTATCGGCAAAGAAGGCAAGAATACCGGCGTGCTGCTCATACTGGTGCTTGATTCGCGTGACATACGGATTATGACGGGTGGCGGCATTGAGGGCGTGCTTACCGATGCAGTATGCAATGGTATCATTCAGCGTGATATGATGCCTGCCCTACGGAAAGGGGATTATTCCGCCGGTTTATGCATAGGTGCATTGCGTATATTTGAAGTATGTACCGACGGTGCTGCGCCTGAAGAGTTGCGCAATGCCTCGTCCGTGACCAACCGTTACGGATATGCCGAGGCAGACAAGGAGAGTGAGCCGGATATGGCATCGTGGATTTGTGTAGCGTTGTGCTTGGGTGTCCTGATAGTGGTGTTGTGGTTGCTTAACCGTCCGAAGCGTTGTCCGCAGTGCGGCAAGCGTCAGTTGCGAAAGACTTCGTCACGTGTCCTGCGGGCGGCTACGTACGCAAATGCGGGGGCAGGGGTATATACATATCGTTGCAAGCATTGCGGCTATAAGACAGAGAAGAACTTTGTCATCCCAAGAAAGACGCGCACGTATGTCACAACCTCAGGCGGTATGGGCGGAAGAGGCTTTGGCGGCGGAGGTTTCTCGGGTGGCAGTTTCGGCGGGGGCAGCACCTTCGGCGGAGGTGCGGGAGGCAAGTTCTGACCCTTTATGAGCGAAAAAATAACTAACATATTGATATGAAGAAAGCATTACCTTGGATTGTGGTACTTGGCGTACTGGCAATCATTGTTCTGTGGGGCATCGGGCGTTACAATGCCATGGTGTCTGCAGAGGAAAACGTAGAGACTGCCTGGTCGCAGGTAGAGAATCAGTATCAGCGTCGTAGTGACCTGATACCCAACCTTGTAGAAACGGTTAAAGGCTATGCTGCGCATGAGAGTGAGACCCTCGAAGGTGTTATGGCAGCGCGCGCACGGGCTACGCAGGTGGTCATTGACCCTGCCAACGCTACGGCAGAGCAGATGGCATCGTATCAGGCTGCACAAGGCGAACTGACGCAGGCATTAGGGCGACTGATGGCAGTGGCAGAGGCGTATCCGAACCTCAAAGCCAACGAGAACTTTATGAATCTCCAGTCTCAGTTGGAGGGCACGGAGAACCGCATCACCGTAGCCCGCAACAACTTCAATGAGGTGGCACGTGCCTACAACACAATGATTCGCCGTTTCCCGACAAACATTATTGCTTCTGTGTTCGGCTTCGAGAAGAAACCTTATTTCGAGGCACAGGACGGCGCGGAGGTGGCACCGCAGGTGAAGTTCTGATAGAAAAAGGTTGGCAAATCACCAAAGAGATTGCCTGCTATGTGCGTGTCAGGCAGTCTTTTTGTGTGCGTTTCTTACAAAGTGAGTATGCCTTCAGCCAAAATGCATTGATGCCTTGTATGTTTTGAGAAAAAGCAGTAAATTTGCAGGCTTTAGAGTTTTTGCTATTATAAATGAAATGATACGAATATATGACAGATTTTGAGACCTTGTGCCAAGTACGGCGGTCAATACGGAAATACACCGAGCAGAAGGTGGAACGGGAGAAATTGGAGTATATATTAAGATGTGCGCTGATGTCGCCGTCGGGCAAGAGGACGAACCCATGGGAGTTCTATGTGGTGACGGATACGGAGAAACTGCGGCAAATGGCAGGCTGCAGAACCTACGGCAGCGGAATGTTCGAGACTGCGCAGGCGGCAATAGTGGTGGCATTGGACGCTTCGTTGACAGATACTTGGCAGAGTGATGGGGCGATTGCCGCGCAGAATATCTGGTTGGCGGCTGCCGACCAAGGATTGGGTGCTTGCTGGTGCCAAGTCTATCAACGTGAAGGCGCAGAGGAACTGGTGAAACGGTTGGCAGACATACCCGACAACCTGACGGTGCTGTGCGTGATGTCGCTCGGTTACAAGAACGAGGAGCGCAAGATGTACGACATAGACAAACTGCCGTATCAAAAGATACATTGGGTGACCTCCCCAACCCCTCCAAAGGAGGGGCTCGAAGGATGTTGATATGTAGTGTGAACAAAGCAAATAAACTTACATACAGTCACTAATGAGCGAAGCGAACAATTTACACATAGTATAAAATGAAACCAACAATAGCAATAACGGCGGGGGACATCAACGGGATAGGGTATGAAGTGATACTCAAAAGCCTGATAGACCCGCACACGAGTGAGATATGCCGTGCTGTGGTGTACGGCAATGCCAAGATGGCACACTATCACGCCATGACTATGGATAGTGAGTTTCACGGGCTGTCGTTCAATGTGATAGACGACCCGAAACAAGCCAAAGACGGGCGCATCAATATCATCAACTGCTACGGCGACGAGACAATGGCAGCACTGGGGCAGTCCACACCGGAGGCAGGGCAGGCAGCGTTGCAAAGCCTGCAACGTGCGTGCCAAGACCTGCAACAGGGTACGGTGGATGCCTTGGTGACGGCACCTATTAATAAGGACAATATCCAGTGCGACGCATTCCGTTTCTCGGGGCATACGGAGTACCTGACCAAGTATTTCGGGCAGGGCGAGAGTCTGATGATGATGCTCAGCGAGCGTATGCGCGTGGCATTGGTGTGCAACCATACGCCGATAGCCGAGGTGGCACAGACTATCACGGAGGAGCGTATCCTCGCCAAACTGAAAGTGCTGAACGAGAGTCTGAAGAACGACTTCTCGATAGAGAAACCGCGTATCGCCGTGCTGGCACTGAACCCGCACGCGGGGGATAACGGACTGATAGGCACGGAGGAAGAGACGATAATCAAACCTGCTATCGCGAAGGCAAACGAGGAGGGGATATGGGCGTTTGGTCCATACGCCGCCGACGGATTCTTCGGCGCGGGGCAGTATGTGCATTTCGATGCCGTGCTGGCGATGTATCACGACCAAGGTTTGGCACCGTTCAAGGCTTTGGATATGAGCGGGGTGAACTACACGGCGGGTCTGCGTATCGTGCGCACTTCGCCCGACCACGGGACGGCGTACGACATCGCGGGACAGAATAAAGCCGATGCGGAGAGTATGCTGCACGCTATCTATGCCGCCATTGACATCTTGCAAAGGAGACGGGAAAACGCCGAACTGAAAGCCAATCCGCTACCGTTTGTCCCGCGTGAGGACAAGCGCGAGCATAGAGAATACGCTCCGATTCCGCCCAAACGCGAGAATACGCCTGTGGCTGAACAACCTGCCGTGGAGGAGGTACAAGTGGAAGTAGAAGAAGAAATAATCGAAGATAATGACAAGTAAAGAAATCAGACAATCCTTTCTGGATTTTATGGAGAGCAAAGGGCACCATATCGTTCCCTCGGCTCCTATGGTTATCAAAGATGACCCGACGCTGATGTTCACCAACGCCGGTATGAACCCGTGGAAGGGTATCATTCTGGGCAACGACCCTATCAAATATCCCCGTGTAGCCGACTCCCAGAAGTGTCTCCGCGTCAGTGGCAAGCACAACGACCTCGAGGAAGTCGGACACGATACCTACCACCACACCATGTTCGAGATGCTCGGCAACTGGTCGTTTGGCGACTACTTCAAAGAGGGGGCTATCGACTTCGCGTGGGAGTATATTGTCGATGTGCTGCATATCAATCCAAAGGACCTGTATGTTACTGTCTTCGAAGGCTCGCCCGCTGAGGGACTGGAGCGCGACAACGAGGCTGCGGCTATCTGGGCGAAGCACCTGCCCGCCGACCATATCCTTGAGGGAAACAAACACGACAACTTCTGGGAAATGGGCGATACCGGACCATGTGGTCCCTGCTCCGAGATTCACGTGGACAGCCGCTCCGAGGAGGAGAAAGCCGCTGTACCCGGGCGTGAACTGGTCAACAAAGACCACCCGCAGGTCATCGAGATTTGGAACCTTGTCTTTATGCAGTACAACCGCAAGGCGGACGGCTCCCTCGAGGGGCTGCCCAACAAGGTCATTGATACCGGTATGGGCTTCGAGCGCCTCGTGCGTACCCTCCAAGGCAAACAGTCCAACTACGACACCGATGTCTTCCAACCGATGCTTCATAAGATAGGTGAGATTTGCGGTTGTGAGTACGGCAAAGACGAGAAAACCGACATTGCTATGCGCGTCATTGCCGACCATATACGTACCATCGCCTTTGCTATCACCGACGG
>DJSG01000028.1:0-4367 GCA_002440265.1 Bacteroidales bacterium UBA6340 | reverse complement strand
TATACGTTCCTCGGTCAGCGCGAGGCGTTTATGTACCGTCTGGTGCCGCAACTCATCGAGGATATGGGCGATGCCTATCCCGAACTGCGCAAGCAGGAGCAGCAGATTATTCCCGTCATCAAGAGTGAGGAAGAGGCGTTCCTCCGCACCCTTGACAAGGGTATCACCTTGCTTGAAAAACTGATGCGCGAAGCCAAAGGCAAAGAGATTTCGGGTGTTGATGTCTTCACCCTCAAAGATACCTACGGCTTCCCGCTCGACCTCACCGAGTTGATTCTCCGTGAGAACGGCTTTACCACCAACGAGGAGGAGTATAATAAGGCTCTGGAGCACCAGAAAGAGATGGGACGCTCTGCCAACAAACAGGACCTCGGCGACTGGGTAGTCCTCCGTGAGGGCGACACCGAGTTCGTCGGCTACGATACCTTGGAGGTCGAGACCCAGGTACTGCGCTACCGCAAGGTCAGCCAGAAAGGCAAAGAGTTTTATCAGGTGGTGCTTGCCAAGACCCCGTTCTATGCCGAGATGGGCGGGCAGGTAGGCGATACGGGTTCGCTCGGTACGGCACGTATCATCGATACCAAGCGCGAGAATAATCTCGCCGTGCATATCTGCACCGAGTTGCCCGATGCTATCGAGCAACCGTTGGTAGCCAAAGTGGATGCCGACCGCCGTCAGGCTATCGCTTGCAACCATACGGCAACCCATATCCTCCACTATGCGTTGCGCAGTGTGTTAGGTTCGCACGTGGAGCAGAAAGGCAGTTACGTGTCCCCCGATAGTCTCCGCTTCGATTTCTCGCATTTCCAGAAGGTAACGCCCGAAGAGTTACGCAAGGTAGAGCAGTTGGCTAACCGGTTCATCCGTATGGACTATGCTCTCGAAGAGAGCCGCCATACCCCAATCGCCAAAGCGCGTGAGATGGGTGCGATGGCATTGTTCGGCGAGAAGTACGGCGATGATGTACGCGTTATCAAATACGGTCCGTCTATCGAGTTGTGCGGTGGCTGCCACGTGTCGTCCACAGGGCGTATCGGCTCTGTGCGTATCCTGATGGAAACGAGTGTCGCTGCAGGTATCCGCCGTATCGAAGCGGTTACGGCCGCCAAGGTGGACGAACTCTATTTCGCCCAGCAGGATATGCTTGCCAACCTGCGCGGGTTGCTCAACAATGCGCCCGACCTTGCCGGTGCCGTGCAGAAAGCCATCGCCGAGAACGCCGGGCTCAAGAAAGAAATTGAGACCTATATGGCAGAGAAACTGGAGCAGTATCGTGATAAACTGATTGAGCGTGCCGAGGACTACAACGGTATCAAACTCGTCCGTGTGCAGGGCAATGTGCAACCCGATATGATTCGCGGTGTGCTGCCCCTTTTGCGCGGTAAGTTTACCGACGTGCGCTTTGCCGTCATTGGTGCCACCGAGTGGGAAGGAAAACCTATGATTTCCGTCTTCCTCTCCCAACCGCTCGTGGACGCAGGTCTCAATGCCGGTCAGATGATTAAGTCGGCTGCCAAGCATATACAGGGCGGTGGCGGCGGACAAGCATGGATGGCTACTGCCGGCGGTAGGAATGCAGAGGGCTTGCAAGCCGCTATGGAGGCACTCCTCACTGCTTTGAAATAACCCGCCAAAGTAATAATTCATAATTCTTCATTCATAATTCATAATTATTTGAAGACTCTCACTCGGCATTTGCCGGAGAAATATCGTTCTGCAGTCCGTTTCGTGTGTGTGGGTGCATTCGGAACGGGCTTGCAGTATGGTATCTACTACGGTTTTCTGGCGTTGTTTGATTGCTGTTGCCCCGAATTGGGTATCCGTGTAACATTGGCGTTCACGATAGGGTTTGTGATAGAGATGATTAGCAACTATCTGCTGACCAGTTTCTACACCTTTGGCACGCACCCCAACATCAAGAATGCGGGCGGGTTCTTGTTAGGACGCGGTGTGAACTACCTGCTGCAACTGGCGTTCCTGCACCTTATTATATACATAGGCTTGTCAGAGGAACTATCAGGCATCATCGCTATTGTGTTGGCAGGTATCATCAACTACTTTGTGCTGGTACCGTTCTATAAAAAGAAGAAATTACCTACCACTGACAGACTATGAACATCTACAAAGCAAATATACTTTATACACCTACACCACAAGCCTTTAAGGTGCTTGAGGGCGGATATGTGGTAGTGGACGACGATGGCGTTATTGCTCATGTGGGCAAGACTGTTCCTGCCAAGTACACGGGTGTGCCTGTTACGGACTTCGGTGATGCGTTGCTCATTCCCGCGATGAACGATATGCACGTGCATGCGCCACAGTATCGCAATATGGGCATCGCTATGGACGAGGAACTTATCCCATGGCTGAACAACTACACATTCCCCGAGGAGATGCGTTTCAAGGATATGCACTATGCTTATGCGGTCTATACGCGGTTTGTGCATGACTTGTGGCTCAATGGCACGATGCGTGCGTCGGTGTTTGCTACCAGTGATGCCCCTTCTTCGCTCTTGCTGTGCCACCTGCTCAATGAGGCAGGCTTGGGCGGCAATGTCGGTCTTGTGGCAATGGATAGGAACTGCCCGAAGAAACTGCAAGTACCCTATCAGCGTTATGCGATGGAGATGATGCAGTTTACCTTGGCAACCAATGAGTACCCGATAGTAAATCCTATCCTGACACCGCGTTTTATCCCAGCCTGCTCGCCTAAATTGCTGACAATCATAGGGCAAATAGCACAGCAGACGGGTATGCCGGTGCAGTCGCACCTCAGCGAGAACCGCTCGGAGATAGCGTGGGTGCGCGAACTTGAACCTGAGAGTACCTGTTACGGCGATGCCTACAAACGCTATGGATTGTTTGGGCAGACACCTACGCTGATGGCGCACTGCTGCTACACCGAGGGCGAGGAACTGGAACTCATGCAGCGCAACAATGTGATGGTGGTGCATTGCCCGACCTCGAACTGCAACCTCGGTTCGGGTATTGCGCCTGTGCGCACATTCCTGCAACATGATATTCCCGTGTCGTTGGGCAGTGATATATCGGGCGGACACCATCTCAGTATGTTCCGCGTGATGCAGTACGCGTTGCAGATGAGCAAGTTGCAGTATGCACGCAGTGAAGGTAAAATGGCATTCCTCACTCTGTCGGAGGCATTCTTCATGGCAACTCGGACAGGCTTCAGTCGTGTGGGAGCCATCGCTGAAGGTTACGCCTTTGATGCACTGGTGATTGACGATAGTTCGCTCAATGCGGTAGATACGGCACACGGTATGAAGCCCTATACCTTGCAGCAGCGGTTGGAGCGTTATGTGTATCTCGGTGATGACCGCCAAATCACCCACCGCTTCTGCCAAGGACGAGACCTGCCGGAACCGGTGTTCAATTATGAATGAAGAATTATGAATGAGGAATTGCAACTATCGTCCGTGGCAAAATAAATATAAATCTTTAAATAAATCGTACATTGTAAATTCGTAAATCGTAAATAGTATCATGTTACACATCTTATCACCCGAAAACAAACGTCTTGTTTGGTACCTCGCTATGGAGGAGTACATAGCCCAGCACATATCCGACAATAAGTTAGGCGATGAGCCCGATTCTGATAGTACCCCCTCTTTGAGGGGGGCGGGGGAGTCCTTCTTCTCATGGATAGTCTCTCCCACTGTCATCTTCGGTCGTCATCAGGTGATGGAAGACGAGGTGAATCTCCCTTTCTGCCGCGAACACGGCGTGGCTACCTATCGCCGCAAGAGTGGGGGAGGGTGCGTGTATGCCGACCGTGGTAACCTGATGCTGAGTTACATCACGCCCGACACGCACAGCGAACAGGTGTTCCAACGCTACCTGGATATGATGTCCGAGGCATTGCGCGGGTTGGGCTTCCCTGCCGTGAAGTCGGAGCATAACGACATCCTCATAGACGGACATAAGGTGTCGGGTAATGCCTGCTACGCGCTGCCGACAGGCACTATCGTCCACGGTACGCTACTCTACAATGTGGACTTCGGTGCCCTCCAACAAGCCATTACCCCTTCCAAGGAGAAACTCGCCAAGCACGGTGTACAGTCGGTGCGCCAGCGTGTGGGCAATCTGGTGGACCTACGCAACGAGATTCCCAACTTCGCGGAGCACACCAATGCTGCGGCTATGCAGAGTATCGAGAACATCGCCGCTTATTTCGGCAACACACTCTGCAACCATGCGCGCAACCTCACCCCCGAAGAGATTGCGGGCATTGATGCCATCGAGCAGACCTACCTCGACCCTGCGTTTATTGCAGGCAAGTAGAGGGGGGCAGTATCCATTAATGACCATATAAAAGACCATTAAAAACTATTGCTGTCCGGTAAACGCAG
>DJSG01000062.1 GCA_002440265.1 Bacteroidales bacterium UBA6340 | reverse complement strand
CCCTATCCTCCCCTTTGAAGGGAAGTTAGAGGGGTCCACTCCCTGATTAACATACCCAACGGGCAAAAAAAAGGCTGCCGATCACATTCGACAGCCCCCTCAAAATGACTATATAGTTATCCAATAATAAGTGTTTTATAGCCTTCTGCGTCCAGCAGAGTATCCAACTCTTCAGGCAGTGCAATACTGATTTTTATCATCCAACCCTCACCGTAAGGGTCGTTGTTTACCAGTTCAGGTTGGTCGTTGATAGCCTCATTAACCTCCAGCACCTCACCAGTAACAGGCATATTCAGGTCACTGACAGTCTTCACAGCCTCGATACTACCGAAAGTCTCGTCCTGATTGATGGTCTCACCTTCGGTAGTGATGTCAACGAACACGATTTCACCTAACTCGGATTGTGCATAATCCGTGATGCCTACATAGGCCTCGTCGCCCTCTACACGAATCCACTCATGGTCTTTCGTGTAGCGCAGATTTGATGGAATATTCATATTATTAGATTTATAACTATTGTTCTAATCAGTTATTGTCTGCCAACTTCGTCATAGCACAACGGAAACCAATCGTGCTGGAGGTCTTGTCCTGCTCAAGAAACCGACGTGTGGTGGGGTTGAGCCAATAGATACGGTCGTCCCACGAACCACCCTTATATACACGTGCATTATTGCTGATACGCGGGATAAGGATGTCTGTCGGGTCATACTTCACCTCTGCCATCTGCTCTTCGGTCAACCCCAAAGTATCCAGTGGATAATCCGTATCAAACCTTGACTGCTTGTCACCGTCCTTGAAGTCACGCTTGTCATCGTCAGCGGTGTACTCTATCTCCACACAACCTGTCGGGCTCACTACATAATTACCATTCTCATCACGCTTGGCATGTGCGTAGATATTACCACGGAAGGGGTTGTACTCCGTCACATCTTCCGACGAGGTCTCGCGATACACATCCATCACCCACTCGTTCACATTTCCTGCCATATTGTACAGACCGAAATCATTGGGAGCAAAAGCGTCCACAGGTGCTGTGAGCACATAACCGTCGTTGGCGGCACCTGCCACACCCATCATATCACCACGGCTACGGATGAAGTTAGCCATCATCTTGCCTTTGTTCTTCTTGCTCATATCACGCGGTTGATAACCTGACCATGGATAGATACGTCCCTCTTCCGGCATACCGTCAGCATTTGCCACAGGTGCAAAGGCAGCATACTCCCACTCCGACTCTGTCGGCAAACGGTAACCTATCAGCAGAATACCGTCCGCACGGTTGATTTTACGCGCATTGCCATAGGCATCAGTACGCGGCTTACGACCCATGGTAGGATTGTATTTGCTGCCGTTAATGAAATACTTCTCGGTGTTGAAGACAAACTGGTCGCGCACCCACTCATAAGGCATACGGTACATCGTCACCAGCGGGTCGGTCATATAGCCATTCTCATCCTCTTCTGCCACCTCATCACCATCATAGCCATACAACTGTGCTATAGACAGGGGCACCTCTACCGCCTCTTTCTCATAGTTGGCATACTCGGGGTGCTCGTAGTTGTTCTTCAGGTACTCATCCGCCTCTTGCTCAGTCATATAGACATTGGGATTGAGTATAGCATACGGAGGCAACTCAATATACTGTCCGCTCACCAAAATCATCTCATTCACACGGTCAGTACGCCATTGGCAATACGCCATTGCCTGGTCCCACGAGACACCCACTACAGGATAGAAACTGTACGCAGGGTGACGGAAATAGTTCTCTACATACGGCTCATTGTAAGCCAATTCGTCACGCCACACAGTAGTATCCGGCAACACTGCCTTCACCAATTCCGGCTTGTAGGCGTTGAATACATACTCCATCCACCCCAGATACTCTCTCCATGCCATATTCGTAACCTCATACTTATCCATATAGAACGAACTGACAGTCAACGTCCTACGCTCACTATTGCGGGGTGCCGTCACAAACTCGTCCTGCTGACCTATGGTAAATGACCCGCCGGGGATGGACACCATGCCCTGCGGACCTTGAGCGATGTTACCTTCATAAGCCTCAAAGCGTGTGGTGCTCTTGTCAAAACTCTTCCATCCTGTCTGGAACGAAGTCTTGGTGTTTAACTCACGCGATGATGTCGAACAGCCTGCGCCCACTACAACCAACAGCGTCAGGAGTACAACCTTTGATACTAATTTCAGTACGTTATTCATAAGTATGTAGAGTATAATCTTGTTATAAATTCCACTTTCAGCCCGCAAAGGTACAAAAAAAAAGTGAGTTGATATAACTTTTCCGATGAAAAAATGCAGAAAAAGTATTTTTTCCACAGAAAGCAAGTATTTTTCTTTTTCAAACATAGTTGAAACACCGGCGATTGCGATATTTTTTGTAACTTTGCACGTGATATGCAGTATAGTATTCGTGTACATAACAGGCTGTTAGACCTGTCGCATCCCGTTGTGATGGCGATTGTGAACATCACGCCCGACAGTTTCTACACCTCATGCCGCTCTATGAGCGAGGACGAGGTGCTCCGTTGTGCCGAGAAGGCATTGGAGGAGGGGGCTGAGATATTGGACTTGGGGGCTTGCTCCACCCGTCCCGGTTCTACCCCTGTGGACACAGAGGGCGAGTGGGCACGATTGGCACCTGCCCTGAAAACCATCCGCAGGAGGTGGGCGGATGTGCCTGTATCCGTGGATACTTTCCGTGCGGAAGTAGCCCGCCGCTCCATAGAGGAAGGGGCGGATATTATCAATGATGTGTATGGCGGGGACGCTGATAATCAGATGTTTGACATTGTGAGCAAGTATCGCGTTCCTTATATTCTCACGCACGCGCGTGAGATTACAAAGAGCAATGACGGCTACGACCGCACTATGACGGATATTCTGGACTTTCTCCAGTCGCGTACTGACGAACTGCACCGCCGTGGTGTGGCAGATGTGATTCTTGACCCGGGCTTCGGTTTTGGCAAGAACGTGGAGCAGAATTACAGTCTTCTGCGCCAATTGGATGTCTTGCAGACCCTCCATGCCCCCGTTTTGGTGGGTGTGTCGCACAAGTCGATGTTCTACCGCCCGATGGGTCTGAGCCCCGATGATGTCCTGCCTGCCACCACCGCAGCGCATGTTATTGCCCTTGAGAAAGGCGCGAATATCCTCCGCGCGCACGAGGTGGCACCTGCCAAACAGGCGATAGCCGTTTATCAGTACACCTATCCTGACAAGGCATAACCGACACAACCACAGACGATTAACCATGCATATAGGGCTGAAAGACATAATCGATATCCTCTTGGTGGCTACCATTCTGTTTGGTATCTACCGCATCTTGCGCCGCTCGGGTGCCAGCAACCTCTTTTGGGGTATCTTGGCATTCATACTGGCGTGGTTGTTAGTGAGTTATGTCTTCGAGTTGGAACTCACGGGTGCCCTCTTCGACCGCTTCATCAGTGTGGGTGCCATCGCGCTCATTGTGATATTCCAAGAGGAGATACGCTCGTTCTTCTACCGCATCGGTGCGCGGTTCAATATGGACAATATCCGCGACCATCTCTCCCACACCAGACACCAGAAGGAGGCGCAGCAGCAGGTGGACCAAATCATTCTTGCCTGCTCGCACATGTCCGCCAGCAAGACGGGCGCACTCATCGTCATCACCAACCAGCAGGGGCTCAAAGAGTATGCCGACACCGGTGAGACGGTGGATGCCGTCATCTCGGCACGAATGATTGAGAATATCTTCTTCAAGAACACCCCTCTCCATGACGGAGCCCTTATCATCTCCAATGGCCGTTTGCAGTCGGCGGCGTGTATCCTGCCCGTCACCAAGCGGCAGGACCTGCCCAAGCACTATGGATTGCGCCACCGTGCCGCACTCGGACTGGCAGAGAAGACCGATGCCCTCGCTATCGTGGTCTCCGAAGAGACAGGACGCATCTCCGTGGCACTCGGCAATGACATCCATACGGTGAATATCAACGAGTTGGAGCACAACTACCTCGCCCCCGCAATGGGCGTGGAATACGACGACAAAGCAACTAAAAAACATAAACTACTCAAATAACTATGGCATTTCAACGTACTCTTGTAACGGCAGCCTTACCTTATGCCAATGGTCCCGTGCATATCGGGCACCTCGCAGGCGTGTATGTACCCGCAGATATTTATGTCCGCTATCTCCGTCTGAAAGGCGAACCCGTGCTGTTCGTAGGCGGTAGCGACGAACATGGTGTGCCCGTTACCATCCGCGCACGCAAAGAGGGCATCACCACCCAGCAGGTGGTGGACCGCTACCACAAACTTATCAAGGACTCTTTCGAGGGCTTTGGTATATCGTTTGACATCTATTCGCGCACCACAAGTCCCACGCACCACAAGATGGCGTCGGACTTCTTCCGCAAACTGTACGACAACGGCAAGTTTATCCAACAGACCACCGAGCAGTTCTACGACCCCGAGACGCAGGAGTTCCTCACCGACCGCAATATCCGCGGTGAGTGCCCGCGCTGCCATGCGCAGGGTGCTTACGGCGACCAGTGTGAGAAGTGCGGAGCCACCCTCTCGCCCGACGAACTCATCAACCCCTACAACGCCATCAACGGCAATCCACTGACCAAACGCCCCACCACCCACTGGTATCTGCCGCTTGACCAATATCAGTCGTGGCTCGAGGAGTGGATTCTCAACGAGCACAAAGAGTGGCGTCCCAATGTGTATGGGCAGTGCAAGTCGTGGTTGGACGGCGGTTTGCGTCCGCGTGCTGTGACGCGCGACCTCGACTGGGGTATCCCCGTGCCCGTAGAGGGTGCCGAAGGCAAAGTGCTCTATGTCTGGTTCGATGCGCCCATCGGCTATATCTCCAACACCAAGGAACTCTGCGATGCGCACCCCGAATACGGCAAATGGGAGACATGGTGGAAGGACTCCTCCACGCGCCTCATTCACTTCATCGGCAAAGATAACATCGTCTTCCACTGCATCGTCTTCCCTGTAATGCTCAAGGCGGAGGGTACATACATCCTTCCCGACAATGTGCCCGCCAATGAGTTCCTCAACCTCGAAGGCGACAAAATCTCCACCTCCCGCAACTGGGCGGTATGGCTCAACGAGTACCTCGTGGATTTCCCGGGCAAACAGGACGTGCTGCGCTATGTGCTGACTGCCAATGCGCCCGAGACCAAGGACAACGACTTCACGTGGGCTGACTTCCAAGCCCGCAACAACAACGAATTAGTGGCGATATACGGCAACTTCGTCAACCGCGCACTCGTGCTGACCAACAAGTATTTCGGCGGCAAAGTGCCTGCGGCGGGTACGCTCAACGACTACGACCAAGCCACCATCGCCGACTTCCAAAACGTCAAGAGCGAGTTGGAACGCCTGCTCAACGACTTCCGTTTCCGCGATGCGCAAAAGGAAGCGATGAACCTCGCCCGCATCGGCAACAAGTATCTCGCCGACACCGAGCCTTGGAAACTCGCCAAAACCGACCTCAACCGCACGGCGACTATCCTTAATCTGGCACTCCAAATCGCTGCTAATCTGTCGATTGCCTTCGAGCCGTTCCTGCCGTTCTCGTCCGAGAAACTGCGTAAGATGTTGGGCATGAATGCTGCAAATTGGGCAGAACTCGGCAATATCAACCTGCTCCCTGAGGGGCAGCAACTGGGTGAGGTATCGCTCCTCTTCGAGAAGATTGAGGACGATGCCATCAAAGCCCAACTCGACCGCCTGGCACGCATCAAAGCCGAGAACGAAGCCGCTGTGCAAGCCGAAGCACTACGCACCTGGCACCCCGCCGACATCAAGGCTGACACCACGATTGACGACTTCGACAAAGTGGACATCCGCGTGGCTACCGTGCTGGATTGCCAGCCGGTGAAGAAGAGCGAACGCCTCCTGCAGTTCCGTTTGGACGACGGCATGGGCGGGCGCACTATCCTGTCCGGTATCGCGCAATCGTACCCCGACCCGTCGGTATTGGTTGGCAAGCAAGTCCTCTTTATCGCCAACTTCCCGCCGCGCAAGATGATGGGCATCGAGTCGCAGGGCATGATTCTCTCGGCCGTGGATGCCGATGGAAAACTGGTTGTAACCACCGTCTCCGCCCCTGTCAAGAACGGTGCCCAAGTAGGCTGATAGGATTTTTCCCATTACTCTCGCCCCTATACCGCTCCCGACTGCCGGTATAGGGGCTTTTTTGAACAGACACCTACACTGAATCATCACGAATCGGCCATCCATTCCCCCGACATACCCCCGACATTCACTCGGCAATCACATACTAATAACATACTAATCACATACTAATCTCATACTATTAACCCGATGGGACATCGGGTTAATAGTAGTAATGGTTAATAGTTAATAATTAATGTGCAGGTTATGTACAATGCGTAATGATATTTGCCGACGCGAGCCGGTGAGGAGTTCTGCTCAAGCCACAGGCTTTCGCTTCGCTTGGAGCACCCCATTACGTCCGCGGATTTATGGGGACACCGCAGGCACTCAGTGCGCTACTTATGAATGACGACGCGAGCCGCGTCGTCCCCCAACACTAAATGCATAAACAGGAGGCTGTCTAACAAGTAAAAAAAGAATACTAATACATAAACAGAGACTGTCTATACTTGTCAGACAGCCTCTGTTTTTAGGATAGGTTCGTGCTTGTGCCTGTAGGGTTTGTCCTATGGCAAGGCGGGGCGGCGGAAGGCACGGATAATGAGGTATATTCCCCATATGATGAACGGGATAGAGAGCCACTGCCCCATATTGAGGAGGTGGTTAGCCTCAAAGGCTTCCTGGTCGTTCTTGATGAACTCGAGCAGGAAACGTGTGAAGAAGACTATCTCCAAGAATACACCGAGGAGCAGTCCTTCGCGCTTGTACGCCTTGCCGCGCCAGTACATCAGCCACGTAACGACAAATGCCACGATACAATACAGCATCTCATAGATTTGTGTGGGGTGGCAGGGCACCGTTTCTCCGTTCCGCACAAAGACAAAGCCCCATGGCAGGTCGGTCGGGCAGCCGTAAATCTCGGAGTTCATCAGGTTGCCGAGACGGATAAGAGTGGCTGTGACACACACGCCAATCACCAGACGGTCCATAATCCACAGGAGTGAAGTGTGGAACTCGGGGCGTTTGGAGAACACTTTCTTGTTGAGGAGATATGCCGCCAACAGCAGTCCGATGGCACCGCCATGGCTTGCCAGTCCGCCTTCCCACACCTTGAGTAGTTTGAGCGGATGCTCGATGTACGGGTTGCGGTACTTGATGGTCCAGCCGAAGATTTGTACGGGGTCGGTAGAGATACCCATGGCATGGCAGTAGCCCGCCATACCGGGAAGCGTGACATCGTGCCACTCATAGAACCAGCAATGCCCCAATCGCGCACCGACGATGACGCCGACCACCATCCAGATGAACAGTTTGTCCGCCCAATCGTCGGGACAGTGTTCGTTCTTATAGAGTTTGCGCTCAATGAGGTAGGCGAGGTAGATGCCCACCGCCCACAAGAGTCCGTACCAACGAATGCCCCCATCACCGATGTGAATCAGGATGGGGTCCACGTTCCACGTTACGAAGTCGAGTATCATGCTTCCAGCCTACCGTGACACTGTTTGTATTTCTTGCCCGAACCGCATGGACACGGGTCATTGGGGCGCGGTTTCTTCTCCACGTGGATAGGTTCGGGTCGTTGCATCTCGCGCGTGTCGCGTCCTGCTGCTGCCGATTGTCCGCTGGCAGCGGCTGCCCGACTGACGGCATCCTTTTGGGTGCGGTAGCGGGAGTAATCCTGCCGCTGCTCCTGTGCCTGACGCACCTCCTGCGGGTCGCGGGTAGGTATCTGTCCGCGGAGCAAGATAGCGATAGCACGGCGGTTGAAGCGGTCAAGCATCTGCTTGAAGATATTGAAGGACTCCAATTTATATATAAGGAGCGGATCTTTCTGCTCGTAGGAGGCGTTCTGAACCGACTGCTTGAGGTCGTCCAACTGGCGGAGATGCTCTTTCCACTCGTCGTCGATGACGTAGAGCACCATGCGCTTCTCGAACTCGCGCACTACCTCGCGACTGTCGCTTTCGGCTGCTGCCTTGAGGTTGACGGCAATGTTATAGACGCGCTTGCCGTCGGTGATAGGGATGAGGATGTTCTCGTACATCGCACCGCGCTCCTCGTACACCTTCTTGATAACGGGGTCAGCCACTTTCTGCAGGGTCTCCATACGGCGTTTGAAGGTGTCGAGAGCGGCTTCTGCCAGTTGCTCAGCCAACGCGCTCTCGCGTGCGCTCTTGAAGGTATCCTCGTCGAAAGGCACCTCCATGGCGAACACCTGCATGACGTCGAACTGCAGCCCCTCATAGTCCATGGCTTCGCGAGCCTCGGCAATGATAGCCTCGGCGGTGTCGTAAATCATATTAGTGATGTCCACGCCGATACGCTCACCCATCAGGGCGTGATGACGCTTGGCGTAGATGACATTGCGCTGCTGGTTCATCACATCGTCGTACTCAATCAGACGCTTGCGGATACCGAAATTGTTCTCCTCCACCTTCTTCTGCGCACGCTCAATGGAGTTGGAAATCATGGAGTGCTCGATCATCTCGCCGTCCTTGAAGCCCATCCTGTCCATGACCCCCGCCAGACGGTCGGAGCCGAACATACGCATGAGGTCGTCCTCCATGCTGACATAGAAGACGCTGCTACCCGGGTCACCTTGACGTCCTGCACGTCCGCGCAACTGGCGGTCCACACGACGGCTCTCGTGACGCTCGGTGCCTATGATGGCCAGACCGCCCGCAGCCTTCACTTCGGGGGTGAGTTTGATATCGGTACCACGACCTGCCATGTTGGTGGCGATAGTTACTACGCCCGAGCGACCTGCCTGCGCCACAATCTCCGCCTCACGCTGGTGCAACTTGGCGTTCAACACATTGTGCGGTATCTTGCGGAGGTTCAACATTCGGCTCAGCAACTCGCTGATTTCCACGCTGGTAGTACCTACCAATACCGGTCTCCCTGCGCCCACGAGTGCTACAATCTCGTCGATGACGGCGTTGTACTTCTCGCGCTTGGTGCGGTAGATACGGTCGTTCATATCGATACGCGCGATGGGCTTGTTGGTCGGGATAACCACCACGTCCAGTTTGTAGATATTCCAGAACTCGCCTGCCTCCGTCTCGGCGGTACCGGTCATACCCGCCAACTTTTTGTACATACGGAAGTAGTTCTGCAACGTGATAGTGGCAAAGGTCTGCGTGGCACCCTCCACTTTCACATTCTCCTTCGCCTCCACCGCCTGGTGCAAGCCGTCCGACCAGCGACGCCCTTCCATCACACGGCCGGTCTGCTCATCGACAATCTTCACTTGGTTGTCGTCGATGATATAATCCACGTCCTTTTCGAAGAGGGTGTATGCCTTAAGTAACTGATGTACAGTATGTACGCGCTCGGACTTGATGCTGTAGTTGGTCAGCACCTCGTCTTTTTTCGCCTGCTTCTCCTCAGCGGAGATTGGCATTTTCTCTATCTCGGCTATCTCGCTGCCGACATCGGGCAGTACGAAAAACTGCGGGTCTTCGGTGTTGCCCGTCAGGGTGTCTATACCCTTGTCTGTCAGTTCGATAGTCTTGTTTTTCTCGTCAATCACGAAGTAGAGTTCGTCGGTTGCCACGTGCATATTGCGCTCGTTGTCCTGCATATAGAACTCCTCCGTCTTTTGCAGACGCACCTTGATGCCGGGCTCACTCAGATACTTGATGAGTGCCTTGTTTTTGGGCATACCTTTGAACGAGCGGAACAACGCTAACTCGCCCGCTTCGCGCTCTTTGGCATCGGTGCTGCCCATCTTAGCCTTGGCTTCCGTCAGCAGTTTGGTGGTCAGCGTCTGTTGGGTGCGTACCAGCAACTCCACGCGGTGCTTGTACTCGTCGTACATCTGGTCCTCGCCTTTGGGTATCGGACCGCTGATAATCAACGGGGTACGGGCATCGTCAATCAACACCGAGTCCACCTCATCGACGATGGCGTAGTTGTGTCCGCGCTGCACGAGGTCGGCGGGGTTGGTTGCCATGTTGTCGCGGAGATAGTCGAAACCGAACTCGTTGTTGGTACCGAATGTTATATCGCACGCGTACGCGCGACGCCGCTCATCGCTGTTGGGCTTGTACTTGTCAATGCAATCCACCGTCAGACCGTGGAACATATAGAGCGGTCCCATCCACTCGGAGTCACGCTTGGCGAGGTAGTCGTTCACCGTCACCATGTGCACACCCTCGTGCGTGAGCGCGTTGAGGAACACGGGCAGCGTAGCCACCAGCGTCTTACCCTCACCCGTCGCCATCTCGGCTATCTTGCCTTGGTGAAGTACCACACCACCAATCAGTTGCACATCATAGTGCACCATATCCCACACGATTTCGTTGCCGCCTGCTGTCCAGTGGTTGTGGTAGATGGCTTTGTCGCCGTCAATCTCCACGAAGTCGAAGCGCGGGTCTGCCGCGAGGTCACGGTCCATCTGTGTAGCGATCACCACTATCTGCTCGTTCTCGGCAAAGCGGTGTGCGGTGCTCTTGACAATGGCAAACGCTTCGGGCAGGATGTCGTTGAGGGTATTTTTGTAATCCTCCTGGATATCCTTTTCCAACTTGTCCACCTCGTCGTACACTTTCTCGCGCTGGTCTATCTCCAGTCCCTCGATGCCTGCTTTCAACTCCTTGATACGGGCTTTCTTGTCCGCCACTTGGTCTTGGATACGCTGCATCAACGCTTGGCTGCGCGCACGCAACTCGTCATTGGAGAGCGCGTCAATCTCCGTGTAGGCTGCTTTTATCTTCTCCACATACGGCGCAATGGCGCGCATATCTTTCTGCGCCTTGTTGCCGAACAGTTTCGTAATGATTTCAATAAAATTCATATCGTTAGTTTAATTAGTTTCGCGACCATTATCCACAAGCCTTTATTCCCACCCAATCAGCCCGCAAATGTACAACTTTTTTCGCACATCCGCAAACAAAATGTTATTTTGCGCCTGCGCAGCACGCTCCGCCATCATGTAGCACCTTACGCTATATCCGTTACTTTCACGCACAAAAAAGGGCGAGACAATGTCCCACCCTGAATGTTTACACAACGGAATAATCCTTATTGTGTATATCCTTCAGATATTTACGGTGCAAAGGTACAATAAATAATCGGCATCTGCAAATATAATCTGCATTTTTCTTAATGATTTAGAAAAAAGACTTGCGCAAGTCCGTGAAATAGAGTAACTTTGCGGTGTCGTTTTTGACATTGTGTTCTTTGAAATACTGAATCTTGGATATTTTGTATCTGATTTGTTGTGTATATCCTTCAAATTTTGCAATTGATACATTCCTATACAACTTACAAGCGATACACCCAATATGCAGATAGAGTTGTGTATATCCTTCAAATTTTGCAATTGATACATTCCTATACAACATAGTATTAGGAAAGAAATGATTATCAATAATTTACACACAAGTATAGGAAAGAAAAAAGTAGGTCGGAAGACCTGCTTTTTTCTGTATCAATGCCCAGTTTTTATGATGTAGATTCAGTATTTATATCTATGTTATTCCGTATTTTTCTTCTATTAGTCTGGTGAGTGTATACCCGCGGACGAGGGCATCCGCATCTCCGGCGATGTACTTACATGACGACGCGAGACAATAAGGAGTTCTACTCAGCCCACAGGGCTTCGTGTCGCTATGAAAGCACCCCATTAAGCCCACGGGCTTAATGGGGACCCCGCAGGCACTCAGTGCGCACAAGCGCACCTGCCATACGCTTCACGTCCCCACAAATGCTTGTATCCACATGACACCAGTGAAGGGGGCGTCAAAACAGTTCCAGTTGTTGGACAGGTTGGTTCAAAGGGGCGGCATGTTGGCAGTCGAACAAGAGCATGTCGGCGAACTGCTTGTCCGTAATGCGCATGATGCCAACCTTTCCATATACGGGCAAGGTGCTCTTCACACGCCGTATGTGTACGTCGGCATTCTCCGCACTCGGGCAATGGCGCAGGTAAATAGAGAACTGAAACATCGTGAAACCATCCTCCAACAACTGCTTGCGGAACTTGGCTGCCGCCTTACGCTCCTTCTTCGTATCGGTCGGCAAATCGAAAAACACCAATACCCACATAATTCTATATTCACTAAAACGACTCATCAAATATGTACGATTTGCAAATTTACGATGTACGATTTATTTGAAGATTTATAGCCATTTTACTATTTGCATTATCGCTCCTACGAGTTCTCTTTAGAAGAACCAGAAGGAATATCATTCGGGGTTCTTGGTGAGTTGGGCGATGATGAAGTTGCGGAGGACTTTGTATTTGGGCAGGGCAGGCTGGTGGTCGAACAAATTCTGCCAATAGGCACGGCGTACAGGGTCGGAGAGTTCGGCAGCAGCACGCTTGACTGCCGCTTGGAAATTGGTATTCAGTGCCTTTTGGTGGTCGGAAATGGTATTGGGGTTGCGACGCTTGGGGTAGTTGGAAACGACCGTCTTGCCGTAACGTTGGGTGTAGTAGATTTCACTGTCGTGCCCGATTCTGCCGTGAATGCCCGCAAAGGGGACTTCCAAATCTGCTTTTGCCATAGGATTATTGATTTAAGACGTTGATATATAAGTTGTTTTGTCTGTTTGTAGAACGGACGGCTTCGCCGTATTATCACACATTATCCATAAAATTCATTTGTTATTGTCGCGGCAAGCCCTCATGATACTCGGCTGTCGTTGCCGTGTCGTTGCCGTAATTGACCCGAAGAAGATACGATATAATATGGGGCGCATAATGATATGGTTATGATGGTGCAACGGTTTCTGCATTTACCAATCGGGGTAAATGATTTTGCGGGATTCGCCGGAGAAACAACGTTGGACGCTGTTTGCCGTGGTCTGGATGGCTATCATCATCGGGCTGCGTTTGCCTTCGATGAGGACATCCATCGTGCTGATACCCAGCAGCTCGCGTTTGATGTCGGTGGTGAGTCGGGAGATGTCGGGGTAACGTTGGCGGAGTTCCAGCACGAGCATGTCCACGTAGGGTCGGTAGGGCTCCATGATGTCGTCGGCGAGACAGTAGGCATTGTAGCGGTTGTGGTGGTGGATGCCGAGCGTGGGTAGCAGTCCTGCGGCGACCAAGGCGCGTGCCACCATAGCGCGGACAATGGCGTAGCCGTAGTTGAGGAGGTTGTTGGGCGGGTCGCCCTCCTGCCCGCGGACGAAAGAGGTGTCACCGAAGACGTTACGCCAATAGTATGCCGCCGCACGCCCTTCGAGATTGTCGGCGTCGCCGGAACGGATGGACTTCGACCATGCGAGGAGGTTCTGATTCTCAATATGTTGCGTGCGGAGGACGAAGGCTTGTCCGAGTATTTTGGCGGTGACGGTCTGTTGCCACATCTGCTTGCGGAGGGGTTCGGAGGCGTTGAGTTGCTCGCGGAAACGTTCGTTTTGGAGGTTGTGCCCGTCCAAAGGGAGGAAGAGCCCGACGGGGTGACGGCGGTCGTCGCAGGTGACGATGGCGACGTTGTTGTCAAGGAGTTCCGCCATAAGGGCTTGTGTGACAGTGATTTGCTTGTTGTCAAGCACCACCACACCGATGTCCTCGATGGGAACGGTGCGCACGCCCTGCTGGCGGAGCGAGTCGAGCAAACCCTTGCCATAAACCACTTCGGGGATTTCGATGACCATCTGCTTGAGGCGGAGACTCAAATAGGCGGGGTTGGTGAAACAAAGGATGCGCTTAATCATAATGCAGAGACTTCGCCTAAAAGGTTAATACGAACTTTGTGGGGGTGCTGGGAGAAGAAGGCATCGAAACTACGGATATTTATAAGTTTCTTCATATTTTTACTCCACATCTCATTTTTCTCTCCATCGTATTTGTCATCTACACTTGTTTCTGTGTGGTAGCGGAAATAGTAATTTTTCGTTGCTATCTTTTGCACACGATACAGGTACTTGTTGAGTGTGCGATAGTCTTTTTGCTCCATAGCCGCCTCAAAATCAGCGTCATCCATACCGAGGATAAACATCTCGTTTTGCTGCAACGACACGACAAACTGCCAATCGTCACGGGGCAACGTTTCAAGAAACTCTTGCGGGATATTGTCGATATTTATCAGTTTATCCCAGACTTCGTGCGGGTGCTCTATCACCACGGGTATGCCATAACGCTTGCGCTCCACCGCCTGCCAAAACGAGACCACCGACTCTTGGAATTGCCCATTGGCATCACGATATATGGCAATATGGTGGTTGTTTCCCATCTTGACAAAGCCGACAGGTTCACCTTTCGCATTGAAACGTACCGGCACTACAGCCTTGTCTTGCAGTCCCATGTAGCAACGTACCGTCTTGATTTGCATTTGGTGCGCCGCATCCGAATAGAGCGGTTCGGCAAAAGCGTCTTTCGCCTTGCCACCGAAGGCGTTGAGACGAGTGCGGACGATTTCACGAATGGTGGGATCGACAATATCATCCACCTTCATACTCTGATGACCAAGCGGATATTTCACCACATACTTATTGCCCAATTTGCCATATACGGTTTCTTCGGAGAGTGCACCCCGCGGCACTTGCAGTCCTGTTTGCACGATATGCCGCTTACCATTCTGATAGACAGCACGTTTAGCGGGCGTAGCAGCACGTTTACCTGCACGGAATGAGACCAAGATGCCATCCACTTTGTCCGTAACTTCCTGTACGGAGAAATGCGGCTGAGCGTCTATCCAATTCTCCAACAAGGAGCGTTTCTCTGTATATTCGGGCGTATCAGTCCGTTTTCCTAAATCGTCAAACATTTGTTCGCGGGAAGTGTTGAGTGTATTCAGTCGCTGAATGACACTTTGCTGCGTGAGTGCAATAGTCAGCGCATCAATGGCATGATGACGGTGGTCGAGGCGTTTCGTCCAACCTTTGATGCGCTCCTGTTGGTGTTCTTGCCCGCAGTGGTCGTAGGTAACCAGTTCTGTAAGCCCTTCAACCTGTTGGTAACGGGGCAAATTAAGACGATGCAGGATTTCATCGTATCCCCATTGATGCCGCAGGAAATCCGTCACACTCCCACTGGTAGCGTACACGTTGCGATAGCCTTGGCGAAGAATCTCTGCCGCTTTCTTTGCGATATATTGGCTTTGACGGAGTTGGCGGTCGATGAAATCTTGCGGGATGTCCTCCTTGCGCCACAAGAGATGATCGCGTTTTGTTTTGCTGATGCGGTGTGCGTTGAAAGCATCGTCCACACGCAGGAGATAGGATTCATATTCTGCTTTGGAGTGCGTCTCCATAAACTCACGCGCCGTTTGGTTTCCTTTGGTATGATTGCAGGTACGGCAGGCGCAGACTTTGTTGCTGTAACTATCATCAAACAGCACGCTTTGCGGGATAATATGCTCGATTTCCACCTCTGCGCCTGCGAGGAAATCCGTGACATTCACAGGCTTACCACAATAGAAACACAGGTGATTGCTTTCCTCCCACATCTTGTATTTCTGAATGCGCGAGCGGGACGGTCGTATGCCATACTCGCGTATTCTGTCCTCATATATTTTGTTTTGCCGCTCATTCTCATTGTTGCGTTTGAATGCCGCCTCGCGCTCTTCTTTGGAGGATTTCAGTTCGCGAGCCAACTCAATGCGCACATCATCGATGTCGCCATACTCCGCCTTGAGGGCATTGACCACGTTAATCATCTGATTGAGAATCTTTTCGATGACAGGTTGGCGCAATTCGTTCTTCTCCAAGAGAGGTATTTTGTCTAATAGCGGGCGTGCCGCATTTTGCTCTGCAGTAAGGCTATCCGAGTGATTGACACCGATATGCGCACACGCCTCATGGTATTGATACCCCTCCATGAGGTAGGGCAACAGTTTGCGGATAAACTTATGGGATTTGTTTGCATAGCCGGGTTTCACAAAGTCTATCTTACACAACTTGGCAAGAATCTCTTCATCATCGATGCCAAACTGCTTACGCAAAGCCTTGCGTAGTTCATCCTCATTCTGTAACGAATAGACCAGATGCCACAAGCGGAATAACGGTTCTTCCTCCACTTGCGGCGAGACCTGTCGGATGAGTTCGCCCGTGGTGGTATCCACGGCGGAATCCACCAAGTGTAACTTCATCTCCAACAAGTGTTCGGCATCAGGCAGATTGCCCAGCGCCTCGCGCAGTTGTGTGAATGTGGTGTTGCCTTTCAATCCCTTGCCGATGGCTTTGCCAGCCCACCAACCGTCCTTGGGCGAGATACCGAGTATTTTTTGCAGGTCTTTCACGCCCATTTTGTCGTGCTGATTGAGGAAATCCGCCATCGCGACACGTTGTTCTTGCGTGATTTCAAACGTTTCGTTTTGGCGATTGGTGAGAGTGATATTATTGACCGCCTCCCATACGGTGCAAAGTTGTGCCAAGGGGGAAGTGCGCGGTGCACATTTTGGACCACTATAGACAATCTGCCCATCCTCCCGCTTGAACGGACGCTTTTCAAACTCGCACAGACTGACCAGATGCTTGCAAGACTTCAGCGGACGTTGGTAGAATATTATTGCTGTCCGGTAAAAGTGTTGTTACGATGACACTTTAGGTGATGGTGTACTATATTGACTTATATGCCTACATTGGAGCCCTTAAATGGCTCTAAAATGAGTGATTAAAGGGGAAAATTTAGCCCCACCTACAAGCAATCCGCAACTGGTACTTTTTGCATAGGGGGCTCGCTTTTGCAAAAATACATACCAATATGCCTGTTTATGGGCATTTGGGGGTGACTCTTCTGCTTCGGGCTGCGTTTACCGGACAGCAATAGTAGAATATGATATGATTGCGCAGAGTGTCTATCAACTCATCAGTCAGCACATCGGGATAAAACACTCGTTGCACTTGCATAATCCGGTCAAACTCTGCGATGTACGCTTCGCGCGGAAGTACTTGGTCTTTTATGCGATACGTATAGTACGGTCCCGAAGGTGTTTGAACTGCACTTGACAACAACTGCTCATAAAAGTATTGCCCTATGGTCTGATGACAGGCTTGTATATCACGATAGCGTTGATTAACCGCCTCTACATATTTCGTTTGCTTGGTATCGGCAGAATTATCCGCCTTGGAATGTTTGTAGCCACGCTTTTGGTTGATATGATACAAGACACGACCTATCTGCGGCAAGGAAAGTTGTTTGCCTTCTGTGGCTGCATCACTGCGCAAACGCCAAAGGTCAATGATATTCTCATCTGTTCTTTCGGGCAACATACCATAGCGTCTCAATTCTTCAGTCAGCATGGCACGGCGCATCTGACAGCGATTGAGCCCTTTGCGGGCGGTTCGCTTTTGAGTGCGGTCTGCATTCTTGGTAATTGCCTGTCCCTTTGCAAATTGCGTACTATCGTCGGTAGTAAGCGGAACAATGCGACTGCCCATCGCCAGAATGGATTTGGGGTTACTATCTTCTGTTTCAATGAGTGCCCAGCCGATGCTGTTGGTGCCTAAGTCCAAGCCGAGGATTTTGCGTGTTGCCATGGTATATGTTATATTAGATGGTTGATACTGCATTTTTATTCTGCGTTGCAAAGATATACAATTAATTCAATATCCGCAAGATTTCAAAAGAAAAACACGGTATAAGCAAATAAAAGTGTAAATCACATGCATACATAAAAACAAAGGAGTCTTGAGATATTTGATTTCTCTCAAGACTCCTGAAAATGGCGGCTACCTACTCTCCCACAAACGCAGTACCATCGGCGCGGCTGAGCTTAACGACCCTGTTCGGAATGGGAAGGGGTGGGACCTCAGCACTATAACCACCTCAATTTGTTTCGCAATCTGCGATTGCTCAATAAGTAATAGGTAATAATTAATAGTTAATTGCATTTACTGATACGCATTTCCTATCAATTCTATCAATCCTTGCCTATAACC
>DJSG01000051.1:59469-84225 GCA_002440265.1 Bacteroidales bacterium UBA6340 | reverse complement strand
TAATTCTTAAGGAGCAACTAACTAAAAGGGCTGCCCGTGCGAGCAGCCCCTCATTATGCATTGCGCATTATTACTCCACCTCTACTCCTGTCACCGTGTATGTCTTGCCGCTGCGCAGTATCAGCACTTGCCCGTCGCGGACAATCTTCTGTGCCGCGGGAGAGGTGCCGTTATCTGCAGACAGGGTGTTCTCCACGCCGGTCGGTTCGCCTTCGGACTGGATATTGAACTCTTTCCATACGGCTGCCGCCTTGTACTTGGGGGCACTGCCAACAGGCACATACACGGGGATACTACGCTCCACATCCTCGAAGGTCTTGCTCTCTACGGCGGGCGGTTCGGGAGCATTGACCGTCATCGATTTGAGTTTGGAGCAGAGTGCAAAGCCGTTGTCGGCAATGGTCTCCACACTGCTTGGCAGGGTCAGGTTCTCGAGGTACGCACAGCCATAGAATGCTCCGTTGCCAATGGTGGTAACACCTTCGGGCAGGTTGATGTCGCGGAGACTCAGGCATTGGAAGAATGCCCAGTTGCCCACCTCTCTCAGTTTGCTATTTTCGGCAAAAGTGACGGTTGCCATACTGCGGCAGTTCTCAAAGGCACGCTTGTGAATGGTGGTCACAGATGCGGGGATGGTGACCGACGGCACAAACATCAAGTCCAGAAATGCGTTGGTACCGATGGTGGTGATGCCCTCCGACAGCGTGATGGCAGCGATGTCGTCCGCTTCGGCATACCAACCAAAGGAAGGCTGATTGTACATCTCTCCTGTTCCGTTTAGTGCCAAAGTATTGTCCTCCAATGTCCACAAAATCTCTTTGCCACAGTACTCTCCACGGATAAAGACAGCAGTGAGTGTGGTGTCTTTCGTCATAGTGAGTGTGCGCGGGTTGTCGGTCACGCCGTCGCTCCACTTCTCAAAGCGGTACCCGCTCAACGGAGTGGCTGTCAAGGTGGCTTCCTCGCCCTCAATATAACTGCCTGCACCGGTCACGTAACCCATTGTGCCGTCGAAATCAACCGACAGTTGGTAGGTGGTCATTGCCTCGAAGATGGCGGTGTAGGTGATGTCACCCACCACGAATATCTTGCGCGGGTTGTCGGTAATCTCGTCATTCCACTTCACGAAACGGCACCCTTGGTTGGGGAACGCCGTAATCACCGCCTCATCATTGTCGCAGGTGTTTTGGGTAGTCATCACGGCTTCGCCCATACGTGCCTCGTTGGCTTGCAATGTAACCACAGCCGTCGGGGCGTCGCTCAGTGTGGTGAGGTCCTGCCAGTACTTCTCTGTGGAGTACAACTCCCGCGCACCGCACGGCACATGAATAGGCACGGCATTGGGAATACCGCTGAAGGTAGAGGACGTGATAGTCGGTGGCATCACTGCCAAGGTGGTGATTTCCGACAGCCCGTCGCAACCCGAGAATACCCGGTCACTCATACTTGACAATGTACTCGGCAAAGTGATGGTTTTCAATCCGTCACAATTGTTAAAAGCGTACTCTCCCAAATAAGTCATACCCTCCGGCAGTTTGATGGACTGCAACCCTGTACAACCGGACAAAGCACTCATAGAAATTGATTTCAGACTGGCGGGTAGCGTAACGCTCATCAGACCGGTACAGTTTGACAAAACATCCCTTGTCAAAGTGGTTATCTGGCTTGGAATAGCAATACTCTTCAGCCCCGTGCAGCCACAGAAAGCCCAACTTCCTATGCTCTTTACACTCTCCGGCAATTCTATTTCGGTCAGCCCTGTACACCCATAGAATGCACTGCTTCCTATACTCGTAACACTATGAGGAATAGTAATGCTTGTTAACCCTGTACAGCCATAGAAGGACTCTTCACCTATACTCACCATAGTGTTGGGCAATACGATACTGCGCAGATTTTTACAATACTCAAAGGTTCCATAGTATGAACTGCCATTACTGTATTGGTTAATACTTGCTACCGTACTCGGGATTTCTATGGATTGCAATCCTGTGCAATTGGCAAACGCGCCATCCATATTGGTCAGTTGGCTGGGGAGTTTTATGGTACTCAGATTGCTGCAATACGCAAAAGCCTGCGCCCCTATCGTAGTGATGTTGTCAGACAGAACGAGATTGGATAAAGCGGAGCAGCCATAGAATGTACCATTCTTTATAGCAGTTACAGTATTCGGAATCGTAATAGCCGACAACCCCTCGCAATCCGCGAAAGCACTGCTGCCGATTGTGGTGATGCCTTCATTGAGTGTGATAGACTGCAGTGCGTAACAATCCTCAAAAGCGGAACTTCCTATGGAGTTTACGCTGTTAGGAATAACAATGGACCTCAGGCGGCTACAACCCTCAAATGCGCCATCACCAATGGTGGTTACAGAACCGGGAAAGGTAACGGCAGACAGACTGTTGCAATTACTGAATGCTGACGAACCTATTGTTACCACGCTGTTGGGAATCGTTACAGAGATCAGTCCGCAACCGCTGAAGACGGATTCACCAATACTTGCCAACTGGTTGGGCAAAACAATTTCCTTCAGATTTGAACACGCTGAGAAAGCTTTTGAATAGATATTGGTGATATTATTCGGAAGGTTGATTTCCGACAGACTGCTGCATCCCCGGAAGGCCTCTCCATTAATGGCTTGCAGACCTTCGGGCAGAGATACCTTGGCTAATGAAGAGCAACTTTCAAACGCACTGTTTGGTATCACAGCCACATAGGCAGGAATGGCAATGGAGGTGAGTCCCGTGTTTTCAAATGCTTCTTTTCCAATAGTGGTCAGAGAGTTGGGAAGATTGATGGCATTCAGTTTCCGGCAACTGCAAAAGGCATTCGCCCCGATACTGGCAACCGCATCACCGCACTTTACGGTATGCAAGGCATCGCACATATAGTACGCATAATCACCAATCGATGTAACAAGGTTCGGGATACGAACCGTGGCAAAGCGGTCACAATCATAGAAAGCGTAGGCTCCTATTGTGACAAGTGAATTAGGAAGGGTCGGCGACACCAATTGGGTACAACCGCCAAAGGCGTAATCACCAATCACCTCTACACCGGTGCCGATAGTAATGGTAACGAGAGCGGTACAACTGCGGAAAGCATACTTGCCGATTGTCTTGACCTTGTTGGGGATAGTGATAGTGCGCAGTTTGGTGCAGGAACGGAACACATTGTCGCCAATAGAGGTGAGTTCGGCGGGCAACGAGACTTGCGTGATGTCGCTTTGGATGGAATACCATGGGACATCACTGTAATACTTTTCGCCGCCATAGTTCGGCATATCTCCCGAACCGGAGATAGTGAGTACGCCCGTACTGGTGTCGTACGACCACGTAAGGTCGGCACCACAGGTGCCGGTGCTGACTGCGGCGTGCATGCCGATACTGACGGCAAGCACTGCCAGTAGAGAAATAAATCTGTTTCTCATTGTAGTTAATTGTTTTGACAGGGCGGGCGACTCCAACCAACCCGAGTACATAAAAACAAAGCGTGGAATCATACTTCTGCCTATTCTCTACTCTAAGGTTCTGGAATACCTTGCCACCAAGAACAAACAATAATGCCCACGCCAATATGCATAGACGCACACGGGCAGTGTGCAGTTCTATACACATCACGGGCATCTATTGCAATCTTGTTTTGAGATGGCGAATTTTCCAGATTCTAGAGTATCAAAACAAGCGTCAATAAACGCCTTTTTAATAATAACTATCGTGCAACGGCTTACGGCGAACAGGGCATTATCGTAATGTTTGTCTTTGCAAATCAATGGGATGTAGAACATTTCCCCTTCTGATTTACATCGACGCCCACCCCAAACACTCCCCAGACACAAGCCTTTGCGCTGCAAAAATACAACATTTTTTGCAACTATGCAAATTTCATACACAGCGACAGGGCAACCGCATCAAAATTGTGTATTATTTCGGGGACGCGGACGCCCTGCGGGGTCCCCGCGAGTCCGTGAACGTAGCGGGGTGCTCTCCTCGTTCACGGGTGGTACCACAAGCCCCGTGGTGAAAGGGGTTGCTTTATTGTCATAGATTATCTCGTTGTATAAAAATTAACGACCAATTAACGGCTTTTTTTACGGAGAATAATTACATGGTCAATTACACGGATAATTATATGTTATTCAATGTTTTAATGGTTCTTTAATGGTCTTTTACGGAGAATAATTAGCACCCTGTTTATGGAGAATGTGCCGCGGACGCGGACGCCCTCGTCCACGGGCAGTTTGGCACAAACTGTATGTATTTGCTATGTTTATGGAAACGACGCGTCTCGCGTCGTTATCGGCTTTGCCGAACTATATATTGGAAAACAGAATGATATTTGAGTTTGCGCAAATGAAAAATAAGTAGTACCTTTGCCACGATGTTTGATTATTATAATCCCATAGCAATGAACACACACACACAACATTCTATTTTGTCATGTTTCCTGGCAGTCGCATTGGCAGGATTTGCTACAATATGGACCGGGTGCGGCAACACACATCACCCCGCCAAGTCTGGGGAAGACAAGAACGCTACTACGCAAAACCCCATTATGCCTATTCACTTTACAGGCAGCACCACGCACTTGTATCTGACTGACTACCTGCCGCAAACAAGTGCAGAGGACGAAATAACCTATATCACCGAGCCGAGTTATGAGGTGCGCAATGCGGGCAAGGGCGAGTTGGACATCGTGGGCGACAACACGCTGTCGGTGTTGAGCGTGCGGGTGAACGGCAAGGAGCAATATGACATCCCTATCCTACCCCGTTTGGAGGCTATGCAGGGATTGGTGACAGTTGGTTGCACAGACTCGACAATACAATGCACAATGCGTAATGCACAATGCGCAATGAGCGAGGCGCGTATTCAATGGCGTGCCTTTTGGCAGGATATACATATAGGTGCGGACGCGGTAGAGTTCGGCGAGGGCGACGAGGTGGCTACCATCCGCCTGCCCAAGGAGTGCCGTCAGTCCACAGGACGCAGTTTCCTGCGTGTATATGCTGTGGCGAACGGCAAGATGCTCAACGACATATTGGTGCCGTTGCAGGACGGGAAGCCTGTAACCAATGTCGCGCAACTGACTCGTCATGACGACCAAGCACAAGTGCTGTACTCGCTGATGATTGACCGTTTCCACAACGGCAACAAGGACAATGATTGGAAGATGAACAGCCCCGAAGTGCTGGATATAGTTGATTATCAAGGCGGTGACATCAAGGGTATTCAGCAGAAGATAGAGGATGGCTTCTTCGATGACCTCGGCATCACCACGATATGGATTTCGCCTGTCACGCAAAACCCGTGGGACGCATGGGGCAGGTACCCGTTCCCAAAACCCAACAAATACGACCCGACCAAAACCTACACCCGTTTCTCAGGGTACCATGGCTATTGGCCTATCTATACCACGGTGATTGACAAGCGTTTCGGCACGGCAGACGAGTTGCACGACATGCTGGCAACCGCCCATGCGCATGGCATCAATGTGGTGCTGGATTATGTGGCGAACCACCTGCATATCGAGTCGCCGGTATATAAGGAGCACCCGACATGGCACACCGACAGTATCCTGCCTGACGGACGACGCAACTTCGAGTTGTGGGACGATGCACGTCTCACTACGTGGTTTGATGTGCATATCCCCACCCTCGATTTGGAGCGCGAGGACGTGTATATGCCCATGACCGACTCGGCACTCTATTGGCTTGCGAACTTTGAGTTTGACGGTTTCCGCCACGATGCCTGCAAACATATACCCGAGTGCTATTGGCGTACGCTGGCGCACAAGATGAAGACCCGCTTCCCTGACAGGCACATCTGGATGATTGGCGAGACGTATGGCTCACCCGAACTCATCAACACGTATGTCAAGAGCGGCATGCTGAACGCACAATTCGACTTCAATGTCTATTTCACAGCCATTCACGCGCTGTGCAACGACGGCAAGATGAGCGACATCGACCGTGTAGTGCGCGAGTCGATGGCTACCTACGGGGCGCACCATACAATGGGCTGTATATCAGGCAACCACGACCAAGTGCGCTTTGCATCATTGGCAGGCGGAGGTATTCACTTCCGGGAAGACGGCAAGTTGGAAGGTTGGACACGTGAGGTGGGCTTGCTGCCCAACGACACGCCCGACGAGGAACGCGAGAGCCTTGCCCGTGAAGCATACCGCCGTGCCTTGCGATTGGAGATGCTCAACCTCACTATCCCGGGTGTACCGTGTATCTATCAGGGCGACGAATATGCCGAAGTGGGCGGCAATGACCCCGACAACCGCCATTGGATGCGCTTCGACGGGCTGAGCCAACAAGAACAGGACTTCCGCAAACAGGTGAAGCAACTGATAGACCTGCGCCGCAGCCACATGGCACTGATGTACGGCGACTATATTCCTGTCCGCAGCGATGACAACACCATAGAATTCATACGCACCTATATGGGTGAGACTATTAACATAAAAATAAGCAGAAATGAAGAAAGCAGTATTAGCATTAATGGCAATCGGGCTTTTAGCCTGTAGCAGTGAAGACCCCTACACACCTGCGCCCGTAGGCAGTTACGCCAAAGGGGCGGACATCTCATGGCTCACGGAGCAGGAGAGTGACGGGGTATTGTTCTATGACAGCCTTGGCAACGCCACCGAGTGTATGCGTCTGTTGCGCGACAACGGTATGAACAGCGTCCGCCTGCGTGTATGGGTCAACCACAGCACAGGCTGGTGCAACCTGCCAGATGTACTGGTCAAGGCAAAACGTGCTGCCGACCTGAAGTTGCGAATTATGATAGACTTCCATTACTCCGACTATTTCGCAGACCCAAGCAAGCAATACACCCCCGAAGCATGGAAGGACTATGACCTTGCGCAACTCACCCAAGCCGTTACCGACCACACCACCGAGGTGCTTACCGCCCTGCGCGATGCAGGTATCACGCCCGAATGGATACAGGTCGGCAACGAGACCCGTTGCGGTATGCTCTGGGACACCGGACGCCTGTGGAATGACAAAGGCGACCTGCCCAACGGTTGGAAGAACTACGCCCGACTCACCACGGCAGGCTACAATGCGTGCAAGCAAATCTTCCCCGATGCCCTCGTGATTGTACATATAGATAATGCCTACGAAGACAACAACTGGTTCTTCCGCAAACTGCGGCAGAACGGCGGCAAGTTCGACATGATAGGACTCAGCCACTACCCCATGATGAAAGAGTGGACCGGCAAAGACTGGCAGGAGACCAACCAACTGGCAGCCAAGAACATAACGCGCCTGTACAACGAGTTCCAATGTCCCATTATGATTGCGGAGATAGGCACTCTCGCTGCCCAAGAAGCCACTGCCGTCAAGGTGATAGAGGACATGCGCCAGCGCATTGATTCCCTACCCTATATGAAAGGTATCTTCTATTGGGAGCCGCAGGTGTATAACAACTGGCGACCCAAAGAGTATCTCACACTCGGCTGGGGAGCCTACAATATGGGAGCCTTCACCTCGCAAGGACAACCCAACAAGGCACTCAAAGCCCTGTGGAAGTAAATAATCCGTACCGGTTTGCCTATAACAGGGCTGATTGGTATGGTTTTTGTGGCTAATCTGGAACAAGAGTGTGCGGGAGCAATAGTGCCTGCCCAAGCACTCGGAATATAAACCCATTAAACCAACAAACATTATGATTTCCAAACGTTTAGAAGAGGCTGTCAACGCCCAAATCAATGCCGAGATGTGGTCGGCTTATCTCTATCTGAGTATGTCATCGTACTGCTATAACGCAGGTTACACAGGTATGGCTAACTGGTTTGCTGTCCAATTCAAGGAGGAGCAAGACCATGCACAAATCTTCATCAACTACCTCCAATCGCGTGGCGGTCGTGTGCTGCTCCGTGCCATTGATGCCGTAGATACCGAATGGGCTTCCCCGTTGGCTGCTTTTGAGCACACGCTGAAGCACGAGGAGAAAGTTACCTCGCTGATTAACAACTTGATGGCTATTGCTGTAGAGGAGAAGGACTTTGCTTCGCAGAGCCGTCTGCAATGGTTCATCGACGAGCAAGTGGAGGAAGAGGAGAATGCCACGGACATTATCCAAAAACTGCGTATGCTCAATGGCAACGGCTATGGTATGTACCAATTGGACCAGGAGTTGGCTGCACGCGTTTACACACAAGCCGCCCCGCTGGCTACTGCTGCTAACTGATATGAAACGGCTTGTTATCCCCGTATTAGTGGGGCTGTGTATGGTAGCGTGCTCTCCCCGTCACACCAAGACGGCGTATGAGCAATACCAAGAATTGAGCGACTCTGTAGTCGCACAACTGCAACAGGATATATCGGAGACCGTGGCGGATTCGATAGTCACGGCTTTCGTGGACGAGAGTTATGGTTTGTTGATGGAGAACCTTGGCGACACCACCTCCGACTCCATTGTGTACGCTCTCTTTTACATGCTCTCTACCGACCAGAAGGAAGCACTCTTCCATGCTATGCCCGAGGAGCGTCTGCAAGCGGAGTCTATGCAGGAGTACTACAAGGCATTTCAGGCAGAACTGATGGGTGCCCCCGGGCACGCCTATACGGACATAGTCGCGTTGCAACCCGATGGCAAACCGTTGGCACTCAGCCAAGTGATAGGTACTGCCGACTATGTGCTGGTGGATTTCTGGGCATCGTGGTGCGGTCCGTGCCGTCGCCTGTTACCTGTGCTCAAAGAGTTGTACACCTCCTACCACCCTGCAGGACGGTTGGAGATACTGGGTGTCAGTTGCGACCGGGACGAAAGCGAGTGGCTCAAGGCGATTGCCGATGAGGAGTTGCCGTGGAGACAGATTCGCGACCAACGCGAGGCTCCGTACAACCCGTGCGATGTCTATGGCATCACCGCCATACCCACTACCCTGCTCATTGACCGCACAGGCACTATCGTACTGCGCAACCCCGACGAAGCGGAGATAGAAGAGGTCCTCGCCGCAGGAATGTAACTCGCTTGATACAACTCAAGCCTGCGTATTTCCTGCCATTGCAGACTCTTTCCTGCCATTGTAGATTCATACAGGGGGCATAACCGAAAGGAAGTGCCCCCTGTATTATTGTTTATTAAAATAGATTACGCTACCGCATTGCACATCTGTTCCCGAGAGAACCCCGAGAGAACCCCGAGCAAACATCCACGAATCACCACCCGTTTCATACCTTATAATTGTATATTTGTTAAAGTATCAATGGTATATGAAACGCAGGAGTTTGTCTATAGAGCGGATAAGGAGAGTATGCCTTCGTGGGTTAGAATGGTGCAGGTAGTTGTGAATGAGACGGTCGATAGGGCGGCGAGGGTCATGGAGGTGGTAGTATTTCACAAAGTCTTCGTCCCAAATGTCTAATTTGCGAAGAACGGATATAGGATAACGCGAGAGGCGTTCGGCAATATAATCATCAAACCATGTATGGGTAGCCCCCAACTCGATACTACCCCAAAAGTCAAACGGAAAAGCAAGCATATTGTCCGTCAGGGTGAACTGCGTGTCATAGGTTTGGCAACTCTTGCAATGGGCGGCGTATGAACGCGACAGAGAGAGGGGGCTGCGATGGTTCAGTTCCCAGTCCACGAACTGATAGAACCGGTTTTTGGCGGCAATACGCTCGGTATCCAACAATCCGCAATGGAGGACACGGAAATCATGGACATAATACATCTGCTTCTCCTCTATCGGATAAGGAATACGCATGCTGTGCATATTGCGGACATAATTGCCGTGCGGCTCCACCCCATCGTCATGGAACATCCACGGATAGAATGTGGAGTCGCCATAATGCTGCTTGTCAGGTGCCAGTTGCGCCCATTTGAACCAAAAGACATCACCCGGCACAGAGTGCAGGATATGTTGCCCATCGGAGGTGCTTTGCCAATCCGCCTGCAGTATCTCGTCAGCGTCCAAGCCGAATAGAATACAGTCGCGCCCCGCGGCTACCTCACGCGCCTTGGCAACCAGCATTGCCTGCCGCTCGGCTTCGTTGAAATTGGGATTGGTGTTGTCTATGAGAATGACTTTGTCATACTGCGGATAGATGTCGCGACTGCCATCCGTGGACATCTGGTCGGCAACGATGATATAGTCCGCCCACAGCGAAGTGGCTCGCAGGAAAGCGTGCAATACCCATGCTTCATTCCGCACAGGCGTCATAACGATGAAGAGAGGAGTAGTCACTTGGTTTAGGAAGCAAAAATGGCTTTTATGACGGCGATGTTAGCACAATACCGTTGCTCATTCAAATACTTTAATGTCGTCCCCAATATAGTCATCTCTGTACTTGTTTGCAGTGCTCTAGACAATGCAGTAAGATGTGGATCTGTATTTGAATCGACACGCTTCGTTTGTTTTTTCAGTCCCTCCAAAGAAGTAGAAACACCATAATCTTTCGGATTCACCCCTAATTCTTCTGCGCATGCAAGTATAAAATTTTCGATTGCAGGTTTTATTGTGATAATATAATGTGGGCGATTGGGATGTTTGTATAGTTGTAAATGCTGACTTTGCGCTAATACCTCCAATTCATTCAAGTACTTAGGTTTCTTTTTATCATAATCTATGATGCCAACAGAAAAGCGATTGCCGAAATTTCGTTGCATAGCCCTGGTAACCTGATTGCACCCTTTTTGATGACTTACACTTGCTTGCATAAGTGCTTCTATCAAATTAGTATCTGCATAGCACTCAGGCATAATATGAGAAAGGTTACTCATTTTTTATATAGGATTCAAAGTTGAAGAACATATCTACTCCATCATTATAAATTTCATCAATTTCTGCATCAGTAGCAGTACGCACAACAAATCCATCTTTATCCTGAGATTTATATGTAAAAAAGAATCTAAAACCGGGTATTTTATGTTCTAACAAATGAGTTAGTATATAGGGGCTATGAGTTGTAACAAACAACGACACAATATGTTTTCTACGTTTTGCCAAGTCTATCAACCAATCCATCAATTGACATTGTGTCGGAGGAAATAAATTATCCTCTGGCTCTTCCAAATATACATCAGAGCGTTGCGTTAACACAAACCGATTTACGATATCCATAAACTCATCTGCAGCCAATTTATTATCAAACCGGAAATCAATCCCCTCTAAGTTCTGAACAATCTCGTATTTCTCTATCACCTCCGTATGGCGATCAACTTGAAAATACAAATCTTTCAAAAGTCGTTGGAGTTGCTCTCGCTGTTCCTGTGTCCGTTTTATGGTAATGGAATGTTCTGCTTTATACACCCCATTAGCCAAATAATCCAAACTAACATATAGTGGAATAAGAGATTGTACCCCACTTGAACTATTGCTTAGCAATAATTCTTTTTTGTTTCTCAGCAGCATCTTATCCTCATTCGTTTTTGGGTTGTAATGATAACTCATACCCAAATTGAGGACATCTTGTGTGTGTCGGACATAACGACGCGCACTATCCCAATCATTCATAAAATCAAGTACACAATCATACGTAGATACTTGAGATTTCCAATCCGGTAATAATGAAACTATATTACGTTCAGAAGGGATATATGATATTTTGGCACGTTTATAATTTAAGCGATTTGTTTTCCATGAAAATGTAAAACATTCGACCTTATTATCGTATTCAAACTTCATGCAATCAGTTTCATACGCAATAAAAGTGTCTCGTTCAAAGTATCCATCCATTTTATGGTATCGCACTAAATCGTCACGGAAGTTACTTCCTTTCTGAAAATACTCAGCAGACTGAGCCAATGCTATGCGCTTTTCTACCCACGCACAAAAACTTGCTGTACGCAATACACAACTCTTACCGGAACTTTGTTTTCCGATTATCAAGTTAAAACGCCCCAACTCAATATTTGCTTCTTTGAGAGGACCTAAATTATATATGTGAAGATGTTTCATACTTCTTTTTTTGTTGGTTGCAAAGATAGGATTTTTATTTGGATTATACAAATACCACACCATCGGGGTGTATTTTGATGCTCTACATCGTCCTTTTGTTTTTGTCGGTTGCAAAGATAGTGTTTTTAGTTGAAGTATGCAAACAAAACAACAATCAGTGTTTTGAACACACCAACTTATTTTTCACTTTAGACAGCATGATATTGGGCATCCAATAAAAACTACAACAAATATCCCATATTCTCTTCACAATGGGACGTGTCGATACTTTTGATCTCGAATAATAAGCCTGAGAAATGCACCAACGTATTGTATTCTTGTCTATTTTGTTAAAATTCAAATAAATACACTTAAATCCAAGCGGTGCTTTCTGCAGTTTAATTGCTTTATACCGCGGGCTATGAATCATACTATCCCCCTGCATTCGATAAACCGACATAGAATCGGAAAAGCCACGTATCTTTCCTACATGACAGCATTTCTCAACAAGAATAATATCGCCATACAAAATCCATTCTTTATGTTTAATGGGGTATGCTTCTACATTCTCCTTTCTGTACACGATGGAAGCAGTCGGAACCACCCAACGTTCAAATACCTCTGTAGCACAATAATCCCTATCCTCTATATCAGTACAATGTATAGATGGAGTTATTCCTATAGTATTCAAAATCTCTGCCCCATGAAAACACATTGAGTAATCGGGATGAGATTCCAGGAAATCTACCTGCTTTTGGAGTTTGCGGGGGTCGGTCCAGTAGTCGTCGCCTTCGCACACAGCGATGTACTTGGCACCGGTGGCATCGACGGCGGCGTTCATAATGCGACCGAGAGAGCCGTCCGGTTTGGAGTATTGGTTCTCGGTTTCGTAGATAGGGCGTATGATGTCGGGGTACTTGGCGGCATATTCGCGAATAATGTCGGCAGAGTGGTCTGTGGAGGCATCATCGTGGACAATAGCCACAAAGGGGAAGTCGGTTTGCTGCATGACAAAGCCGTTGAGACAATCACGAAGATAGGGTTCGTGATTGAAGACAAGGCATTTGATGGCTACGAGGGGATGTTTGTCTTGTTGCATTACTTGGCTATTTCTTGTTTATACATTTCAATCGTATTACTATCTTTTCAACGTTCCTTTTTGAGGTCGTTGTAGATGGTGGTGCGGACGAAGGTGTTGAGTTGGTGGTAGGTTTTGCGGAGGGGAGATGCTGGGTCTGCGGGGTCAGTATGCTCGGGGTGCGTGAGTTGTGCATAGAAACGCTGCTCCCAATAGGCACGACGAGGAGAATCGGGGGCTATCTCGGCAGTAGTACGGCGGCTTGCCTCGGCAAACAAGTCGAGATGACGCTGCTCGGCAGGCGTGGGCGGGTTCTTCTTACGGTCGCGTGGATTGGCTACAATATACGCCTCCTGCGGTCCCGTAGCAATAACCTTGCCGCGCTCGTCACGGTATTGCTTGCAACGGAAAACGGTTTCTCCTTTCTTGGAGATTTTGCCTTTGAGGCTCTCTACAGGGTCTATTAAATTCGCTTTGCTCATAATGTTGACGGCAGAGCCGCGACAATGGTTCGCTTCGCTCACGTTAGCGGCTGTGCGTTGATGGTTATACGATAGTGCTACAAAGATACAAATTATTTCTTGTAATCCAAAATATCCGTATGATTTTTCGGAATATAATCCAAAAAGTTGGTATAAAAATTCGGATTAGAAGCCATTGACAAGTGGTTTCCTATCCATGAATGGTATTGGAATTCTCCATTAAAGACCATATAAAGGACCATTAAAAACATTAACGGGTATGGGGTTCCGTTAATTAACCATTCATTTGCATTATTTTTCTACTCCAGACATACTCGTTAAATGACAAAGTAGAAATTCTCCTTTACTGACTATTAATCCGATTTATATGGTACATTCATTCGACATACATACGACAAAGTATCGGGAATTACCTATTAATCACCTATCAATCACCTACTCTTGTCAGCATAGAGACAGAGGATAGTATATTGCCATTTCAGACTTCGACGATATCACTAATGCGGGTATCAACAAAGGGTAGGATGGCGGTGCCCCATGCCATACCCACACCAAAGGCACTAAGAAGGAGTTTGTGGTGTCCTGTGAGTTTGTTTTTGAGTTCGCTGACTATTGTGAGGGGCACAGAAACGGACGAGGTGTTGCCGTATTTGTCAATTGTGCAAGGCATCTTCGATTCGTCTAATTTCATCTTTTTTGCCACATAATTATTGATAAAAGCATTTGCCTGATGAAAGACATAGTAGTCCATGGAATGAATGTCCTCGCCAACGACTTCGCACAGGCGTTTGATGTCTTTGGGTACCTCACTGATAACAAAACCAAAGACATCGGCTCCGTTCATGTGCCCATTCTCGTCAGAACGGATATTTCCGTATTCATCTACGACCTTTTCTTTCAACGTCTCCACAGAACTCATGTGCCGATAACCTCCTGCCGGTATCATAATCAAGTTACTACGCGAACCGTCGGAATTGATAGAGAAATGAGACTCTGTGAATTTGTCGTCTCGCTCAATGAGAGCGGCAATACCGGCATCTCCAAAGATGAATGCTTCCCGACGGTCTTTTCGGTTGTACACTTTGGAGCGCGTCTCCCCGTCCAAAAGGAGTGCCTTGTGAAATCCGTTGTTTTGCATCATGGAATAGACAATGGTCAAGGCACTCAAAAATCCGGAACAGCCAAGCGAGATGTCAAAAGCCATTGTAGAAGTGGGGAGATGCAGACGCTCTTGCAACAGAATGGACGTTGCCGGCATCCGGTAATCAGGCGTTTGCGAGAGAAACACCAGCAAGTCTATGTCATTCCGATTGATGTGGTTGTCTGCTATCAGTTTTTCAGCCGCCGCATAACACAAATCGGAGGAACAAGTCTGCTCGTCGGCAAAACGGCGTTGCTTGACCCCTACTTTGTCCACGACCTGACGCACCTCGTCTTCGGGCCAAATGTCCAAGTCGTACTTGTAGTTGTCTATGATTTGCGCAGGTACCGCCGCAGCAAGGGCAGTAATGCCAACACCTTTGAAAGAAATGATTGCCATATTTATTTTAGTGAGATTCCCCCATCAATAACAAAAGACTGACCTGTGACCCAAGCAGAAGCATCTGATAATAAATAAACTATCAGTTGCCCAACCTCCTCTGGTTTGCCATACCGTTTTAGAGGATACCGCTGCATGTCTTTCTGCAAGTCCTCTTCCGAAAATGAGCCACTATGAATAAGAGGCGTTTCTACCATACCAGGGTGTATTGAATTTGCCCGAATACTCTTATCTGCCAATTCTTTTGCGCAATAACGCATATATGCTGCCAAAGCAGCCTTGGAAGAACCATATATTCCATTGCCTAAATCTGCATGGTATGCTGCTATTGAAGATGTAAAAACAATAGAACCTCCCTTGTTGATTTTCTTCTTTTTGAGCATTGCTTTCGTAATCAACATCGGGGCAAAGGTGTTGGTTTGAAATACGGAAGTCAAATCTTCTTGCTTGTAAAAAGCAATCGGCTTGTTACGTCCAATGCCCGCATTGTTCACAAGTCCGTCTACGATTGGAGTTTGCATGACAAGTTCGTCAATGCCTTCTTGTGTTGCGATGTCGGCAACTATGTATTGATGTCCTTCACCAATCAATTGGTTCACAGTCTCTTGCAAACGTTGCTCATTGCGCCCCGTAATGATACAGGTAGCACCCATTTTGGAGCACTCAATGGCAGTAGCACGCCCGATGCCAGAGGACGCGCCCGTGATTAAGATAGTCTTCCCTACCAGCGAAAAGGGATTGTATGCAGGATTATACGACATAAGCAGAAACCTCCGTATCTTCAAGTTCAACTAAATCGGAAATCACGATATTCTCTGTTTCAAAAGCCACAGTTCCCCAACTAAGCCCCACTCCAAAACCGCAACAGAAGAACTTAGTTTTTACATTATTTATTACCCCCCCCCAGATTATTAACAATAGTCATAGGAATAGATGCCGAAGAGGTGTTGCCAAAATGATATATACACGAGGGGACTTTCTCCTCTGGCAGTTTGAGTTTCTTGGCAATCATGTTGTTCATTTTCATATTGGCTTGATGGAAAATGAAATAGTCGGCATCCTGATAGTCAAAACCATAGTGCTCTGCCAGTTTCTTCACGGACTTGGGAGCCGTGCTGATACCAAAGCCGAAGACATCCATTCCTTTCATTCTGGTCATCAGGCGGGTATATTGTTTGCCGTCTATCTCTTCTTTTTCAAACGAAGCCTCGCTGAAAGGAGAGCGACTGCCGCCATCGGGAGTGATAATGGCATCAAAGCCACTACCATCTGTACCAAAATGGAATTGAAATCCTTTAGCCCCTTCGGCATATTCAATAGCCGTTGCCGTACCGGCAGAGCCGAACAGAGGGTCGCGACCACCCCCGACAAAACGTTTCTTGGCATCACCACACAGAAGCAGGGCTTTCCTGATGTCCCCATTGGCGAGCAGAGAGACCGCTTGACTAAGACCATAGACCCAACCAGAACAGCCTAACGAGCAGTCTGTGGCATAACATTCTTTGCTAAGCCCGAGACGGTCTTGCAAGATACAGGCTGTGGCAGGCAAGATATAATCGGGTGTTTGGCTGACAAATATCAGAGCCTCAATGTCCTTTTTATCCCAGCCGAGGTCTGCAATCAGTTTTTCGGCAGCCCCATAGCAGAGGTCGGATGTGCAAAGCGTTTTAGAGACACGACGTTCTTTTACGCCTGTGGTTGCGACAAAGTCTTCGGGAGAATACTCAGAAGATATATTGTCTATTGCATCGGGGTGCAGGTTGTCTGCAATGTTCTTAGGAACGCCCGCTGCCATACCGGCAATGCGGACGTTCTTAAATTCGAGGAAAGCCATTAGCGTTTGCTTTTTACGACATTGAACAAATCCTCAATGGTCTTGGCGTTCTTGACATCATCACCTTTGAGTGTAACGTCGTATTCCTCGTCCACCATGGCGATGACACTGAGACCGATAAGCGAACTCCACTCGTCGTTGTCGCGGAAGTCGGTGCTACCACAGAAATCAGATGTGTCAATGTCTTCAAACAGTTCGGCAAATTTTGCCACAAAATCATTTAATTCCATAACGTTTACTTTATATTTTAGTTGTGTTAATAGTCTATTCGCTTTGCAGGGTTGCCAAAGACATGCATACCATCTTGCACATTGCGCATGACAACACTGCTTGCCCCCACCTCCACCTGATTGCCAATGCTTTTATGCCTAATCAGCGTGGAGCGTACATGCATAACGGACTCTTGTCCCATTTTGGCATATCCTCCGAGAAAAGCATATGCCTCAATGCTGGAGTAGTCCCCAACCTGCGCATCATGCCCTAAATCGCAGAAAGTGTGGATAATCGTGTGCTTACCCAGCACCACGTTGTCCGATATGCATGACCAGCCCGCTACAAACGAGCCTTCTCCGATAGTGGCTGTTGGGTTCACATAGGATCCGTCACAAATAATGGTCATAAAGCGTGCGCCTTTTTGCTCAAACATCTCGGCATAGTACTTTCGCCATTTGGGTTCTCCCATAGCAACAAAGAAGACATCATCGGGTTGTATGGTGTAGTCTTCGGGGGCACACAGAACGGGCGGATAGGTACCTTTCAATCCAACCAAGGCATCTGTTTTGCTATCGAGGAAACCTTTGATAGCAAACTCTCCGGAACGATAGGCTCGTGTCCCTTTGGCAGCGGCAAAGACCTCTCGTCCCCAGCCACGGGCACCTATAATGATGAGTTGGTTCATATTTTCTACTTTCTATAATTTGTATTGTGGCTACTTCTAATTGTACCGAATTCGGTATAATTAAAATTCGGATTATATAGAAGTTCCCACTCTCCCAAATACTCAATAGTACTTTTCATATCTATTCTATGCATTTGAAAGTTGATTTTGAGTTGCTGCAATATATGGTTAATATATTATTCTTTAACCATTATTTTGCGACATAACAGATAATATATTATACCTTACAAGACGCTCTGATTATATCTATCACCCGTTGAATGTCGTTGTCAGTGAGGGCGTGGTGCATGGGGAGGCAGATGACTTGGGAGGCGAGGCGATTGGCTATGGGAAGGTTTGCTTCATCAGCACTCGGATAGGTTTTGTAGGGTTCGAAGGCTGTTATGAGAGGATAGAAATAACGGCGACCCAATACGTTCTGCGTCTTCAGGAACTCGTACAATGCATCGCGGGTCATACGATAGTCGTCAGTTACCAAGATTGGGAAATAGGAATAGTTCCATTTGAAGGTCGGATTGATTTCGTAAGGGAACAGTTCTATGCCTTTTACATCTTTGAGGGCTTCCACGTACTTTTCGGCAACCCGTTTGCGGGCAGCGATGGCAGCGTCCACCTGACGCAAGTTGAGCAGTCCATAGGCGGCACGCATCTCGTCCATCTTGGAGTTGATGCCCGGTGCAACAACCGTTGTCTCACCACGGAAGCCGAAGTTCTTCAGGTTGTCCACATCGTACTTCATTTCCGCACTATGCACGACCATGGCACCGCCTTCAACGGTGTTATATACCTTGGTGGCATGGAAACTCAGCGTGCTGATGTCGCCCCATTCGAGGACAGGACGTCCTTTGTACGTAACGCCAAAGGCATGGGCTGCATCGTAGATGACTTTGAGATTGTGCTTTTTAGCCACAGCATCTATGGCTTCCACATCACACGGGCAGCCATAGACATGGACGGGCATGATTGCGACCGTTTTGTCCGTGATGGCGGCTTCTATCTTGGAGGGGTCTATATTGCCATTCCCGGGCAGGACATCCACAAAGACGGGTGTCAGTTTGTTCCACCAAATAGAATGGGTGGTTGCCACAAATGAATAGGGCGTGGTAATGACTTCCCCCTCCGTAATACCCAACGCTTGCAAAGCCGTGATGAGGGGCAGGGTGCCATTGGTGAATAACGAAAGGTACTCTACACCGAGATGGACGGCAAGAGCCTGCTCCAACTGCCGGTGATAGTAGCCGTTGTTGGTAATCCACTTGCGCGACCAGATGTCCTGCAAGAGTTTGGTGTATTCTTCCAAGTCCGGAAGGAGGGGGGAAGTGACTGTTATTTGTTTGCTATCCATTGATAATCAGGGATGATGTTATTATTCTGATGTTGTAGTTGTGCCAGGATATGTCGGCCCCTGCTGCTGCTTGAGGGAGCGGAGGAGGGCAGATTGGATGAAGATGTGGAGACGGTGGTAGATGCGGGGCCGGCGGGTGACAGGGTCAAGAGGTGCATCGGGTTCGCCATGACGGAGTTGGGCGTTGAAACGCTCTGTCCAATAAGCAAGACGGGCGGGGTCTTCCCGCTCCTGCTTGGCAAGGCGTGCCGCCTGCTGAAAGAGAGTGATGTTGCGCAGTTCCTCGCCACGTGGCGGGTGCTTCTTGTAATCACGGGGAGCCCTGCAATAGGACTCGTTGCGCCCCTCGGCTATCACCCGTCCCTGCTCGTCACGATAATGCTTGCGGCGTTGTATGGTACTCGTCTTGTCTTTCTTACTGAGACGACCCGAAATGGACGCAATGGGGTCTATGTATTCTATTTTTGCCATTTGATAATCATGTGTCAAAGTTCTCCTGACATTCTTCCATTGTTCTCCCGATATTCTCTCGGGAACAACCCGTTAATAACCCGATAACAACCCGTTAATAACCCGATGAAGACAGCATACGGTTGCGAGAAGAATCCGCTGCATCTCCGGACGAGTGATTGACGCGGCAAAGTTACAAAAATGTTCGGATATGTGCAAGAGGAGGAGAAAACCGCCCCCAAAGACCTCCCCCAACCCCTCCTTCAAAGGAGGGGCTTTTTATTGACGACGCGAGCCGCGTCGTCCCCCAGGCATAGTATCGTCTTACAATTTGGAGGAATGGGGAAAAAGCAGTAACTTTGTGGCGGAAATGAAAGTAAAGCAACCTCCTTATTGATATAATATCATTATGACCGACAAACTAACTCCAGAACAAGTATCTGCCGCACAGCAACTCATCAGCAGTGCCGCCAATATCGTCATTCTCACCCATACGTCTCCTGACGGCGATGCGATGGGGAGCAGTCTGGGTATGATGCACTATCTGCGCGGGTTAGGAAAGAGGGCTACCGTGGTGGCTCCTAACCCGTTCCCGAGTTTCCTCGCATGGATGCCCGGTGCGCAGGAAGTGATTGTGTATGAGACACATGCGAAAGAGGCAAACGTGGTGTTGGAGACAGCAGACCTGGCTATCTGCACAGACTTCAACGAGCCCAAACGTATCGGCATGGTCGGCGACAAGTTGAAGGCACTCACCTGCCCCAAAATTCTGATTGACCACCATTTGCACCCCGAAGATTTCGCCGATGTGACGATTTCGTATTTTGACTCTCCGTCAGCGAGTGAGTTGGTTTACAGGCTGATATGGCAACTGAATGCGCCATTGACCAAAGACGCGGCGACATGCTTGTACACGGGTATGATGACAGATACGGGTAACTTTTCGTTCAACTCCAACCACCCCGAGATGTATGAGATTGTGGGACGATTGGTGTCGTTGGGGGTGGATAAGGATGCGGTGTACAATGCCGTGTTCAACTCGTATTCCGCAGACCGGATGCGGCTGATGGGGTATTGCCTGTACCAGAAGATGCGTATCTTTCCGGAGTATCATACGGCACTTATCTATCTGAGCAGAAAGGAGTTGTACAAGTTCAACTTCCAGTCGGGTGATGCGGAGGGGATTGTGAACCTGCCGTTGCAGATTAAGGATGTGTACTACTCGTGTTTCATGCGTGAGGACAAAGTGAACCCGTGGGAGGTTCCGTCGGCACACGGGAGCAAGACGAAGATAAAAATCTCGTTGCGCAGCCAGGGAGACAGACCCGTGAACGTGTTTGCGCATGAGATATTCGGAGGCGGCGGTCATGCGAATGCTTCGGGCGGGGAGTATTACGGGGGTATCGCAGAGGGCGTGCAGCGGTTTCTGGATAGTTATCCGAAGTATTTCAAGAAGGAATGAACAAAGTCAACAACAGGCTCCCCCTACCCCCTCAGAGAGGGGGACTGTGGATAATAATAAGCGAATAAGATGTGATTGTACACGAAATTTAATGTTGGGGGTTGCATATATCAGAAGAAAGCAGTACCTTTGCAGCCGATTTCATTGCGGCATTAGCACATCGGTAGTGCATCAGCTTCCCAAGCTGAGGAGGAGGGTTCGACTCCCTTATGCCGCTCAGAATAGCCCCATACGGCGTCAGCCTGCGGGGCTATACTAATAAATAGCGGGTCGGTCTGTCGCGCAGTATGGGAAGAAAAGGGGGTTCCGCTTTAATCCCCTGCCGCGAGGAAAGTCCGGGCAGCACAGAGCGGCATAGCGGCTAACGGCCGTCAGGTAGCAATACTTGGTCACTGGTACAGAGACGAGACGTCGTCGGAAATGGCTTCTACTTTGGATCCGTATTCAGCCATACACAAGACGTGGTGAAACGACTATACTATGTGCTGCAATTCCAAGTATACCGACGTATGAGCGTTGCTCGCGCGAGTCGGAGGGTAGGAAGCAAGAGAAGCGGATAGTAATATCCCGCTCGAGATTAATGACAGACACCGTGGAGAGGTAAACGTTTCATTGGTTATTGTTATGCATTACATGACCCGACACGGCACAGAACCCGGCTTACAGACCCGCTATCTTTTTGACATTCAGTTATCAATGAAGAATATACAGCCTATGAAACGAACAAACATTGCAATAGCCGCAATCTTGCTGCTTTGCGCACTTACAGCAACCGCAACCCCTCGTATCCAACGTGCCGAACCCCTGTGCTGGTGGACCGAAATGCAGTGTCCGCTGACGCTGATGCTGTATGGCGAAGACCTGCAAGACGCCCAAGTGAGCGTCCAGAGCATAAAGAACGGTCGTGCCGTAAAGGGTGCGTGCGATGGACTGGTCGTAACAGGACAGCACAATGCCGAGAGCCCCAACTACCTGTTCGTCAATATGGACGTGCGGGAGGCAGGCACCTACCGCATCACGCTGCGCAAGGGAAACAAGCGCACCACATACGATTACAGCATCTATGACCGCAAGCAGGGTAGCCGCAACCGCCAATCATTCAGCAGTGCCGATGTGATATACCTCATCATGTCCGACCGCTTTGTGGACGGCGACACGACCAACAACACCGTTCCGACCATGCGCGAGGCGGCGGACAAGAGCAATATCCACGGTCGCTGGGGTGGTGATATAGCAGGCATCATACAGAGTCTGGACCATATATCCCAACTGGGCGCAACCGCTATCTGGCCCACTCCCCTACTCTGCGACGACGAGAAGACGTTCTCCTATCACGGCTATGCATGCTCCGACTACTACCATATCGACCCGCGCTACGGAAGCAACGAACTCTATGCGCAGATGGTGGCGCAAGCCCACGCGAAGGGTATCAAAGTGCTGATGGACATGGTGCCCAACCACTGCGGCACATCACACTGGTGGAACAACGACCTACCCTACTCCGATTGGTACAACCAATGGGACGAATACACCACTACCAACAATGTCTTCTCCGCCAACTATGATATCCATGCCTCCGCTTATGACCGCAAGCACAACAACGAGGGCTGGTTCGACCGCATGATGGCGGATATGAACCTCAGCAATCCCGACCTGCTGCAGTACTTCGTGCAATGGGCTATCTGGTGGATTGAGTACGCCGACTTGGACGGGCTGCGCGTGGACACCTACCCGTATGTCGAACCCGAACCCGCCGCGCAGTGGTTGGCAGCGATACGCAACGAGTACCCGAACATCAATATCGTGGGCGAGTGCTGGACGCGCCCTGCATCGGCAGTGGCATATTGGCAGGACGGTGTGACGAACTACAATGGTTTCCGCAGCCACCTGCCGTCGGTGATGGACTTCCCGCTGAACGAGGCTATCCGTCAGGCATTAGCCGATGACGGCAACTATTGGGGCGGCGGCATGATGAAAGTGTATGACGCTCTGGCAGCCGACTACCTGTATGCCGACGTGAACAAGTTGCTGATTTTTGCCGGCAACCACGATATGGACCGCATTACCGATGTAGTGAAGGACAACGACCCGCGACGTGTGACACTGGCAATGACTATCCTCGCCACCATGCGGGGCATACCTCAACTCTTTGCCGGCGATGAGTACGCCATGCGCTCGGCGGATATGTCGAAGGGGCACTCCACCCTGCGAATGCCGTTGCCCGCAGCAGATACGTTGCATCCCGAGCAGAAGGATATGTTCGACTACCAAAGCCGCCTGCTGCAAATTCGCAAAGACGAACCCGTCTTGCATACCGGCAAACTCATGCACTTCGCCACGCGCGACAACACCTACGCTTATTTCCGCTATACAGACGAGGGGGCGGTGTTCGTGTACATCAACGCAAGCGAAGAGGAACGTACCATACCTACTGCACATTATGCGGAGATATTGGGCAAGTACAACCCTGTCGGTACGGATATTATCCACGGCAGCACCACCATTGACCTCAGCAGAAAAGACATCCAAGTAGAACCGCTGTCGGCAATCGTGGTGAAACTGCACAAAAACTGACCAGATTTCCATTCAGACAAGCCGACTCTTTCTATTGGTGGATAGCGGGTTGATAGCGGGTCGATAGCGGGTCGATAGCGGGTCGGCACATCCTGCTTATATATGATTGGTACGGTTTTTGTATGGTTGGGAGATAAACAAAACAGACCATTATGAACAGAACTATTATCGGTACATCCATCATTGCCGCAGGCTTGGCACTCTGCGGGTTGTTTGTGGAATTGGGTATTCATCAGTTAGCCAATAAAGACCGCGCCGTCACCGTGAAAGGTCTATCCACCAGAGACGTACAGGCAGACCACGTAGTATGGCCTTTGTCCTTCTCTATCAGCGGCAACAACCTGCCCGCGATAAACAGCGAATTGGTCCGTACACAGACCGCTATTGTCGATTTTCTGGTGCAGAAAGGGTTTGCAGCCGAGGATATACAGATAGGCAGCAGTTCCGTGAACGACAACTGGGCGAACTACTATGACCATCGCCCCGATAACCACTACACCCTGACGGCGTCGGTGGTCATATCGACGGACGATGTGAAGTTGGTTGTTGCCAATCAAAGGTGCCTGAGCGAGTTGCTGAACAAGGGCATTATTCTCAATTCCACGGATTGGGCTATTGACTACCAATACAACGGTCTCAACGAACTGAAGCCGCAGATGATAGAGGAAGCCACCAAGAATGCACGTGCCGTAGCGCAGAAGTTCGCCGATGACGCACGGTGCCGATTGGGAAGCATCCGCCGTGCCAACCAAGGACAGTTCTCGGTGGAGTCCGACCAAAACAAACCATGGGTGAAGCATGTGCGGGTGGTAACCACGGTGGACTACTACCTGAATTGAGAGTATGTATTACCGGAACTGAAGGTATGTACTGCTTGAATTGAGGGTATGTATCACTTGAATTAAGGGTATAGAAGAATCATTTCACAGAAGAGTCCGATTGGTGTCTTATCAGTCGGGCTCTCTTCGTATTCCTTCTTATTGCTGTCTGGTAAACGCAGCCCAATGAAGAAAAATTCCTTCCAAATGCCCATAAAAAGGCAGATTGGTATGTATTTTTGCAAAAGCGAGCCCCCTACGCAAAAAGTACCGATTGCGGATTGCTTGTAGACATAGTTAACTGCTCCTTAAAAGTGCGTTATTATACTAATAATCAGTAAAATAATTGCATTTTTACTTGCATATATCCG
>DJSG01000051.1:45975-59435 GCA_002440265.1 Bacteroidales bacterium UBA6340 | reverse complement strand
TAAAACCTTGCAGAAAAGTGCAGCGGTATGGGCGGGGGCTATCCCATGCGGGAGATGCGGGTGAGTTCCTCTTCGTCAAGGAGTTGGATTTTGCGTCCGTCGATGCTGATAAGTCCTTCGGTGGCGAACTGGGAGAGTGTGCGAATAGCGTTGGCGGTGGTCATATTGGACATATTAGCAAGGTCTTCGCGGGACATATACATCGCGATAGTGGCACCGTCCTCGTCGAGACCGTAGGTTTGGCGCAGCGTGAGAAGTGATTCCGCGAGTCGTCCGCGAATGTGCTTTTGCGTGAGATTGACGGTTCTTGATTCGGAGATGGCGAGGTCCTTCGCCATGGCAGTGAGTACTCCGAAGCAGAAGACATTGTTGGTTTTGACGACATTGATGAATGCTTCGCGTCGTATGCGATAGAGTACGGTGGGTTCGATGGTGGTGGCACATGAGGAGTGGCAGTCTCCGACGATGGCACTCCGATAGCCAAACATGTCGTGCGGTTTGAGCAGGCGGATGATTTGTACACGTTGCCCGACCCCTTCTTTGGATAGTCTGACGGTGCCGTCGACCACCATCATGACATGAGTTGACGCATCGCCTTCGCGGTGAATCATCTCATTTTTCCGGTATCGTTTGATTTCTGAATTGGCAGCAATAAAAGATTTTTCTTCGTTTGTGAGCAAATCCCATGTAGGATTGAGTTCCCAAAGTTTACCAAAATCTTCCAGACCTTTTCGCATACGCACTTACAATTTGCCGCAAAATTAGTGTTTTTTCGTGATACGTCCAAAAAAAAGTACAGATATTGTACGTGAACCGGATATTTTTTGTAACTTTGCGGTCGCAAAAACAGCAAAGACAAAACAGCCGGAGTATGGATATATCAGTGGTAGTACCTTTATATAACGAAGCAGAAAGTCTTCCCATATTGTACGAATGGATAGCGCGCGTGATGAAGGCGCACGGCTATACGTACGAGGTAGTGTTTGTGAATGACGGTTCGACGGATGATTCGTGGAATGTGATACGCCGTTTGCGCGAAGGGAGCAGCAATGTGCGCGGAATATGTTTTCGCAGGAATTACGGCAAGTCAGCAGCATTGTACTGCGGTTTCAAAGCCGCAGAGGGTGATGTGGTCATCACGATGGATGCGGACCTGCAGGACTCGCCGGACGAGATACCGGAGTTGTACAGAATGATAAAGGAGGACGGTTATGACCTGGTGAGCGGTTGGAAGCAGAAGCGATATGACAACAAGTTGACGAAGAATCTGCCGAGCAAGTTGTTCAACGCCACCGCGCGCAAGGTGACAGGGATTCATTTGCACGATATGAATTGCGGTCTGAAGGCGTATCGCAAGGAGGTGGTGAAGAACATAGAAGTGTTCTCGGAGATGCACCGATATATACCGTATCTGGCGAAGAATGCGGGTTTCACGAAGATAGGCGAGAAAGTGGTTCAGCACCGGAAGCGCGAGTTCGGCACCAGCAAGTTTGGCATGAACCGGTTTGTGAACGGCTATTTGGACCTGCTGACACTATGGTTTCTGAACAAATTCGGCAAGCAGCCGATGCATTTTTTCGGTCTGATAGGCAGTTTGATGTTTTTTCTGGGTTTGGTGGCAATCATAGTGGTAGGCGGTATGAAGTTGCACGCCCTTCACCACGGCATACAGGCGATGCTGGTGGGTGTGAATCCGTATTTCCACCTGAGCATTCTGATGATGCTATTGGGTTGTATGCTGTTTCTGGCAGGTTTTTTGGGCGAGTTGATAATCCGCAATTCGAGCGAGCGGAATAACTATTTAATACGCGAAGAGATAGGATGAATGTATGTGATGTATTTGACTTGTTCCGCGGTGAGGCACCATTGACGGAAGATGACCGATTGGACTTCCTGTCGTATGTAGATGCATGCGGGACGGATGATTCGGATTTGATGGCGACAGCGGGGCTGACGCTGTCATTGATAGAGAACGGTTGGAATGAAGACAAATTCCGGCTTCTTTTGGAGGCCATACACCATAAGACAGACGAGGAATTGCAAGACCGTCTGTATGCAGGCGTATTGCTGACGATGATAGTGTACGATGAGCAGATACGGCAGTCCCCTACCCTGTTGGAATCCGTGCAAGATGCGCTGACGTGCGATGCGGAACTGAGTTTCACGGTGCTGTGCGACATAGCCCGCACGACGCAAGTGCCGCGCGTGGAGATGTGTAACCAAAAGTTGGCAAGCGAGTTGGTGCCATTCATTCAAGAGCATGGTTCGGATGATGTGTACAGTGTGCTCAGGAAATACCGGTCGGAGATGGAGCACATCGCAGCCCTGCATTTAGACCAGAATTTTGCCTTTTTCAAAGACGCATACAAGACACCATTCTTTATGGACCGTGCCGCCCATTGGCTGTTGCCATGGCGGGATGATGCCCTCAGCAGTATGAACGAGGAGGACCGCGAAGAACTGAAGGAGTTGCTGGACGCGTGGGCGATGTGCGACAGCGACCGCTATGCTGTCTGCAGGATATACAAGTTGCTGCATAATATGCTGAAGAACAACGTTCATATGGAGTCGCTGAAAGAGATGGGTGTGATGAAGAACACCTACGAGATAGCGGCGAACGGGTATGTCCAGCAGTTGTACCGTTTCTTCCGCCTGTCACCGTTTACGCAAGCCAAGCCGTTTGAGAAGGCACGCAGGATGCGCGAGATGGTGGTGTACCGGTTAGTGGTAGTGGGTGCCGAATCGCAAGAGATGATATCGGAATTGCTGGGATAGAACAACTCCGGCAACAAGAAACGGGATACAATGGGACATTATCGGTGTATCGGTGGACAGGTGGGAATGACTATGCCAGCAATGCCCAACAACTAACCAATAATAAACATGTAATAACCAAAAACCGACCGCAAATATGGTTCGGCAACGCCGATAACAACGAGCATCGCGTTGTTTCCAAAGTGCGTAGCATCGCCATACCGTTTGTGCCAAACTGCCCGCGGACGAGGGCGTCCGCGTCCCCGAGATAATGCACAAATTTGATGCGGTTGCCCCGAGGGTAAAAAGTAGAAAGTCTATACATTATTAAACAAATAAAGATATGAGAAAAATTTTTACAATGTTGGCTACATTATTGGTAGTCATGGGAATGTCGGCAACGACAACCTTTACGTTCTCGACAGCAGAGAAACAGACAAAAGATGGTTTCACAGTGGAAGTGGCACAAGCAGAAGGACAGAATCCTCCCAAAATCTACAACGACACATTACGTTTGTATGCAAAAAACACTATCACAGTCAAAGGAAGTAAGATTGCCTCTATGAAAATAACCTTTGCCAAACAAGGGAAAAAGGAATATGCAACGGTCGAAGCAAATGTGGGTACCTATGTTTCCGGCGGCAGTTCTACGAGTAAGAATGACCCGAAAGTGGATACATGGAGCGGTGATGCGCAAGAAGTGGTTATCACTCTCGGTGACAAGGGACAACGTATCATAACGGCGTTGGAGGTTTCCGGCGAAGGCGGCGGAACGGATGAGCCTATAACAGACAATACCAAGATAACAGGTATGACACAATGCGATGCCTACTATTGGAGATGGGAATATGACGAGGAGACAACCATTCCTATCTATGACTTTGACCTATATAAGGGATATGATTATGAGACGGGTTATGTGTATCCAGAAGTATATCTGCAAGTTATGGCAAACAGCAAGACGGCTATCAATGGCACTTATGACCTGTTGTATGCCGGCATTTGGACCTCTGCCACGGATTCTGTAGAGATTAGCGATGAAGAGGATGCTGTGGGTACCGTAACCATCAAAAATACGGATAACAACGGCAACTATTCATTCACGGGAACATTTACGGGTACCGATGGCAAGTTATATACCTTTGAGTCCACAGTGGCTGTTGACGCCATGGATGATGATGAGGGAACTGCTATCACTCTCAATGAGAATGGTGGTACGGAGCCTGCAGGCAGCATACTGACTTGCGCTGAAGCCGCTACTATTGCAGCCCAATCGGGTTACAAGGGAACGGAGAATGTGACCGTGTTCGGCTATGTGACAGAGTTGGGCAACAAAAAGACTGACAACAAAACCGGAAAGAACAAACAATGTTTCTATATGTCTGATGCACAGGACGGAGCAAAGACCTTTATGGCCTATTGGGCATTTGTGCCGAACTTCTTCGAGGTTGGCGACCGTGTACAAGTGACAGGTATCCTGCAAAACTATGATGGTACCATAGAGATTGCCGATGGCGAAGCAACACTCTATACAGAGGACGCCGTAGAGAATACGGAGGTTGCTACAAAGAGTGCAGAGAAAGTGATTGAAAATGGTCAGTTGGTTATCATTCGCAACCATGTTCGCTATAACGCAGTAGGAGCCATGGTACGATAGAGTTCGGCATATAGCAAGAATACGGGGTTGTCTAACAAGTAAAAAAAGAATGCCTGTTCTTCAAAAAGACCGCTTTTGACGACGCGAGCCGCGTCGTCCCCCAGCAAAGCAAGAGGCTGCCTATAAGTGTGGGTAGCCTCTTGCTTATTGCGTATAAACCAACGTGTTGCACATAAAAGAACACGAAGCGCGCATTATTGGTAATACTTTACCAACAAAAATACGGAATCTGTTGTATCTTTGCATCGTGATTCGAGGTGTCGAATCCGGTAGGCTGCAGACGTAAGCAGCCCGTGTTCTTTGACGTATGAATAAAAAGACCTCCCCAACCCCTCCTTCAAGGAGTGGCTTACAGGGGATGGAAGATGTCCATTTGGAACGCATCCGTAAAGGCATTGCGGGAACGAAGTGCTTGGGCTGTATCCAACTGAATGCCACCATCGGACATAAGCAAGATACGGTCGGATAGTTGGAGTGCCAAGTCCAGTTCGTGGGTGGAAATGAGTATGGTCTTGCCCTGCTCGTGCGCCAAATGCCTGAGCAGTTGCAAGGTGCGTATGCGGTTGGGCAGGTCGAGGTGCGCCGTGGGTTCGTCAAGCAGAATGACAGGTGTCTGTTGGGCAAGGGCTTTGGCTATCAGGATTCGCTGCTTCTCCCCGTCGCTGTGGTTGTTGAAATAGGTATCTGCCATATCCTGCAAGCCCACTTGTTGCAGCGCATCTGCGATAACCGCCTCATCATCAGCAGACAAGCCGCCTAAGAATGACGAATACGGATACCGCCCCATCGCCACCACATCATGCACGGTGGTATGTTCCAGACTCAGCCTTTCCGTCAGCACCAATGCCAAGTGTTTGGCACGCTCCGCACTGCTCTCCCCCGCTTTTTCAGAAGACACACCCAACAACCTGTATGTCCCGCCCAAAGGCGGCAGCAAGCCTGCCAAGGTACGCAGCAAGGTGGACTTGCCGCACCCATTGGGACCCAGCATACATACCATCTCGCCCTCGTTGAGAGAGAACGTGAGAGCCGACTGCACCACGTGTGTGCCGTAGCCGATAGTGAGATTGTCGCATCTAATTGCCTCGCTCATAGCCGCTTACTCGTAGAAATACACGCGCTGCACACGGCGAGAAACGGACGTCAGTACCTCATAAGGTATCGTACCCAACTTGTCGGACAACTCCTCAATGGGCAACTCATCGCCGAAGATGGTGGCGTAGTCTCCGGGCTGCGCATCGGTGCCGGTAACATCCACCATAGCCTGGTCCATGCACACATTTCCCACCACCGGACAACGTTTGCCGCGTATCAGCACCTCGCCCCCGTAGTTGGAGAAACGGCGGTCGAAACCGTCTGCATATCCGATGGGTATCACCGCTATCTGCCGTGGCTCCGTGAGGGTGGTATGCCGCCCGTAACCTATCGTCTCGCCCGCCTGCACGGTCTTCACGCTGAGAATGGTGGTCTTCAGTGTGCATACATTGCGCAGTTTCTTGCCCACAAACGAGAACCCGTAAAGCCCGATACCAAGACGGCACATGTCAAACTGGTATTGTGTAAACCGTTCAATACCTGCCGTATTGCATATATGCTTGATTATCGGATAGTTGAGTCCAGCCTTCAACGTCTCTGCGCACTCGTCAAAATAGTGAATCTGCTGCAACGTAAACTCGTCAAACTGCGGTTCGTCGCTGCCCGCGAGGTGCGAGAACACGCTCTTTACCTGCACTGCCGTCTGCGATTGCAGGCGTTCAATCAAGCGCGGCAACTCTTCGCGGTAGAATCCCAACCGGTGCATGCCCGAATCTATCTTGATATGCACGGGATAATGCTCCAATCCCTTTGTGGATGCGGCTTCGATGACGTTCTCCAACGATTGGAATGAATAAACATTCGGCTCCAAGTTGTTCTCGAGAATGAGGTCCATCGCCGCCACTTCGGGGTCCATAATGATAATGGGCAGCGTGATACCCGCACGCCGCAGTTCCACCCCTTCGTCTGCCACTGCCACAGCAAGGTAGTCCACCAACCCGCATTGTTGCAGGGCTTGGCTCACCTCCACACTGCCCGCACCGTATGCAAACGCCTTGACCATGCACGTGAGTTTCGTGGTCGGGCGCAGCAGCGAACGGAAGTAGCGCACGTTGTCCACCAATGCCGACAGGTTGATTTGCAGCACCGTCTCATGCGTCTGGTGCAGGATTCGGTGGGTGATAGTCTCCTCGTCGTAGCCCAAGGCACGCATCACCGCCGCACACGTGCGCACATTCTGATGCGTCGGGTCTTCTATCACCACGGGGCAATGCACAAACAACTTCATCTTCTCCGCCCTTTTTGCCTCCAACGATGGGAAATTCTCCCCATGTTCCGTCCCGATATACGTCACCACCCCGATGGTTGGACGAATGATTCGCTCTAACCGCTCCATCTCCCCGGGTTCGGATATACCTGCCTCAAAGATAGCCAGTTGTGTCTGTTCGTTCATCTGCCAGACCGACAGCGGCACGCCTATCTGCGAGTTGTACGATTTGGGCGAGCGCGTGATGCGGTAGTCGTCTTTCAGTAACTGATACAGCCACTCTTTGACCACCGTCTTGCCGTTGCTGCCAGTGATACCGATTACGGGGCACGTGTACAGCGACCGCTTGTATGCCGCCAAGTCCTGCAATGCCTGCAAAGTATCGTTCACTATCAGAAATACTGCCCCATTCATTGGGTATTGGACATTACACGTCGTATTGATGACGACGCGAGCCGCGTCGTCTCCCAATTGCGCATTGGGCATTACGCATTGTGCATTGTGCATTACAAACACCCTCACACCTTTTATATATAGGTCTTGCACGTACTTTGCCCCGTCGTTCTTACTCGTCCTAAGGGCAAAGAACATCGTGTGAGCAGGGGCAGAAGAAAGCAGCCTGCTATCTGTAAGGAGATACTGTATATCCGTGGTACTCAGGATATTAGTATCGTCTCCATAAACTCGAACCGGCTGAATGGCAGCAATAATCTCAGAGAGTAGCATATAGCATGAACAATTGAATCCTATTTCACTTTGATGGCATCAAATCCCTTGCCGAATACGCCCGACACATTGGCCTGGCTGACAAAAGCATTCGGGTCTATCTTCTTGATGATATGCAGGATAAGTTGGCTTTCATGCTTGCGGGCAAGCACCGTGACCACGCGAATGGGCTGTTGGCTGTACCAGCCTGTTCCGTCCAAGACGGTCACACCCCGTTGCACGGTCTGATTGATGGCGGTGGCTATCTCGTCGTACTTGGTGGAGAAGATGAAGAACTGCACCGACTGACGCAAGCGCGATATTATCCAATCGACTGCTGCCGTGTAACTTACGGTCATGCACAGACCATACAGGATACGCTTGATTTTGAAGTCTGCTACGTCCATACCGGGCGTATAGAAGTTCTCCGGCACAGGCAGGAAATAACTGCTGGCGATAATGATAGCATCGCATAGCACCATCACCCGCCCGAGACTGACGTCCTTGTACTTGTTGATAATCATAGCAAGGATATCGGTTCCTCCTGACGACCCGTTGTTGAGCATCACGATGCCCAGACTCATACCGAACACCACACCGCCGACCAAACAAGCCGACACAGGGTCTTCGATGAGCGGTGTCTCGCGTATCGGAATGACGCGGTACCAAAATGCCAGTGCCAGCACGCCCACGATAGTACGGATACAGAACTTCCACCCCACCGTGATGATAGCGACAACAAGCAATATCACGTTGATAGTCAGCGAACTGAGCCATATAGGGATAGCCCCTCCATACTCGGGAAACAGCGACGGAAACGCTCCCTGTGTGGCGTAGAAGATTATCGAACAGATACCCGTCAGACCACCGCCCACCACGTTTTGCGGCACGAATATCCAATTGACCATCAGGGCAAAGGGGAACAACGCCACTATGATAAAGACGTATTCGCGAATGGTCTTCCACCGGCTGCCTCCCGCATCACCAATGATGTAGGACGACATACCCCGCTCACCCATAGTGGGTTGCAAGTTTGGTTTGGTATTTGACATGGTATTTACGATTTACGAATTTACGATTTATATATTTATGTACTATTTGGGAATATTTACGATTATCATTGTGGTCGTTTGAGCAATGCAAATAAGCAAATCTCCTACAAATCTACAATAAATCGTACATCGTACATTATCAAATCGTACATTTTACGCGTGTTCGCGAATATCTGTGAAGCCTTGTCCGAAGACGCCTTTGGTCTGGCTCTCGCTGACGAAAGCATCGGGGTCAATCTCGCGCACGATACGGAATATCTTGCTGCTCTCGCTGCGTTTTGCCATCACGGTAACAATCTTGCATGGCTGACGTGTATAGCCGCCCTCACCATCTATCAGCGTCACGCCACGACGCATCTCGGTAAGGATGGCCTTGGTGATTTCGTTGTACTTCTGACTGAAAATGAAGAACTGCACCGACTGACGCGCACGCCCCATGGTCCAGTCAACGGCATTGGAGCACATAAACGTGTAGCACAGACCGAACAGCACCTTCTCTATACTATGTACCTCAGGCAGGAAATACGCACACGAGATTGTAATCATATCGCATGCCATCAACACACGTCCCAACGGCACCTGACGGAACTTGTGCACAATCATCGCCACGATGTCGGTACCACCCGTGCTACCGTTGTTGAGGAACACCATACCCAAGCCGCAACCGTTGAACAGACCCGCCAATATAACTGCCATAAACGGGTCGGACAGCAGCGGAGTACTTGCCGTGGGCACCAACTTCAGCCAAAGCGTCAGGAAAAAGACACCGTATATCGACCGAATGCAGAATTTCCAACCTACCACCTTGATGGCTATAACCAACAAGATGACATTGATTATCAACGAACTGAGCCATATAGGAATCACCATACCCGTCGCGAAATAGATAATCTCGCAGACACCGGTCAAACCACCGCCCACGATAGCATGAGGCACCAATATCTGATTGACTACCAAGGCATAAGGAATAGTAGCAATGGCTATAACCAACAGTTCTTTTGCCTCTATCAGGGCGTGTTTGTACTTGCTACGGCGAAGTTTCTTTTGCAGTTCGTCAATAGGTTGGGTCATAAATCAGGTTACAATTTACAAATTAAGTACAGCACCCTACCCCACTATGGCATAACAAGGTGAGGTAAGGTGCTAACGGAAATTACTTGTTCAGTATGTACTTGGCAATCAGGTTGCGGTCACCCCAACCGTTGTCCACACGGGCAACAGGGATCCAGAACTTGTTGCTGCGTACCCATTCGGTGGGATAAGCGGCTTGCTCACGGCTGTATGAGTGGTGCCATTCGTTGGCAACTATCTCGTATTCAGGGTGCGGCGCATTGAGCAGTACATTGTCCTTGGCATCTGCCTCACCACGTTCTACGGCGGCTATCTCGGCACGGATAGTGAGCAATGCGTCAATGAACTGGTCAATCTCGTGTTTGCTCTCGCTCTCGGTGGGTTCCACCATCAAGGTGCCGTGCACGGGGAACGACAGCGTAGGTGCGTGATAACCGAAGTCCATCAGACGCTTGGCGATGTCGCTCTCGGTGATACCGATGGCGTGGAACTGACGGCAGTCGAGAATCAACTCGTGCCCTACACGCCCGTGCACACCCGTATAGACAATGCCATACGCGTCTTTCAGTTTCGATGCCATATAGTTGGCACTCAGTATAGCGGCTGCCGTGGACTCGCGTAGTCCTTCTTCGCCCATCATGCGGATATAACCATAGGAGATAAGTGCCATATTCGCATTGCCATAGAGGGCACTGGATACGCGGTTATGGTCCTGAGTGGGCATGCAGTCCGCCAAATGCTTGGCACAGCAGATAGCACCCACACCGGGACCGCCGCCTCCGTGAGGGCTGGCAAACGACTTGTGCAGGTTGAGGTGGCACACGTCCGCACCGATGAAACCGGGGTTGGTATAGCCAATCTGTGCATTCATATTCGCACCGTCCATATATACCTGACCGCCGCAATCGTGAATGATCTGGCACATCTCGCGGATAGCCATCTCGAAGATACCGTGTGTCGAAGGATAGGTAATCATACACCCTGCCAGGTGTTCACGGTTGGTCTCGGCTTTCTCACGCCAGTCGGCAAGGTCGGTATTACCGTTCTCGTCGCACTTCACTACGAGTGGTGTGAAGCCTGCCTGCACACACGATGCGGGGTTTGTACCATGTGCCGAAGCGGGGATAAGGAGGACAGTACGCTGTGCCTGACCTTGGCGGTGCAGGTACTCGCGAATCGTCACCAGACCCGTGTATTCGCCTGCCGCACCCGAAGTAGGCTGCAGGTTGCATGCTGCAAAGCCCGTGATGGTAGCCAACTGCTGCTCCAGGTCTTCCAACACCTCGCGATACCCCTCCACTTGGTTGGCGGGAGCCAGCGGATGCACATTCATATAGCCCGGATAGGTAACAGGAATCATGGCAGACGCGGGATTCAGTTTCATCGTGCAACTGCCCAGCGGAATCATCGTATGCGTAAGGCTGATGTCTTTGCGGTCAAGGCGTTTGATATAGCGCATCATCTCTGTCTCTGTGTGATACAGGCGGAAGACGTCTGCCTGCAGATAGTCCACAGGGCGTACTTTCTCCTCGGCGATTGCCCACAGGTTGTGGAACGCCTCCTCACTGTCCTCGTACTGCGCCATATTGCCGCTGGCTTGGGCAAAGAGGTCGATAAGGTCGTTCATATCGTCCACCGTCACGGTCTCGTCTATGCTCAGCCCTATCCAACCTTCTGCGTCGTAATAGAGGTTGATGCCCATCTCCTCTGCCACACCGCGCACGCGCTCAACGGTAATGTCGCCTGTCGGACGAATTTTCAAGGTGTCGAAGAACTCCGTGTTCTCCTGTTCAAACCCGTACGCCTGCAGCATCTCGCTCATATACACAGCCTTGCCGTGTATGCCCTCGGCTATCTCGCGAATGCCTGCCGCACCGTGATAAACGGCATACATACCTGCCATCACCGCGCACAATGCCTCTGCCGTGCAGATATTGGAGGTAGCCTTTTCACGCTTTATATGCTGCTCGCGGGTCTGAAGTGCCAGGCGGTATGCGGGGTGGTCGTAAGCGTCTTTGCTCAGACCTATGATACGCCCGGGCAACTCACGCTTGTACTCGTCGCGAGTAGCCATATACCCTGCCGTCGGACCGCCGAAACCCATTGCCAAACCGAAACGTTGTGCCGTACCGCACGCGATATCCGCATCCAACGGTTTGAGCAGTGCCATAGCCATCAGGTCGGCTATCACGGTCACCTTCATTCCTGCGTCGTGGCAGTCGGCAATAAACGCGCTGTAGTCCTCTATCGAACCGTCTGCATTAGGCAGTTGCACAATAGCACCAAAGAATGGACCTTCCTTTGCCAGCCACTCGGCATTCACTTGCTCGTAGTTAGCCATCACCAATTCGATGTCCTGCCCTGCTGCGCGCGTACGCATCACGCTCAAAGTATTGGGGAAGATACGGGTGTCAACCAGCACTTTGCGCACATTGTTCTTCATCATATCGCGGCTGCGCAGGTTGTGCATCATCGTCACTGCCTCCGCTGCCGAAGTAGCCTCGTCGAGAAGACTGCAGTTTGCCAATGGCAGACCGGTCAGGTCGCTTATCATCGCCTGAAAAACAAACAACGCCTCCAATCGTCCCTGGCTCACTTCTGCCTGATAGGGAGTGTACGAGGTGTACCACACCGGGTTCTCCAACACGTTGCGCTGTATCACTGCCGGCGTGATGGCACCATACCAACCGCGACCGATATACGAGCGGCATATCCGGTTTTTCTGTGCCATTTGGTACATGGTGTTGAGGTGTTCCTGCTCAGTAAGGGGCTCGTCCAAGTCCAAAGGCTCATGCAACAGGATGTCCTGCGGCATCGTCTGGGCTATCAACTCGTCCATGCTGTTCACGCCAATCTCGGCGAGCATCTGTTTCTGCTCGTCTTCTGCGAGGCCTATATGCCTCGATTTCAGGTAGTTTGTTTTCACAATATCGTATTTTAATGGGTTAATTATCCACCTAACAAGCCGCAAAATTACTGCTTTTCCGCAACATACACAAGCACACCCCCGTGACTTCATTTATTATGAAATGCAAAATTAATTCTCTATACTCTGCAATCCCCCTTTTTGAAGGGGATTCTGGGAGTCTTGTATGGGATATTGTTATGCATTTTTATCGGAAACAAACAGACAAACAGACAAACGGACACACCCTACCCCCATATATATGCGCAAAAACACGCAAAAAGTGTTTTTTTGGGGCGTTTTTTAGAGGCAAATAAGCAAAATAGAAAAATAATATATAATAAATAATATACAATAATATATAATATATAAATATATTATATATTAAAATACTATATCCCTCTCGCTCTTTGCATTCATAACCTCGCCCCTCTGTGTTTATATACATACCCCTACCCCTTGTCTGTCTGTCCGTTTGTCCGTTTTTTCAAAAAAAACAATGCGTAATGATAAAATCTAACGACGCGAGAGATGCACCCCATTTCGCCCACGGGCTCATAGGGACCCCGCCCGCGTCGTCTCTCGGACTACAAAAAATACCCGATAAGGTCTCGGGGAGGTCTCGGTAGTGCTCGGTACATTGTGCATTGCGCATTACGCATTGAGAATTGCGCATTACGCAACCTTTTCTTGATATTTTTATTGTATATTATTCACAAAAAAACAGTAAAAATATATTGCTATCGCTATTTGTGTGTTAAATGTTATAAGTATCTACTTCTAAAATTTGCACACACCAAAAATCCGTATTATCTTTGCAGCGTAATCGTTAAACAAGTGATATGATGATAGGACAAATAGATAAAGAAACATAGTGCTAACTTGGCAGTAATTTTACTTTGGCACGGTTTTTGTTGAGTAAAAAGACGAAAACAAGTGACTCTTGTAAAAAAACACAAAAAAGTAAAAGAAATACAAGTTTTCAGCGGCAGGACAATGCACAATGCGTAATGC
>DJSG01000051.1:0-45915 GCA_002440265.1 Bacteroidales bacterium UBA6340 | reverse complement strand
ATGCGTAATGCACAATGCACAAGCCGCAAAGCGGAGGAGATAAGTGCGTATGTACAGCCACACGGGTGGTTGCCGGACAAAAGCACCTGCGCGGACGACGAATCGTTTTCGTGGAAAATTTTTGTCCAAAAAATAAAAATAAAAAAATACGTAAAAAATGCGTTTTTTCGTAACTTTTTGAAATTACGTACTATTTATGTATAAAGCAAGAAAAAAAACAAAAACAGACTTGAAAAAAGAGGGAAGAAGAATATAATTATAATAAACAGCCGATACCGGGGGGGGGGTAGTGCGCAGACTCCGAGGCAGAGGCAAAAATAAAAGAAAGGGAAAAATATAAAAAAGAATGGAAAATGTAGAAAAAAAACAAGTCCTCACCTTTGAGGGGACGGTAAAAGAAGTGAGCAGGATGTACACTCACGAGAGCAGGTACGAAGAGGGCGTTTACTTCGAGTACAGGAAAATACGAGTGGAGAGTGAGGAGAAGTACACACAATCGGCATGGTTCACGGTACGTAGTCAGAAGTTGCTGAATTTCCCGTTTGAGATAGGGTCAAAAGTACGGGTATATTACAACTTGAAGGCATACAGGACAGAATACGGCGAGAGTACAGGCGTCAGCGCGTGGGATATGGTGGCGATATGACAATGCACACGCAATGCGAAATGCACAATGCACAATGCACAATGCAATGCGTAATGCACAATGCGAAATAAGAATATATTTATTAACCAAATTTATAATTTATGGAAATAGAAAAATTAAAAAACGAAAACGTTGCCGCAGAGCAACAAGTGATTAACCAAAAAGGTACAAAAAAAGGTAGGGTGATGACCATCGACCCAAACATTATCAGCAACGAGGAGTTGGAGGAGTTGTTGGGTGATCCCAATGGTGAGGAGACAAGCATCAAAAAACCATCCCAAAAGGTAAAAGAAAAGGTAACGGAAAAAGTAACCGACGAGGTGAAAAACGAGGTAACCGACGATTTGGCAGCCGAAAAAGTGGAACGGTTCATGTGCATGGACAAGTGGTACGTAGGGAAGCCAATGCCAATGAGTTACGAAAAGTTGGTGGAGTTGTCCGACGACCCGATGACAACGGAGATTGAGGACAAAATACGGCTGTTGGAAATGGAGTATCCCGACCATGGCAGTGACTACGACGAGGAGAAAAAAGCATTGAAGAACCAACTTCATTTCGGCCTCGGCCATGCTTGGGCTACCCAGGGCGACGGTAGTCGGAAGAAGCAGAATATGCTGCTCAACAGGACAGCCATGTATGACGGGGACCACGTAGGGAAGAAGGTACGGGAGATATTGCAGGGTATATTGACCCCTGAATTTATAGAAAAGAACGGGATTATTTTCGCTCATATCAGCCCGAGCGGTGATGGTTTTCACCTGTTGTTCGACCTCCTGCCGGGCGAGACGATAGCCCAAGGACAAGACCGCATGGCCAAGGTATTGGGTATGGAGAAGGAGAAAGACGATGCCGTATATGAAGAAAATCGCGGATTTTTCATCGTCAGCCGTAAAAATTGGCTGTACGTCAATCCCGACAAATTCTATTTTGCAAGCAAAGACGAGGCAATGAAAGCGGCAATAGAGGGTCGCAAGGTAATGAACCAAAATTTGGACGGAAGTGCGTTGAATAACGAAAACAAAGAAGACAACGAAAACAGTTCTACACCTTATAATAACGCGCGCACGCGCGAGGATGTCAATGCTGATTTGACTTACGATGGTGTACAATACGCGAAGATTATTGACATTCTACTTCAAAAAATGAACTACACGCCCCGTCCAAACAGCAAACATGAGATGTACGGGACTTTGATTTCGGAGATGCGGAATATCTGCAACAACGACCCCGAGTTGCTGTTTGCGATACTTCCGGCATGGAAGGATGAGAAAGAAAGACATCGTCAGTGCGTGGACTACTGCAACTATCCCTACACGGGCAAGCCGTCGAAATACCTTTTGGCTGCCATTCACGAGGCAAAAATGGAAAAGACAAGTGAGGATAACGACGTGACCGGTATGGGGTTGCCACCGTTGAACAAGATTCAGGCGATAATCAACAAACACGTTCCCGTCGAGCAACAGCAGGCATTGGCGGTAGTGTCGAATGTGGCTATCGGCGGTCTGTTGTCGGGGATTGACTGTGATTACCTGGACGGCAAAAACCATCACTTGAATTTCGGCGCAATAACGGTTGCCCCTCCTTCGGCGGGCAAGGCATACTGCGACGAAAGTTTCGAGGCGATACTTCAGCCGATACAAGAGCAGGATGATATCAATTGGCAAATACGAAAGGAATATGATTCGAAAGCACGACGCCAAAGAAAGACAAAAGACATGGAGGAAAAACCGGTAGCTCCGTTATATATCACACCGTTCAACATCAATGCCCCCTGCCTGAATATGGCGATGGAAGAGGCGGGTGAAAGACATTTGATTATGTTTGACAGCGAAGTAGGCCGTGTGGTTACGTATAACAATCAAACACAGGGTTTGCTAAAGTCGGCACTGCAGGCGGCATATAACAATGAAAAGTTAGGTCAACGCCGTGCGACGCTGCTTGGGGTAAACGCAAAATGCAAGGCATATATTCAATACCACATGGCAGGGGTTCCCGAGGCCGTTTTCGAGGATTGGATCACCGACAAAGACATAAAGGAAGGACTCGCATCACGCTTGATGTTGGCAACAATCGAGGATACAGATGACATGCCTCGTTACGAAAAATATACGGAAGCCGAAAAAAAGAAATTATATTCGATTGCCGTAGAATTGCTGGGAGAAAAAGGTACAATCTATTGTCCGTTCTTGGAACTTCCACTTCAAAAATGGCTGGAAAAAAACAAAAGTTGCGAAATAAACAAATATGAGTACGGCAAACAGTTTTACCGACGTGCACCCGTTTGCGCTTGGCGTGCAGCTGTGGCTTGGGCAGTAGTCGAGGGCATAGAAAAACGAAGCCCGAAGTCGCAAGCAACAGGTAGTAAAAAAGAACAGGATTGTATTGCATATATGCTGTGGCTTGCCGATTACCTGCTGGCACAATTCACCACTTTCTTTTTGGATAGGGTTAAGAAAATATCGGCTCAGAGCTATGCAAAGTACGGCAACGTGACGAAAAAAAGTGTGTGTACATACGAGAAATACGGCCCTGATGAATTGCTTGCGGATATGCCGGATGAGTTTACGACCGATGAGTTCAAAACGTTAAAAAAAGAAAAGAACTACTCTCAAAACGATCCCCTGAAAATGCTAAAAAGGTTCGTCGAGCAAGGAAAAATAGTCAAGACAGACCGCAAACGGTACAAGAAAGTGGCGGCTATCATGGCTGAAAATGAGAACGTTATGAACGATTATACTGACGATATGGATAGTCTGGATGAATGAATATTCAATGCAAACATTGCGCATTGAAAAAACGGACAAACGGACAAACCGACAAACGGACCCCCCATATATATTTACGGGTAGTCATATTTTCTCCCGTATGTATGGCGGTTTTATGAAAACACAATTTATTGATATTTAAGTATATATATGCCTCGTGCAACTTCAAATTTTCAGTTTGAAATTTGAAAAAAAGTCCGCGTGCAGGACTTTAAAGAAAGCACATAACTAAATAATAATAACTAAATTAAAAACTATTTATTTATATGGCAAAAATTACTTACATTGCTCCTGTGAAGACAGTGAGCGGAAAACTGGCAAAAAATGACAAAGTCATTTACATGGTTCGCAGAGCTGCTACCAGCAACACAGAAATGATTGAAAACCCTTGCTACTCAAGCACTTGCGGGGTAAGAAGCACACCTTACAGCGATGCAGAAAAAGCAGCTCAAACACGCTTTGGCAAAATCTGCGTCAAGACGACAGAGCGCCTCAACGACGCAACAAAGCAAGCCGCTGACATCGCTGCCTTCAAGGCACAGACCCTTTATACCACACTGCGACAATATGTGTGGCATCAAGTCGCCGCAACGATTGAGTAATTGGAAGACCTCCACTAACTCCCCCCTTCTGAGGGGTAGAATAGAGATACGTGTTAGGGGACGGCACGTGCGTTACAAGTTATCAATCCGTTGCACAAAACGGAGAGAGGGGCTAAAAACTGCCTCTCTCTTTTATTAGCTATTACCTATTTCAATGCCCAACGGGCGTTTAATCAGTCGAGCATTTGTCCGAAGTTGTTTGAAAGTTGCACCATCTGGTCGTATTCTTCGGGCGAGAGGTCGTAGAAATAATAGTTGCGCGGGTCAACGGGTTTGTCGTTGTAGCGTACCTCGTAGTGCAAATGCGGACCTGTGGATTTACCCGAATTGCCAACCAGTGCGATAATGTCGGAACGGTGCACTCTCTGCCCCACTCGCACCAACGACTTGAACAGGTGTCCGTACAGGGTGGTGTAGCCAAAACCATGGTCAAGGATGACCGTGTTGCCGTACCCCTGTTTCCACCCCACAAAGACGACTTTGGCGTTGCCCGTGGCATAGACTTCGGTGCCGACAGGGGCAGTGAAGTCCATACCGGCATGGAACTTGCGCACATGGTACACGGGGTCGATACGCACGCCATAGCCCGATGCCACGCGCTTGAGGTCTTTGTTGAGGACGGGTTGAATAGCGGGGATATTCTCCATACGTATCTCTTGCGTTTTCGCCATATCCAGCACGTCGTCATAGGATTTGCTCTGGATATACATTTCTTTTTCAAGTACATCCACTTTGAGCGCCAAGTCTGCAGATAACTGATTGTCAGTCATTTGTGCTATCTGCTCATAGTATGAAATTTTGCGTTGCGCCCCCTGCCGGATGCTCAGCGGAATAGGTTCTGCGCCAAAGAGGACGCGATAGAGGTTGTCGTCGCGCTGCTGGAGGTCGGTCATCACCAACTGCATTTGGTCCACCTGCTTGTTTAGCATCTGCAGTTGCGATGCCAATGCCTCTTTTTCCCGCTGGAGTTGTTTCTCGCGGGGTGATGGGAAGAAAGTAAGAAATATATATAAAAAGATGATACCCAGTACGATACCACTCAATATATATATGCCGCTCTGACGCAGCCAGTAGCGTATACCGTGCTCCACCTGCTCCAATGCCAAGGTTTCAGGATTGATACGAAACTTCTTTTTGCGTTTGATTAGTTTCATTTTGGGTTATGTCGAAATCCATTCAGTCCGCAAAGTTACGGAAAAAATGTGAGTTACACAAATACGTTTCGGATTGCATATACGAAGAAAAAACAGTACCTTTGCAGACCGATTAGCAAATAGATTATCGCATTATGAAGTGTTGCCTCAGCCTTGTATTGGCAATCTGCACCGCTCTGTGTGTCAGTGCAGAGAATGCTGTGTATCAAGACATTAACTATCGTATTAACCCCGAAAACATGACCGCCGAGGTCACACTCAACCCCCAAGCGAGCGGGGAGTTGTACATTCCCTCAGAGATACCTGTGGGGCAGCAGACATATCGCGTGACGGGTATAGGGGAGAATGCATTCAGGGGGTGTAAAAGTCTGACGGCTATCGTCCTGCCACGGAGCATAGAACGTATCTACAGGAGTGCATTTGAAGGAACGGGAATACTACTCGACAAAAAGAACTGGACAGACGGAACACTCTATATCGATAGTTGTCTCATTGCCACCGACAAGACCATCAAGCCCAAGTATATCATACCCGATGGAACACGCGTCATTGCCGTAGGTGCTTTTCGTGGCAACAAGACCCTCACGCGAGTAGAGTTTCCCGCATCCGTTTGGCGCATAGACCACGACACGTTCCGCGACTGCAAGAACCTTGTCAGTGTATCTATTCCGCAGACCGTCAAAGAGATAGGCGAAGATGCATTTACCAATTCGGGGATATGGAACAATGATAAGAAATGGCGTCGCGGTGCCTTGTTTATCAATGACTGCCTGATAGCCGTAAACAGCCAAGCACCTGCCGACTTCGTCTTCAAGACCAAAGTGCCTACACGCCTGATTGCCAACCGTGCTTTTGCCGAGAACAAAAACATTCGTTCCGTCACGCTGCCCGATGGCATCACCACCATTCCCGCAGCAGCATTCTACGGGTGCGAGAACCTCACCCGAGTTGTCATCCCCGCTTCCGTTTGTCGTGTGGAGAATTTTGCGTTCTACGGTTGTACATTGCTGCAAGAAGCCACCCTACCCTCGACGTTGGAGTTGTTGGGCGTGGGTGCATTCTACCGATGTGAGCAATTGAAAACGCAGATATTGTCTGACTATCTGACAGTTATACCCCAAGGATGTTTCACGCGGTGTCGCTCAATCAGGCAGATTACCCTCCCCTCTCACCTCACTCATATTGGTGACGGTACATTTGCAGGCTGCGCTACGCTGGAGGATGTGAAGTTGCCCGAGACGTTGCGCGAGATAGGTGAAGAGGCGTTTGCGGGGTGTATGCAGTTGGAGGTCATCACTATCCCTGAACACGTGTCAAGCCTCAGCAAAGGCATCTTTACGGGTTGCACACGATTGCAGAAAGCAGTACTGCCCGAAGGCACGTATGCCATTGGTGATGAAGCATTTAAGGGCTGTGTGGCATTGGAGCGCATCAATATCCCGATTACCACTTTCCGTATTGGCAAGTTTGCCTTTGCGAACTGCCAACAATTGCAGAATATCAGTTTGGTGGACAACATTCACGTGATAGAGGACGGGGCTTTCAGGAACTGCAAGTTGCTGCGGGAAATCACACTCCCTGCCTCTCTTAAAGTATTGAGCAAAAGTGCCTTTGCCGAGTGTATAAGTCTGATGGATGTGCACTTCAACGAGCATTTGCAGACCATAGAAGACGAGGCTTTCTTGGGTTGTCGCCAATTGCGCGAAATCGTGTTGCCCAACACCTTGGAAAGTGTCGGGAACAGTGCCTTTGCCGAGTGTCGTAACCTGCGCAAAGTGGTTTTTCCTGCGGGTTTGAAAACGATAGGAGCATACGCTTTCCGCGACTGCGGGAGCCTGCCTGTCCCACAAACACCACCGACCACAACGGTAGGCAAAGACGCTTTCAAAGGCTGCAAAACAAAAGAACAGAAATAACAATATGGCAAAACAGAAGAAACAACAACCACTGACACCGGAACGGTATATTCGTGAACGGGCAAGACTGCTCCCTATTTACAAGTGCTACAAGGGCGAGACCATCGGTGACAGCCGCGAGATGTCCATCATGGTCATCCGCAAACACGCAGGCGGTACGTACACTTTGGCGGCATTTATGCTGGACAGATGGTGCCTCGGTGTAAAAGATGCTATCTGGCAGTTCAGTATCCCCGAAGATGAGATGCTGGATTTTGTTGACCATTTTGCGACCCATATCGAGCAATGGACGGAAATAGAGTATGTGGAGGCACACAATTGGGTATACGGGGCATTGGACTGGGCAACCAATGCGGGTATCAGTCCGTGCAAAGACTTTGCCTTGGCACGCTATATACTGGAGGAAGACGATGATAATGTGGAACTGCAGGAATATGATTTCGGCTACAATGGCGAGTATTGTCTTATGGCAAAGAGCCATAAAGAGGCGGACAAATACATCCCGACACTCACCAAAACGTTAGGGGTAGGCAACTACAAGGTTATCCTTCGTCCCATCTTGGATGAGGAAGAAAAACGGTATCGCCGAATGGGATATTACCGCGACTTCCCCGATATGGAGTACACCTACCCGGGTATCAACTATCCCAAGACACTCGCCCCGTTGCATCACCCTGAAATAGAAGCCGTTATAACCAAAGGGACGCAAGACTATACCCAAGCGGGCATCGACCTCCTGCTGTCATTGCCCGCAGGCACTCTCCGAGAAGACTTGCATCAATTGATACTGCACGAGTTAGGGAAACAATACGGAAAGAATAACGAACAACTGAGAGAGGACAAGACGAATGCCAACTGGAATACGATTGGCAATAGTTTTATGTTCCTTACCAAGGTGGGAAATATGGACGACACACTCCCCGTTCTGTTGGAATATCTGCGCCAGAACGATGATGTCGTCTATTTCAACGAGGGCGACTGCGGACAGATATTGGTGAAACCGTTGGTCTATAAGTTCCTGATGGAAGACCCGCTTTGCTTCAAATCGTACCTACTTGAAAGAGGGCTCGGTGCATCTGCCAAGAATGAGATATTGGAATATATCTCGGAGATTGCTTGCGACGAACCGTCAATACGTAAACCTGTCCTCGAAATGATGTATGAAGTGTTGTCGAAATACCAAGTGGATTTACCCTGTCACACAATGTGCGATGGTACGGTGATTTCTTTCGCAATAGGTGTACCGATAGAATTAAATGCCGTGGATTTCCTGCCTTTGATTGAGGACATCTATGCCACCGGTATGGTGAACGAGAGTGTAGAAGGCAGTATTGAAGCGGTGCGGGAGCGTATAATGCAGCCTATCCGACCGGATATGCACCGCATTCCGTATGGCGATATACCCGCTCTGGTAGAGAAATATAAAGATTTCTATAGATATTGCTCGCAATGATTTGCCCGATATTGCCAGTAGTATAGTGGGAGGATAGCGGGGCTATCGCGGGTCTATTGCAAGTGTTTTTCACAATGTTATGAGTAAAATCATTAACATAGTATAATATGCATATTCCTCTGCCGCCTGCCCCGTTTCGATGTGCTTATGATGACCACTCACCGGTTTATTTTACGCATACCTCTATTGGGGCTTGCACATATCGTTTTTTTTGTGTACTTTTGTGGCATTGAACATTAAGGCATTAAACATTAACAGTAGTTATGACAAGGTCGGCATTCATCAAACAGCACTCCAATTTGTTTTGGTACACTCCTGCAGACAAAAAGGGGAATATCTCTGACGCGTTCTTGGTGGAAAGAGTGCTGAACGACGGCACGTTGGAAGACTATCATACATTGTTGCAAGTCCTTACCCCGCAGCGTGTCGCAGAAGTGTTCTTTGGTGCTACCGAACGTCAAGCAGGGAACTACTACCCCGAGATATGCAATTTCTTTTCAATACTGCTTAGCAAGTATGCACATTGAGATATTGTCATCGGAACAACAGGCTTTTGTGTAAATTTCTATCAAATAGATGTTAAATAACAATCCCATACATAAACAACAGTCACCACAGCAGCAAGGTGCCGAGAAAGAGATTTTGCAGACGCATCTGCAAAATCTTTACGGTGATTAGAATGTAGAATAGTTGGACAATACTCAAGAAAGGGACAATCGCACTATGGTGTTATATCGCTTATATAAAGAAATAGATACTTCGCAGTGGAGCGCATTGGTGCAAAAGGCAAATACGGCTACGTGGTTTCAGACAGCGGAGGCATATACGTTTTTTGCTTCTCTGCCTGATGAATTCAAACCTTTTGTGTATGGTGTGAGTGAGAACGGGCAACTATGCGGCGTTGTGGTAGGTTATGTAACGCAGGAAAATAGCCGCCTCAAACAGTTTTTCACCCGTCGTGCCATTATCATTGGTGGTCCGTTGTTGGATAATGAGATAAGCAACGAGGCATTGTCTGCTTGGTTGCATACGGTTCGCAGTGAATTGTCCAGGCAAGCCATCTATATCGAGACACGCAATTTCAACGATTATTCCCGTTGGAAAGATATATTCAGCGCGCAAGGTTTTGCCTATCAACCGCATTTGAATTTTCATATTCATACTGCCAATGTGGAAGAAATGGAGCGGAATATAGGGAAGAACCGCAAACGTGACATCAAAACAACGATGCGCGATGGAGTTGTACCAATAATGCAACCTACTACAGAGCAAGTAGGTGAGTACTATTCCATTTTGCAGCGTTTGTATAAGATAAAGGTCAAAACACCATTATTTTCACTGGACTTTTTTGAGCATTTGTACCATACTGCTCACGGGCATTTCTTTCTTACGGAATATCAGGGGCGCATTATTGGCGGAACAGTCTGTGTCTGTCTTGAGAACAAGGCTGTGTATGAATGGTTTGTATGTGGAGAGGATGGTGTCTATGAGCATATATTTCCGTCGTCATACGCTACATACCTGGGTATTCGTTATGCAGCAGAGAACAACTACCCTATATTTGATATGATGGGAGCAGGTAAGCCTGATGAAGCATATGGGGTACGTGATTTCAAAGCGCGTTTTGGTGGGGAGCAAGTGGAGCATGGGCGATTTCTATGTATCTGTCGTCCTCTGTTGTATCAAATAGGTAAATTAGGCATTAAACTGCTAAGAAGAAATTAAATATGACATACAAGGAATGGATGATACGTATAAAAAACGCCTTATTGTACAAATTGGGAGTCCATTTCCCATATAATCCTGTGCGTAGATGGTCTATGCGTAAATTAGGTTATTCGGTTGGTGATAATGTATATATTGCAAGCGATATTACTATAACGCAGAACTTTGTGTATAATCGAGGTTCGTTGGAAATAGGGGATAGAGTTTCGATAGCACCACGTGTAGTAATTACGCTTGTTTCACATGCGAATATGTCGCATATACGCAGATATGTTTATATTCGACGGGGGGGGTGAAGATATGTAATGATTGTTGGATAGGTGCAGGTGCCATTGTCCTAAATGGTATAACTATTGGTGAGGGTGATGTAGTCGGTGCAGGTGCCGTGGTCACAAAAGATGTGGAGCCATATACTATAGTAGTTGGAAATCCTGCTCATAAGATAAAAGATATACAAATGGAACAATGAACATCTGGATAGATATATGTCATACACCGCAATATAATTTTTATAAGAATTTTATATTACGGCAGGCAAGTATAGGCAATACAATATATGTTACAATCTTGGACAGGGGCAAAACACCTCAGATAATTCGTCATGAGATAGGAGATGTAGCGGGGGTGGAATTATTTGTGATAGGCAAACACAGAATGAAGAAGTGGTCTGCAATCTTTGAAGCCAATTTCTTGCGTCTGTTAAAGTTGCTCCGCTGGACTAAATGGCGCAGTATTGATATTGTCTTTAGCAATTGTATGGCCGCCATGATTATTGGACGCATTCTCAGAGTACCGCGGTATAGTTTTGATGATGACCCGGATACAATTGATTTCATGCCTAAGAAATGGTGTTCTTTAGAATCAAATTATTGTCTCTATGAGGATGCAAAAGTTGCAGCGGCGGGAAAAAATGTCCACGTGTTGCCTTGTCTCAAAGAATGGGCATACCTCGCTCCCAATGTATTCCGGCACAACGTAGAAGCATTATCGGAATACGGCGTACAGCCCAAACAATACCTTTTTTTGCGTGAAGTGTCCGTCGGGACTGTAAATTACGCAGGGCAGGCAAGCGGTGCCGTCTTGGGCATCGTACCTGAGATACAAAAAATGCAGGCATTACATCCAGAGTTAAAAGTGTTGCTTTCTCTTGAAGAGAAGCACCGCCGAGCGGAATACCCTGCCGACTGGATACTCTTGCAGGAACCTATCAAGGACATCCACTCTCTCATCTACTATAGTGCAGGGTTGATTTCTTCGGGCGATAGTATGGCACGCGAGGCGGCTTTGTTGGGCGTACCCGCTTACTATCTCGGTATTCGCTATGATATGCCCGCCAATGCTGCCGCTGCAAAGGTAGCCCAACTACAAAACCAAAAGACCCAGCCCATTGCCGACTGGCTTTGCAATACGTTATCCCTCCCTCCCCAAGCCGCCGAATTGCACCAGAAACAACTGCGTAGCCACATTGACAACGATTTTATTGATATTAACCGATATATGCTTGAACTCGTGGAAAAAGTGCAGCATATTCAATATGTGCAAAAAAATCACAAGTTGGATGAAAGAAATAGAAGAAAACCAGTGTAACGAAATGATGGAAGACAAAAATAAATGGGACAAATCTTCAATCGTATTATATAAGACTGAAGATAATGGCATTCAACTTGAGATTAAGTTGGAATATGATACCGTATGGCTGACGCAAGAGCAAATGGCACAACTATTTCAACGCGATAAGTCTGTGATAACGAGACATATTCGTAATATCTATGCAGAAGGAGAACTAATGCCAGAAAGTACAAGTGCAAAATTTGCATTTGTACCTGATACACGCGAACGTAGTTATGAAATTACTGCATACAATCTTGATGTTATTATCTCTGTAGGCTATCGCGTCAAGTCTCTTAGAGGTACACAATTTCGTATATGGGCAAATAAAATTCTCAAAGACTACTTAATCAAAGGCTATGCCATCAATCAACAGATACAACTCCAACACTATCAAGAACTCAAAGATGTCGTGGCACTAATGTCGCGTACATTGTCGCTGCAAGAGAAACCGACACAAGATGAGTATGCAGGATTGTTCCATGTGATTAGCGATTATGTCTATGCGCTTGATACGTTGGATAGTTATGATTATCAGCTACTAACCATAGATAAGACAACCAAGAAAGAACCTTTCCACGCCACGTATGAGAATGCGATGGAGGCAATCACGGCACTCAAAGAGAAATTCGGAGGTAGTGCTCTGTTTGCCAATGAGAAAGACGAATCATTCAAGTCCAGCATCGGGCAGATATACCAAACGTTTGGTGGCGAAGAACTCTATCCGTCTGTAGAGGAAAAAGCAGCCATGTTGCTTTATCTGGTTACAAAGAATCACTCTTTCAGTGATGGTAACAAGCGAATAGCCGCTATGCTATTTCTTTGGTTCTTAAGCAATAACGGAGTGTTGTATGCCGCTGACGGGCATAAGCGAATAGGTGATAACACCCTTGTGGCTCTCACGCTGATGATTGCTGAAAGCCGTACAGAAGAAAAAGATATTATGGTCAAGGTAGTAGTAAACCTTATCAATCAAGATAACCAATAAGTTTGTTCAGTACAGACAATAAATAATCATATACCATGGTTTTTGTTGAGTATAAACAATAAAAATGCAATACTTGCAATATAATAGTGATATGGACATAAGTATTTTCGGTTTGGGATATGTGGGCTGCGTAGGCGCAGCCTGTTTGGCTAAGTTGGGGCATCATGTCATCGGCGTGGATGTCAATGAAAACAAGGTGCGTCTTATGCAAGAGGGCAAACCTACTATCATCGAGGAGGGCATTGCGGCTCTCTGTCAGGAGGCACACGATGCGGGACGTATGACGGCTACTACCGATGTCAATGAGGCTGTACAGAATACCAACGTATCGTTCATTGTGGTAGGCACTCCCTCTTCCAAAGAGGGGCACCTCAATCTGAACTACATCTACGCCGTGGCAAAGCAGATAGGCGAAGCCCTACGCCACAAAACGACTTTCCATATCGTGGCTATCCGCTCTACCGTGCTACCCGGTACTAATGAGAAAGTGGGGGAAATCATTGCAGATGCTTCGGGCAAAGAGCGCAACAAAGGCTTTACCATTGTCAGCAACCCCGAGTTCCTGCGTGAGGGCACCTCGGTGAAAGACTATTTCAATCCGCCTTTGACGCTTGTTGGTACCGACAACCCGTATGCCGAACAGGTGTTCCGTGAGATTTACAAGGACATCGATGCCGAGTTTGTCTCTACCGATATCCGTGTGGCGGAGATGATGAAATATGTAAACAACACCTACCATGCGCTGAAGATTGTGTTTGGCAACGAGGTGGGCAATATATGCAAAGGGCTGAACATCGACAGCCACAAGGTGATGGAGATATTCTGTAAGGATAAGCAACTGAATATCAGTCCGTATTACTTCAAACCCGGCTTCGCTTATGGTGGTTCGTGCCTGCCCAAGGATATGAAAGCCCTGCGCACATTGGCGCACGACCTCTATATTGATGTGCCTGTTATTGAGAGCATACACGCTTCCAACGAAGCGCAGAAACGCAATGCCGTGCAACTGATTATGGCGCAAGGGCATCGTAAGATAGGCATCCTCGGTTTGTCTTTCAAGGCTGGAACCGACGACCTGCGTTGCTCGCCTATCGTGGACGTGGTGGAGAGCCTGCTCGGCAAGGGCTTTGAAATACGTATATACGACAAGAACGTGAAAGTCAGCGAACTGACAGGCACCAACAAGGACTTCATTATGGCGAAGATACCGCATTTGCAGCACTTTGTCAGCGACGACTTGGATGCCGTCTGCTCCAATAGCGATGTTCTCGTCGTAACCAACAAAGAGAAAGACTTTGCCGATGTGCTCCAACGCTATCCCAACAAGGTCATTGTGGACTTGGTGCGCCAATGGAAAGAGGTCAATTACACGGGGCATTATGAGGGTCTTTCTTGGGGCGACATCAACACCAACCATACTGCCCAAATAACCAAAGACAGCACTATGGACTTCAAGCAAACGGAGTTCTAATCATCTGTCAGAAGCCAAAGGAGAAGGATATGGAGGTGGTGAAGTTGCGACCTTGGAAGTAGAGGGGGCAGAACTTATTCAGATAGTATGCGGCGTTGGATTGCGGGTCGGGAGATGTGGGGTCTATGCCGCCGAGGTCCTCACTGGCAATGGCATCCGTTTTGATGTTGTCGAAGGCGCGGGCGTGGTTGTAGCCCATGGTGAGGGTGAGGTACATGTTGGGATGGACTTCGTAGATGCCATCGAAGCGGAACTCATCGTTGCGGTAAATACATTTGTCAAACGGCTTCTGCGCAATGGTTTGCGATATGCCGCCGTCCTTGCCACCACCACGAAGATAAGCGTAAGAGTTGTACTTCATATCGTTGGTATAACTCAAGCGCAACAACATACCGCGGATTGGGCGGTAGGCAAGTTCCGCATAGATAGATTGTGCGTTATCCCCCATGTAGTGTCCCATGTTGTATCCGTTGGAAGTCCACGTGGTGACCGCCACGGAGTGCGTGTAACATGCTATGTATGAACGCATAAACTCGGCTTTGAGACTCAATCCTTTTACCGGCCATCCGCCCCAGTTAAAGCCAACCAAGTAGGAAACAGGGTTGTTCTCGGGGTCGGATTTCTTCAAACGAGAGAACTTGAATTCGTCCAAGAAGAACGAACTATACAGATGCAAATGCTCCACAGGGCGCACGGATATGGAGGCGAAAGCCTGTGAGTTCTGGTTCTCGGTATGAAGCCCTTTGGTGAGCAAGTGGTCGAGCGACTTGTAGAATGCAACGGGTATGAGATACGCCGCCTGCACATTGCGTTCGGCATAGACGATGGAGTTTCCAAACGAGAACGAGAGTTGACGTAAGGGTGTGAAAGTGAACATGTTAGCCGCCATGAACTTATTGGCAGGGCGATAGTGCCGCGTTTGCGTGCCCTGCGTATTGTCCTCCATATAATAATAGGTGGAATCCAACACATTCGACACGAGCCACGCATGGAAATAGTCGAATTGGAACCAAGGACACGGCGTGAGTTGCAATGTGAGCATAGGGACTGCGGGATTGCGTCCCGACAAGATGTTGGAAGCATGGTAGGTCTCGCCCCAACGTATGTTCTCACGTTGCAGACCGATACTGCCCCACCACGAGTAGAGACTGATACCGCCTTTGGAATCGGAGAAGTCGCCTCCGTAATCGGCTTCCTTGTATTGCACCCCAGAAATGTTGTTGAGTGCGGGAATTTGTTGCGAAGCCCCATAATGGATGCGTGCACCATACATTCGGTCGCCCTCGGAGGGATAATAGGTCTTGCTGAGCCAGTTGCCACTCCATGAGTTGTCGCGCAGCGAACCCCACACACTGACGTGGCGTGCGATGTCCATCTGCAGTTCCGCCCCCCACCATCGTTGGAGTATGGCTCCCTTTTTGCTCGCCATGATGTCGGCACCGAGAATGGGACGGATACGCATCTTGAAGAGGTTGTTGCGCGTGCGATAGGAGAACTGAGGGTCCGCCAACGAGAGGGAGAACGTGGAGTGGTCGGTATATTGTACGAAGTTGTTGACCATGGTATCACGCTCCAAAGCAAACTCGTTGAGGTAGAAAGCGAGGTCGGCGCGCTGGCGTTTGTTGAGAAGTGAGTCGGCATCTTGTGCCGCTACCAACATGTTTGCCACCTGCTTGCGCGTGTACGGGCGAACCGATGTCTGCGCCGTGATGACACCATCGGTGATGAGTTCGTCGAGGTAGTCGTATATCTGCGAATAGGTAAGTGGTATGGGTATGTTCTGTGCTTTCGCAGTTAAGCAAAAACAGGATAATAGTATGATATACAATTTGATACGTCTCATAATCGTTGGTTAGTGGCTACGGGCACGTTTGAAGATGATGGTGTAGCAGATTCGCCAGAAATAAATGAAGTCGGTGAGGAACGTTCCGCGCTGCTCGCACATCGTGAGATAGTGCATTTCCGAAGCCTGTATCTCGTCCAGCGTCTTGGGCATGTCGGCATAGAACGGAGGCAGCAGACCGGGTTTGTGGCGGGTACGCTTCTGTTGCAGTTCGGGGCTGTAGAGCGAGAAATACTGTTTGGATATTGGGCGTACCCCTACGAGTTTCATATCGCCTTTGATGAGGTTGATGAGCATGGGGAGTTCGTCAATCCAGTACTTGCGCATGAAACGCCCAAGGGTGGTGACGCGTATGTCGTGGTTGAACTTGCCGCCCTCCTGCAGCGAGTACCGCTCGTAGATATAGGACTGCAAGAACTCGGAATAGGGGTGCATGGTGCGGAACTTATAGACGCGGAACATCTTGCCGTCCTTCCCTACCCGATTGAGTTTCACGAAGATACCGTATAGTCGGCGCTCGGTGATTTCAGGGCGGAACTTACGGCGTGCGACTACATAATTAAGGTCTGCGATTTTGCGTTCCGCGACAATATCAAAGCCACAATAGCAGAGCCGCCCGAGTACCTCCGCCTTGCTGAGTACGCGGTCTTTGCCTTCGGTGATGTCGAAGTACAGGCGCGAGGTCATAAAGAGTTTGGGCAGAACACGCTTGTAGAGGAAGAACGCTGTGTAATAGAGCCAGTTGATGACAGGTGGGAAACGCCTTAGGATATTGCGTTTTGTGGTTGACTGCGGCTCGTAGCAACATACCCACAGTCCGTCGTCCGGCAGTTTGTCGTTGACCGTGACGAATAGTTTGTTCACCCCCCGAATCTGGTTGAGGGGCATGAAATTGATAAGGGTGTCGAAGCGGTAGTTTCGCAGTTTCTGTACGTTGTACAGTTCCGAGGTTCGCAGGGTGAATGTGTTGGAACTATACAAGTCCGTGTACTGCTCAAGGAATGTGATGGCAGCCTGCGGCGCATACTCCAACATGCTGTCACGCAGCGCGTTACGGTCTGTATCAGACAGATAGACAGGGGGTGCGAGCACCTGTTGGGGCGTGCGCTCAGGGGCTTCGACAGGGGTGTCGTCAGCGTCCAAGGCGTATCGGTAGGCGTGCTTGATAATCAAGCAGAAGACCGACACAGCCATCATAACAAGCCATATCGTAAGCAGCACCCAGATAGAGAAATTCTTGCCCGACCGTAGCCACATGTAGCCGTACATCAGGGCAAAAGTGAAGACAGCGGACACCAAGAGCCGACGGATGTCTTTGCCCATCTTCATGTACTTGACGGGGATGTAACGGTGGCACAAGTAGCCCGATATGAGCCACACCGCCGAGAAGATTAGGGCGAAGATGTCATACTTCTGAAACGGCACCTGCGTGGATAACGGAAACCACCAAAGGACGACTATCACACTGATAAGCAGTGCAATAGCGTCCAAGATGATGTACTTCCAGTACGGATGGTAAAACAAGCGTCGTTTCATAGGGAGGAGAAGTTGGGACTTCTACTTCTTATACCGCTTGTTGAGCCCGGCCACTACCTCGTCAGTGATGTCGTATTGGTCAGCCGCCATGAGGACATTGTCCTTGGCAGTGTTGCTAAGAATGATTTGGTAGCGACCGTCCGCATTGTAGGTCTGCAAGAAGAGGGTGAGGGTGTCCGCGAGTTGCTTGTTAAGTGTCTGATTCTCAAGCATGATGTCCTCGGTAAGTTTAGCCTCGAGGTCCTGCAGGTCCTGCTGCTTCTTGATGAGACGTTGCTGCTCTTTCTCTGCACGTTCGCGACTGAGGAAGGCATTGTTGTCCAGTTTGCGCTGGAAATCCGCCATCTCGTTTTGCAAGGAACGCGCCTTGGTGTTGAGTTTGAGGCGTGCGTCCTCCTGCTTCTGCATGAGTCGCTCGCTGGCATCCTGCGCGAAGGTGTAGTTGGTGAGCAGGCTGTCCACGTTGAGGTAGGCGATAGGCAGTGCCTCGCTCTGCGCGATGACTGCGGAAGGCTCCGCGGTGCCCTTGGCAGGTTTGTTGGAGAAGATGATTGCAAACAACGCCACAACAGCGGCAACCAAAACTACGTCAACGACGATTTGAATTTTGTTCATAGATATACTTGTTTTTTTGTACCAATAATTTCTCGGTTTCGTACCAATAATTCTTAACACTTCGTGCCGTGTCGGCAAGGGATGCGTGGGTTATACCTTGCTTATGGGTTGCTTATAGGTTGCGCATCCCTTGCTGTTTGACACGATTTTATCTTTGTTTACACTTGATGCGCTTTTAGGGCGCACCAAGTGGGAGTTGCCATGGGTTACACCAGTTCGTGGATGACCAGTCCCGAACGAAGTTTGGGTTCAAACCAAGTCGCCTTAGGAGGCATGATGTTGCCCGTGTCGGCGATGTTGATGATTTGCTGCATGGTGACGGGATAGAGTGCCAAAGCCATCTTCATCTCGCCCGAATCCACACGGCGTTTGAGTTCGCCCAGACCGCGGATGCCACCTACGAAGTCGATACGTTTGTCGGAACGCAAGTCTTTGATACCCAGTAGTTTGTCGAGGATAAGACGTGACGAGATGGATACATCCAGCACGCCGATGGGGTCTTGGTCGTTGTAGCGGCCCTCGCGGGTGGTGAGTTTGTACCAATGCCCTCCGAGATAGAGCGAGAAGATGTGCAGTGCCTCGGGGCGATACTCCTCGGTACCCTTGTCCTCGACGATGAAATCCTCCTCGAGTGCCTTGAGGAACTGCTCGGGCGTCATGCCGTTGAGGTCGCGCACTACGCGGTTGTAGTCCATGACGAAGAGTTGGTTCTCAGGGAAGCAAACGGCGAGGAAATAGTTGTACTCCTCGTTGCCCGTGTGGTGCGGGTTCTGCAGTTTCTTCTCGTTGCCCACGAGTGCAGCGGCTGCGCTACGGTGGTGACCATCAGCGATATACATAGCAGGTATCTCAGCCATAATCTCGGTGATGCGGCGTATGGTAGCGGGGTCTTTGATAACCCAGAACTTGTGCCCGAAACCGTCGAGGTCGGAGACAAAGTCGTACTCGGGTGTCTCGGCAGTAACCGACGCGATGATGGCGTCAAGGTCGTCGCGATGGGGGTATGCGAAGAAGACAGGCTCGATGTTGGCGTTGTTCACGCGCACGTGTTTCATACGGTCCTCCTCCTTGTCGCGGCGGGTGAGTTCGTGCTTCTTGATGCGGCCTTCCATATAATCCTCCACCCATGCGCCGAGCACGAGTCCGTATTGGGTGCGGCCGTTCATGGTCTGCGCATATACATAGTAGTACTCCTCGGGGTCCTGCACCAGCCAACCGTTCTTGCGGAAGAGGTCGAAATGCTCGCGTGCCGAAGCATAGACGCGCTCATCGTGCTCGTCAGTGCCGACGGGGAAGTTGATTTCGGGCTTGATGATGTGGTAGAGGGACTTCTCATTGCCCTCCGCCTCACGGCGAGCCTCATCGGAGTTCAACACGTCGTAAGGACGACTGCTGACCTGCTTAACCAGGTCACGGGGTGGACGAATGCCACGGAAAGGTTTTACTTTCATAATGTTGTTTATTAGTATTAGATTGATTTCGTTCTATTTACGTTCCACCCATTCCTCTGAAAGCCACAGCATACATCGCCCGTAGGCAGGACGTTGTGCAGTTTTTGGGGCGGGCTGTACTCTCTTTATTTCTTGTTTTCGGAGGTCTTTTGCGCGTCTTGCTTGCCCATCTTGCAGGAGCCGTTGAAGATAGCGTTGGGCTCTACCATCAGGGTCTGCGTGTTGATTTCGCCTTTGAGGTGGCTGGTGGCGCGCAGGGCGAGGGTGTATTTGACATCTATCTTGCCGTCAAGAGAGCCCATAATCTCCGCACTCTGGCACACCACGGTGCCTTTGATGAAGCCCTGCTCGCCGATGACGAGTTTGCCGGAGCATTGCACGTCGCCTTCGATGGTGCCATCCACACGTATATCACTGTCGGTCACGATAGTACCGATGATTTTGCTACCCGAAGTAAGGGCGTTGTACAGCGTGCCTGTACTTTGTTGTGTTGTTGCCATAATCTTGCACAAATATCTATTCTACCTTGTCCTAATAAATCCGGTCAACCCTGTTCGACCGGTACGCGTTGCAGACAATGCAAAACACGCAGAGCCCACAAACAGCCTGCAAAGGTACGAAAAAAAAACAGAATAAGCAATAGTGGATATAAAAAAGTATAGGAAAACTCCTATCCATTGCTTATAACAAATGCACGACACCCGTCTATAATATCGGCATAAACAACCTTGCCAACGACTCTTTGAGACGTTCCAAGCGTGAACGCTGTTGCCACTCATCAAGAGTCAGCACATGGCAATCGTGCATATCGCGAAGAAATATATCCCGCTGTTGCTGAGCCACTTCCGCATCATAAATAAACGCATTCACCTCAAACGACAGGCGCAGGCTACGCGGGTCGATATTGGTGCTTCCTACACTGACGATAGCATCGTCCGACACCGCTGTCTTCGCGTGCAGATAGCCGCTTTGGTACAGGTATATCCGCACGCCTGCCCGCAAAGCGCGTTCATAGAACGAACAACTCGCTTTCGGCACCAGCACACCCTTGTCGCCGCGAATGGGCAGCATCAGCCGCACATCAATACCTGCCTGTGCCGCGCTGCACAGCGCATTCATCAGCGACTCCGTAGGCAGGAAATACGGCGACTGCAAGTACACATACCGGTTGCTCCGCGCCACCAACAGCGTCAGCGACTGGTTCATCACGCGCCATGGGTCCGACGGATTGGCAGAGACAATCTGCATCAGGGATGGGCCTTGCGGAGCAATATATGGATAGTATAAGTCGCTGCACAGCAATCGCTTGGCAGCAAAGTGCCAGTCCATAAGGAACGTTGTCTGCAGTTCGCTCACCGCGGGTCCGCTGATGCGCAAATGCGTGTCGCGCCATATACCGCCATGCACGCCATTCTTGTACCGCTCGGCGATATTCATGCCGCCCAGATACCCCACACGCCCGTCAATCACTACCACTTTGCGGTGGTTACGGTAGTTGGAGAACGGCGTCAGGAACGGGAAGATTCGGTTGAACGGCTCCACCATCACTCCGTTATCACGCAGACGGCGGAAGAACCCGTGCGGCACCATCCAACAGGCAGCGGCATCGTACAGCACACGCACTTCCACGCCCTGTAATGCTTTGGCAATAAGTAGGTTACTTACCTGCTGCCCCACTTGGTCGTCCTCAAACTTGAAGAACTGAAAATGCACGCTCTCCTTTGCCACGGCAATATCGGTCTGCATATCTTCCCACATCGCTGTGAAAGTGGTGTACAGGCGCGTCGCATTGCCCGCTATGGGGTACGCGGTATTGATGTTTTGCAACAGACTAACTAACGGATAATCAGGCACTTGCTCTGCAATCTGCGGCTCGGAGTGTTGCTTCAGCCGTTGCCAGTCAGCAGTACTGATAAGCGGAAAACGGCTTGCCCGTGTACCGAACAGATAGTACACTATCAGTCCCACGCCGGGCACCGTAAGCAATAGCAGAATCCAAGCCCACGCATTCGCAGGACGGCGGTTCTCGGTAACGATGACAGCAATCGCATTAAGCGCAAACACTGCCACTATTATGCGAAGCCACAATGGCATAATGCTCCTTACTCCCGCGGAGTCTTGGGTAGAGGATCAGTCTTCGCGTAGCCACGGGCATCGGCAATCACCGTGCACGTGTAGATAACCATGATTATCAAGAATATACATAGTGCCACAATATCCAGTCCGCTCAATGTCAGACTATGCCCGAAATAGCATAGCGTCGTGGAAAACTCGCGCAACGGGGCTACGTATATAAGTAAGGTGTTCAGGATAATCATCAGCAGTCGGAACTCGGTCGGACCCAACTTGGCGTATGTCAGTTTGAACTCGCTCTTGAGGTGCGAATTAATGGTAACATTCAGTGTCATAAGCAGATACGCAACGAACACCATCATCGCAATGTCCAATCTGAGCAGGCTTGACAGACCCGCACCGAAGAACATGATAAACTCCGTCACGGCGTCCAGCGTATGGTCGAGGTAGAACCCGTACACCGGTCGCTGCGTATGTCGCACACGTGCCAGCGAGCCGTCCATGGAGTCCCCGAACCAATGCACCACCAATCCAAACGAACTGAGCCACAAGTAGTTTATGTTCACATTCGACAACACATATCCTGCCGCAATGATGATAGCACCTGCCACCCCCACAGCCGACAGCATATCCGATGTCACCCAACGCGGCATACGTTCCGCCATCCACACCAGAGCCTTGCGCTCCACTCCGTTTAGTATCGAAGTCTGAATACGTTTCGCCGGGCGAATACTCGTCCTCGCGGTCTCTTTTTGCTCTTTTGTTTCCATACAGCAATCTGATATTTATAGTTTTAGGTTTATTATATATCCCTTTTTCGCAGCCCTACCCCTCCGAATGCCCCTCTTGCCAATCGTACATCTCCACACAATCGTACATAAATCGTACATCATGAATATGCAAATCGTACATATAAATACCCGCCGCAAAATTAGTGCTTTTCAGTGACTCTGCAATGTTCCATAGCGAAAAAATGATTGTCCACATTTCTAATAATCTCTTTTTTATGCGCAATTTGCAGAAAACAACTTGGCACTAATGGCATATTTTTTGTACCTTTGCCGGCGAATGTACACATCATCGTGCGAAAAACGGAATAGATTATGCAGAAGATTATCCCATTCAAGAACATCTGTGTGTCCGACAATCTGGACACCTTGGTGCAGCGAAATGCCGGCAACAAAAGCATTGCCATCGCGGTTATGTGCAAGGCCGGCCGGCTACGAATCGAACCAGATAAGCAAGAGAACTACGAAATGGCAGAGCACGATGTATTGCTCTGCACGTCCGACTTCCTCTCGCAGCAGTACCTGTACACGCCTGACTTCCAATGCCTTATCTTCAGTATCCCGCAGGATACGCTCACGGATGTCGTCTATTCCTGCCTGCGGGTGGAGACCAATTGGTACGACAAACTCCAGTTCCTCAAGCAACACCCCATTATACACATGAACCGGCACCAGATACAACTCTACGATGCATACGAGAAACTCATTGACCTCCACATTCAGGAGCAGAGCACGTACAGCGACCGTATCTCGGATGCCCTGGCGCAAGCCATTATCTTCGAAATCCTGCACATGCTCGACCTCAATATACGTCGGCGCATAGGCATGGGCGAACTCATTGTTATGAACAACGGTATGCTCTCCACCAATAGCAACAAGTCACGGCTCAACCAACTCTTCTACCGCTTTGTCCAACTGCTGGAGGCGAACCACACCTCACGACGTTCCGTCAGTTGGTATGCCGAAGAAATGGCTATCACACCCAAATACCTGACTTATATCTGCAGACAGGTCGCTGACAAGACACCTACCGACATCATCAACAGCATAGCCATCCGCGAAATCAAACAGATTTTGCTCAACACCAACGACACCGTCAAGGAAATTGCCTACCACATGAACTACGCCGGTGCCAGCAGTTTCTGCAAGTATTTCCGCCTTCAGACAGGAATCAGCCCCCAGGCTTTTCGCCAACAGAACCGGCACAAACCGCAATAAACCTGCTCCATGCAACGCGACTTCACACTCACCACCTACCGTCAACTGCTCATGGCCCTACAATCGGCAGGGTATCAGTTCCTGACTTTCGAGCAGTATTGCGACAGCAAAAGCACACTTGCCGACACCCCCTTCGTCATTCTCCGCCACGACGTGGACGCACGTCCTGCCAACAGTCTCCGCACGGCGCAGATTGAGCACGAACTGGGTATCTGTGCCTCCTACTATTTTCGCGTCGTTCCCGCAAGCAATCAACCCGGATTTATCCGCTCTATCGCTGCACTCGGACACGAGATTGGGTATCATTATGAGGATATGTCGCTTGCGAATGGTGATATTCAGGCAGCAATCAAGCACTTCGGGCAGCAACTATCCTACTTCCGCCACTTTTATCCCGTCCGCACTATCTGCATGCACGGCGCACCTACCAGCCAATGGGACGGGCGCGACCTCTGGAAAACCTACGATTATCATTCCTACGGCATCATAGGCGAACCCTATTTCGATGTGGACTTCAGCCATGTCTTCTACCTCACCGACACGGGACGGCGTTGGGATGGCTTCCGTGTCTCACTCCGCGACAAGGTACCCGTCTATCAAGACCAATGGATTGCACGCGGCTTGGTCTATCACTCCACGCACGACATCCTACGCGCCATCACCGTCTCTCATACAGCGCAATCCCCCACCCTTTCGCAGACACACAGGCAACCACTGCCCGCTCAACTGATGATTACCACCCACCCACAGCGATGGACGGATAACACCCCGCAGTGGATAGAGGAACTGCTCACACAGTCTGTTAAAAATATAGCAAAGTATTTATTAATAAAAGCAAAAGAATAATATCTAATCTTTCACCCTGTTTTCTCGGGTTAACTTCGAGTCAACTCCGAGCGTTTTGCCGTGTTTCTCACTTCCCTTAAATGCCAAAATATCTAAATATAGCCGTATGACTATGCTACGCTTGGGGGACGACGCGGCTCGCGTCGTCATCGGCTTCGCTGATGTTCCATTACTATTTTGGCGGTTGTTGCCTTGATAGCGCATAACATCTTACAATAGCCTCTTTTTCGTCTCACCACCGTCTCTTTTTTTTCTTCTTGCAATGTTCCGCCAAGGGACAATCTTTGCACTCGCCATCGCCCTCACACGGCTGATGGCGTTGCTTGTGCACCGACAGCCACACACCGGCTATCGCACACACTATCAATACTATAACAACTATCTCTTGCCACATACACACACTTAATCAAGCCCTGAATTTATGGTTAATTATACGATAATTATATGTCTGTCTTTATATTAACGTCAATTAACGGTCATTAACGGAGTCCTCTACTCGATAATACCCTTTTACATGGTTCTTTAATGGATGTTAATGGAGAAAAGTTATCCTTTTAACGGAGCCTGCACCATGGCAATTAGGGGAAAAGCAAACTGCCCACTTGGTACACCACAAACGCTGCCAACCATGCCACTACGATAGAGTTCACCACGGTAAACGCCGCCCATTTCCAGTTGATTTCGCGGCGGATTGTCGCTATCGTTGCCACACATGGGAAGTAGAGCAAAGTGAATACAAGGAATGCATACGCGCTTACGGGCGTCAGTGCCGTTGCCGACATATCACCGCCGAACAGGATTGCAAACGTGGCTGCAATGGCTTCCTTCGCAGGAAGACCCGTCAAGAGGCAAACCGACATCCGCCAATCGAAACCCAACGGACGCATCACCGGCTCGATAAAATGTCCGATAGCCGCCAGCCATGAGGTTTCAATATGCTCAAGGTCGCCTGCCGGAAAGTACTCCAATGCCCATATAATCACCGACGCACACAAGACGACGGTCGATATCTTCTTCAGAAAATCCGATACACGATACCATATATGCCCGCCGATGCTCTTCCATGTCGGCATACGGAATGCAGGCAGTTCGTTCACTTTGTCGTCTGCAGGCTTGCGAAACCATTTGGTTTTTTTCATGATAAATGCAAACAGGAAACTCATCAGTATGCCCAACAGGTACAGCGACAATAGTACCAACGCCTTGTAGTTCTCAAAGAATGCGTCTATAAACAAGATATACACCGGCAGACGCGCCGAGCAGGACATAAACGGAACCATCAGCATAGTCAGCGCCCTGTCCTTGGGGTCCTTTATATCCTTCGCCGCCATGATAGCAGGCACGTTGCAGTCAAACCCCATCAACATCGGAATAAACGAACGTCCGTGCAGACCTATACGGTGCATCATACCGTCCATCAGGTACGCCACACGTGCCATATAACCCGTGTCCTCCATCAGCGAGAGGAAAAAGAACAGAATAATAATGTTCGGCAATGCGGTCAGTAGCGACCCCACACCTTGTATGATACCATCGCCCAACAAACTGCTCAGCCAACCTGCAGGCAATGCACCCACACAGAGGTCGTACAGCGCGTCAATACCTTTTTGCATCAGGTCTTGCAGCGGCTCGCCCAGTGCGAAAGTGCACTCAAACACAACACACAGTATTATCGCAAGTATCGGAAAGCCTGTCCACTTGTTGGTCAGTATCTTGTCCACACGCTCTAATCGCGTGCAGTGCTTGTCATCTTTCGGGTGCAACAAGGTCTGCATCAGCACGCCGTGCACATAACCCGCATAAGCGTCCTCATCATGTTGCTCCCAGGCGTGATAAACAGGGTGGTCGGTCGAGAGAGGAGCGGCATCTGTCTGCTCTATCAAATGAAGTATCTCCCCTATCCCGCGACCTTTGCTCGCACTTACCAATGCCAACGGCACGCCCATCAAATCTTGCATTTTCGGCAAGTCCAGCGAGTGTCCCGTCTTCAATAGCAAATCATAGCGGTTGAATGCCAGCACTATCTTCTCCTCTTCGTCTATAATATGCGGAGTGAGAAGCAGACTTTGCTCAAGATTTGTCGAATCCACTACCTGCAACACAACGTCATATCGGTGACCGTGCAGGGCGTTATGGTCATGTATCTCTGTGAACTCCAATGGCTTTCCCGCCCATTCTGCTTCCTTGCGGAGTGCCTCTGCCAACGCACTCTTTCCACTATGGGCACTGCCGACTACGGCGATATTGATTGTTTTGTCCTCTGATGCCATATACATTACGTATATTGTCTATATGCTGCCAATGCAAACTAATACTTCTAAATAGGCTGCAAAATTACTGCTATTTGCACGCACCTGCAATCCCCAATTATAGGGAAATGACCAAATAACGCAATAAATCGTAAATTCGTTAACCGTAAAGACCTTGCATATATGCCGAAAATGTCGTAACTTTGCGGGGTTGTTTTATTAGAATAACAATATAATACCAATATGAAAAGAATTACTTTTTGTGTAATGACATGTATGCTCCTCTTGTTTGGGGGCATAATGGTGAACGGGTACGCAAGTACCATTACGTGGATGGTCAATGGCAGTGTCTATACCACCACGACATCCACTACCGGTAAAGTAGGCGCACTGCCGAAGACCGACCCGACCTCTTTCAATGCCAACTATCCTTATTTCGAGGGTTGGTTTACCACTCCTGCCGCAATGGACGGCGCACCCGATGAGGCGGCACCTGCTACGCAGGTTACTACCACCACCGCCGTTACGGGCGATGTTACATTCTATGCCGTTTTCACCAATGCCATTGACGGCGTTGCTCTGAAAAAAGCCACCTCTATCAGCAACGGCGATGTGGTGTATCTGGCTTCTTCGGACAATGCAGCCGGGCAGGGTGTCATAGGAGCAGGATTATTTGTAAGCACCTACCAAGCCTACTACAAGGACAGACCGCATACCGATTGGATACCCTTTGTGGTGGATGGCTCTGCCGATAATTTCATCTTGAAAAACAGTGATAAGGGCGGCATCACGATTACCAATGCATCGTTCTCGCTCGGCGAAGAGCCTTATTCGCAACTGCGCTTTCACAAAGACGGATATTTCATATCTAAAGACGACTTGGTTCTGATGAACCGTACGAAAGCCATCGGGTATCCTTCAAGTTACGTAGGCAGTTCGCTATACACCTTATTCTATATGTACAAGCGCATTACGCCCGGGTACGTATCCACCACCTGCTCCGATGGTGTTACGGTTGCGCTGACCCCTGCCAAGGAGACCATTAACATAGGTGCTAACGGTACTGCCACTACCAACATCGCTTGCACAAAGACCGGCGGCAACAGAGGTGGTTCGTGGAGTTACGAAGTGTCCCCCGCCACGGGCAACTACGACGGCACTACCTTTACGGCGACTGCAGCAGGCACATACACCATCTATGCTACTTATACAGAGACCTGTAACAGTGTGGGTAAGACCACTGTGGTTGTTACTGCTATACCTACCGTTGCTTTCACCACTACACCTGCCGACCCCATAGTATTCCCGACCGTGGAGTGCGGCGAGACCACTGCGCTGAGCGACAAGAAGGCTGTTGCTATATTGGGTTATAACTTAATGGGTGGGGTAATTGCTTCAGTATCAAGTGATTATAAAATAGCACTATCCGCAAATGCTGCTTTGTCTGATTATGCGCAATCCGTTACAATACCTGCCAACAGTACCGGCAAGATAGACGCTGCAAACACCACTATTTATATCATAGCCTGCCCGCCGCAGAACAGTACGGCACCTACTACAGGCACGCTCACCATCACCGCCACAGGCGGCAACACGATTACAGCCAATCTCTCGACACCCGATATTACGTGTTCGGGTTATACACTCTCTCTTAACAACAACGGTACAATAACTACCGCAGGCGTGTATTGTGCAGGTGCACATATTGCCGAGCCTGCCGATGCCACTATCAGTGCCGACTGCCCATACACTTTCGATGGCTGGTCGGAGACTCCCGTCGAAAACGGTAGCAGCACTTACACCAAGATAGACTTCGGCACCTATACTATGCCCAAGGGCAACACCACTCTCTATGCCGTCTATAGTCAGACAGAGGGTAGCAAGATATATGGTACAGAGACTATTGTGGCGGCAACAGGGTGGACGGCTGTTGATGGTTCCAAAGCAACCAATGAGCAAACGGCTACCAACTGGACGTGGAACAGGACAAAAGCAGATGGTCTTAATTACATATATATAGGGGAAACGTACAAATTCATACTCCTCCACAAACACCATTCTCTGACTATCAATATCAAGGGCAACTATGAGGTTTCGTCTATCTATGTAGCCATGAATGCTGCATACAAATCCTATGGACAGAATTTTGGTGACGCAGGCATAGTGGGAGCAGATAAGACATCAGATGGAGATAATTATATACTTACTCCCTCAGCCAACACCATTACTATCAGCCAAACAAATTATTGTTACGTGGATAGTTTTGTGGTCAGTTACAGCACGGGTGAGATGACGACCACTTACTACTCAGACCTTGCCTGCGGGTACACCACGAAAGAGGTAACTACCGATGAGACCATGACGGATATTGTCAATCAGAATATGGACGTTATCGTCAAGAATGGCGCTACGCTGACTGTCGCAGGTACGTCGCAACTACACAACCTCACTATCGAGGGCGGTGCAACGGTAGTTCTGCCAAACAATGCCGCCCTCACGGTAGCGGGAATGTATCTTGCAGGCGGTTGGGTGACTATCAATGGTGCAGAGACATACGATATGCCACGGCTTTATATAGAGGAAGGTAGTACATTTGCCACGGACAACGACTCTATCTACCTCGACCTCACCATTGACAAGAGCAATTACTACCCGTTTGCCGTGCCTTTCGATGCCAAGGTCAGCGATATTCGCTATGCCGATGCGGAACTGGCAAAGGCTGCCACCTACGGTACACACTATGTGGTCAAGACCTATGATGGTGCCTTGCGCGCTACCGGTACAAATGCCGACAACTGGGTGGCACTCGCTACCGGCGAGACGCTCACCGCAGGAACAGGCTATATCCTGACCGCCGTACCGCGCTCGGGGGACACCCGCACTGTTATCCGCGTACCGATGGCATATACCAATGGCAGCACTCCGCGCAACACTGTAGCCGTTACGGCTTATAACAACAGCGGCGCAGCCAAAGAGAACAACATCGGTTGGAACTTCATCGCCACCCCCTATATGACCTTGTTCCATGCCGCCCAACTGACAGGCCTTGACAACCTGCTGTATGCCCAAGTGCCGGAGTTTGATTTTTCGGACTATAAGGCAGTTCTGCTGAAAGAGACGACCCTTCGTCCCGAATGGGGCTTCTTTGTGCAAGTCCCCGAATCGGGTACACTAAACTTTGCCGCAGAAGGGCAGAAACGCAATGCTCCGATGCTCGGCAATGAGAATGCTACCTCATACATTACTATCTATCTCAATAGCGAGAACAATCTCTCCGACCGACTCGGATTAGTCATCAACGACCGCTATACAGCCGACTACGAGATAGGGGCAGACCTTGAGCGTATGTTCGGCGAAGCCTACACACTGGCTACCTACACCGTTATGAACGGCGTGCGGTTGGTCTTCAACGCGCTCCCGTTATCTGAGGTGGAGAAAAGTGTTGCCATTGGCTTCCGTGCTCCGGAGGCGGGTGAATACACTTTCGCTATCGACCCCGACCAAAACACGGTGGGCATCAAGCAGATAGAATTGTACGACAGTGAGGCTGATATTGTCACCAATTTGCTGTTGTCAGACTATACTTTCAGCGTAGCCGAACCCACGCAGTCTGACACGCGTTTCACTATTCGCATCGTATTCCATAGTAGCGTACCATCGGCTGTTGATGACATCTCCTGTGCACCACAAGGCACAAACAAAATTGTGCGCGACGGACATCTCTATATTCTGCATAATGGCAAGATGTACAACGCGACCGGTTGCATGATTGGCAGATAATGATCTTTTATATTTGCTGCCAACCCATGAGAATCACCATAAGCGTTATTGTAATGCTGCTGACAATCCTGTGCAGACCTCTCTTCGCACAGGATTGTCAGTGGGTACCTATGCAGGCGGATGCCTTCCTTGAGCAGACTATTGTCAATCCATCGCCTGTACTTGCAACCGAGGCTACCACCACCTACGACACACATGCCGACAATTCTCCTGACAGAAAGAATATCGGCAACCGTCGCAACGCTAACGACCCCTTTGGCGGTGCCACGATTGATGATGTGGACGACCCCAAAGAGCCGGGGCTCCCTATAGGCGACGTCCCCGTCTGCTTCTTCCTAATACTCTCTGCTGTCTGCATACTATGCACCAAACGGCACATTGCCAAATAGTATGTCAGATACATGGGAGACAATAGGGACCGCACCATCTGCACCACACATATCCTCTGCAAGCCCCTCCTTTGGAGGGGTTGGGGATATCTAATACGTCAAAGAACACGGGCTGCTTACGTCTGCAGCCTACCGGATTCGACACCTCGAATCACGATGCAAAGATACAACAGATTCTGACTTTTTGTTGGTGAAGTAGTACCAATAATGCAAAAATTGCAATTTGGCACAAACTGTACGACAATGCTATGCTGTGCTTGTGAATACGTGAAGCGTAAGACAACGTCAGTTGCGCTAATTGTAGAATATATAATTTGTGGCTAATTGGTGATAATACGGCGTAGCCGTCCGTTCAAAAACGTCTTGATATCTGGCGTTTACCTATGAGTAGGCACCAATCTAACGCCGTGGACGCGGACGTCTCGTCCACGGTAGTTCTGGTGCACAAACGTGTGGGGATACGACGCGTATCGCGTTGTCATTCAAATAACCCCATTATTACTCCACTCAACACAAGAGGGCTGCCTAACTTGCTTAGACAACCCTCTTCCGGTAATTTCTTTTTCTACACTATTATTGTTTTGGCTCCTCGCTATGCCTTGGCAGGCTTGCTGCTATCGGAAGCCTTGACCGATTGGCTCTTGTCTGTGGGACGGCTCTCTTGCGGAGCCTTTTCGTCCAATACTGGTTCTTCTGCTTTTGGCAGTGGCAGCGGTTCGCCTTTCCTGCTGAAGAAACGTGTCTCCAGCATGCCCAATCCTTGGTTCTCTACTACGTGCACCCCATAGCGCATTCGCCATTGCCACTTCAGACTCGAAGTCCACCCTCTTGATACGTAAGCATATACGTACGGGTGCAGGTGCAGGCGCAGTCCTCTGCCGTGCAGAGCCTTCATCGTCTCTATCTGTTCTTCCACCTGATCGGTGAAGAATATCGAGGCTTGTATCTTGCCTTTTCCCATACAGGTCGGACACGTCTCCATCACATCTATCTCCACCGCGGGGCGCACACGCTGGCGGGTGATTTGCATAAGTCCGAACTTGCTGAGCGGCAGCACATTATGTTTCGCTCTGTCGCGGCTCATCAACTCGCGTACATGGTCGTAGAGAGCCTGCTGATTGCCTTTGTCGTCCATATCGATGAAATCTATCACTATGATTCCACCTATATCACGAAGGCGTAGTTGATGCGCTATCTCATCTGCTGCCAGCATGTTGAAATGAAACGCATTTTGCTCTTGATCTTCATACAGTTTCTTGCTGCCGCTGTTCACATCTATAGAGAAGAGTGCCTCAGTGCGGTCTATTATCAGATAACCGCCTTTCTTGAAACCTACCGTGCGTCCCAAACCGGTCTTCATCTGACGGGTGATGTCAAATTTGTCGAATATCGGTTGCTCGCCCTCGTACAGTTTTACCACTTTGGGCGACTCGGGAGCAATCAGTTCGATGTATTGGCTTATCTCCTCGTACGTATCCTTGTCATTGACATAGATACTCTCAAAATCGGGTGAGAACACATCACGTATCAGACCTAAGGTGCGACCCAGTTCCTCGCTCACGAGACTCACGGGCTCTTTCTTTTGCAGCGTGCGCACACAATCGTCCCAACGCTTCACCAATAGGCGCAACTCGTTGTCCAATTCGGCAACACGCTTGTCTTCTGCCACGGTACGGACGATAACGCCATACCCTTGCGGCTTGATGGATTGCACCAACTGCTTCAGCCTGCCTCGCTCCGACTCTCGCTTTATCTTATTGCTAACCAACACCTTATCCATAAACGGCATCAACACAAAGTTGCGCCCCGTAATGGAAATCTCGGCGGTTACACGAGGACCTTTGGAGTTTATCGGCTCTTTGGTCACCTGCACCAACAGCGTATCACCCACTTTCAGATAGTCGGCTATACGGCCCTCTTTGGTACATTCGGGTTGGCGTTCTTGCTTGCGCATCTCGGGTATGTGACGGCGGTCGGATACCACACGGCTCACATACTTCTGCATCGTCAAGAAATCTGTTCCTAAATCCAAGTAGTGTAGAAAAGCCTCTTTTTCACAGCCTACATCCACAAAGACTGCATTCAGCGCGGGCATCACTTTTTTCACGCGACCGTAGTAGATATTACCCACCGCAAAGGTGTCCTTTCCACGTTCTTCGCAACTGACCTCCATCAATCGGTCATCTTCTGTCAACGCCATTGCAATCTCATGCGGACGTACGTCCACAATCAATTCGCTTTTCATCTTTCTGTATTTCAAATAAAATGCCTTGTAGCACACCTGTCTGCGCCCAAACAGGATTCACCACAAGGCGGTTACACGCATCGCCCAAGCCTACTTGTGCTTGTGACGATTCTTACGCAAACGTTTTTTACGTTTATGCGTGGACATCTTATGTCTCTTATGCTTCTTACCGTTTGGCATAGTTGTTATGAATTAATTATTTAACAATTTCCATGAAACCATTAGCGGGCTTGAATGCGGGAATCTTGTGCTCGGGAACCACAATCGACACATTCTTTGTGATGTTGCGAGCCACTTTCTCCTTGCGGGTCTTGGTAATAAAACTGCCAAAACCGCGGAGATACACATTCTCACCGTTGGCCATCGTCTTCTTGATGCTGTCCATTGCCGTCTCTACAACGTTGCCAATCGTCTGCTTATCGTAGCCGGTCTTAATAGCAATGGCGTTAATCAGTTCTGCTTTTGTCATAATAAAATGATATTTTATAAGTTATACTTTTTACAAGCCAAAACACGGTCTCGCTCTCGCTAAGACCGAAACCGACTGCAAAGGTACGATATTTTTTTGATTTACAAAAGAAAAAGACACAAAAAGTGCTTTTTTTTGTACGTCTGACAGTTTTTCCGTACCTTTGTGGAACGTTTGAATATCAGACACATATAAATTTTGAATACAGACCTGTTATATTACAAGTTGTACCGCTGGTACGAAACCGGCCATCGTATCCTGCCTTGGCGCGAAACCACCGACCCGTACCGCATCTGGATTTCCGAGATTATCCTACAGCAGACACGCGTAGCACAAGGCATGGAGTACTATCTGCGCTTCGTGGACCGTTTTCCTGATGTGCAGACATTGGCGCAAGCCACCGAAGACGAGGTGTTGCGCTACTGGCAGGGGCTCGGCTACTACTCACGTGCCCGCAACCTGCATCGGGCGGCGCAACTCATTGCCTCCACCACAGGGCGCGTCGGCGGAGTGATTGGCACCGGCACACCCTCGCCGGAGCAGGTCTTCCATGCACTGCTGTCTATGCCCGGAGTCGGAGAATACACTGCAGGAGCCATTGCCTCTTTTGCCTTCAATCTTCCCTACCCCGCCCTCGACGGCAATGTCTATCGCGTACTCGCACGGCTTTACGACTGCGACATTGCATTCGACACTTCCTTGGGAAAACGACATTTCCACACCCTTGCCAACCAACTGCTCGACAGGCACAACCCGCGCCTGTTCAACTCTGCCATCATGGAGTTTGGAGCGCTCTACTGCACTCCGCAACAGCCTGATTGCGAAGCATGCCCGCTGCAAGGGTTCTGCCTTGCGTATGCGCATCACACAGTACCGCTCTTGCCCGTGCGCAAACCGCGTACCACGCTCCGCGACCGCTATCTCAACTACACTGTTTATCTCACACCCGACCGACATACACTCATCCGCCAACGTACGGACAACGACATCTGGAAGCACCTCTACGAGTTCCCCCTTGTCGAATCCGACAGGCTGCTCCCCGTCTCCGGCATACCCGTTACGGACATCACACACATCCTTTCCCACCAACGTCTGCACGCTCGTTTCCATATCGAGTATGTCAATACTCTGCCCACCATCCCCGATACCATTACCATTCCGCTCTCTTCATTGGACGACTACGCCCTCTCACGCCTGACACTCAAAGCCTTGGAAACCCTTCTCTCCCTCCATTAACACGGAAGTTGAAGTCCTGCAGTGCCATGACGTTGTAGTTGGCGGCTATCTCGTCGGCGGAGATGAGCGTCTGCCCCGACTGCTCCGAGGGACCGCAGGTGTTGCGGTCCATATAGTCCACCGTGAAACGCGCCAGCACCACCTCTTCGCCCGAATAGGTCGCCGAAGCGGGTATGCGCAACTCATACACCACCGTGCCTTCCGTATAGGAGGACACCGAGGCATAGTCGTTGTTGTAGTTCATCGTATAGGCTGTGAATGCGGTTTCCGATGCCAAGCGGCGATACCACACGCCGTTGATAGTGGTCGTCCCCTGCGTCACACCCACACGCCGCAACTGCTTGCGGGTACCGTTCCTGCCCCAGAAGAAATAGCACAACTCCGACTGGTGGTCCACGTGTCCGCTGTTGGTGTAGTAGGCAAAGCGCGTCTCAAGAAACACCTCCTTGCCCATAGGGGCGATATAATGGTAGTCTTCGAAGGCTTCTCCCTGCGCCAGAGCCGCAATGCAGTCCGCCATACGCTCGCCCTGTATCAGGTGGAACACCTGCCGCGTGGACAGGGTCGGCTCCTGCACAGCCTCGTCCGTGATGGAGATATGCTATCATTCCATCAGGTGCGAAAACAGGTGACAATGCACATTGTATATTTTAACAATTACAGATTTCAATTATCGTGATTACCCGTTATTCACTCGGAGTTCTCTCGGTATTCTCTCGGTAAATGTATGTACTTATAATTATTTACAATAGGAAAAGCATTGATACGCAGTGAAGTCTTTGTGTGCTAATGAAACCATAGGTAACATATTGTTTTGATACGATTTCCGGTGATATTTTTGACAGATTTTTGTGCAATCCACAAAAATATCGTACCTTTGTCTGCGATTGAAGGTACACCTATTGTATGATTATGTAAACATATAAACATTACGTTCCGATGAATATAGTTCTTCTTGCCATCTCCACCCTGCTCACCTCGTGGCAGTTCGCCTTTGAGCAGACCGACCATCAGATGCCCGCGCCCGCAGACAAGGCGTGGCAACAGGTAATTATCCCCCACGACTGGGCCATCTACGGACCTTTCGACCGCCGGAATGACCTGCAGAACGTCACCGTCTGGCAGAATGGCGAGACATTCCCCTCGCTGAAGACGGGGCGCACGGGCGGTCTCCCCTATATGGGTACGGCGTGGTACACCACGCAGATTGCCCCACTGGCAGCGGCTTCCGACACCACCCGGCAGCGATACACCCTGCTCTTCGACGGTGCCATGAGTGAAGCCGAGGTGTATGTCAACGGGCAGAAAGCCTGCTACTGGCCCTACGGCTACAACGCTTTCCACTGCGACATCACGCCCTACCTGCACACCGACGCGCCGAACATCATCGCCGTCCGCCTGTGCAACCGCGAGCAGAGCAGCCGCTGGTACCCGGGTGCGGGGCTCTACCGCAACGTGCACCTCATCACCGCGCCACGCACGCACGTGCCTGTGTGGGGTACGCACATCACCACCCCCTACGTCACCGACCAACTGGCATCCGTCAACCTCCGCACGCGTGTGGAGAACGCCCTCGGCAAACATATCACCCTCCGCACGAGGCTCATCAGCAAGACCACCGGCGAGGTGGTGGACTCGCTCACCAGCGACTACGATGTCCGCCACAACCTGCCGTTAGAGCAGAACTTCACCCTCTCCACCCCACTCCTCTGGTCGCCCGAGACGCCTCACCTGTACGATGCACGTACAAGCCTGTATATCAACAGCGAATGGCAGGAAGACATCACTACAACCTTTGGTATTCGCAGTGTACAAATCGTGCCCAACGTGGGTTTCATGCTCAACGGCAAGGTGCGTAAGTTCAGGGGCGTCTGCCTGCACCACGACCTCGGTCCGTTGGGTGCCGCCGTCAGCCGCGATGCCATCCGCCGCCAACTGCTGTTGCTGCGCGACATGGGCTGCGATGCCATCCGCACCTCCCACAACATGCCCGCGCCCGAACTCATCGAACTATGCGACGAGATGGGCTTCATGGTCATGTGCGAGCCCTTCGACGAATGGGACTGGGGCAAGTGCGACAACGGCTACAGCCGCTTTTTCAACGAGTGGGCGGAGCGCGACATGGTGAATATGCTCCATCATTTCCGTAACCACCCGAGCATCGTGATGTGGTCGGTCGGCAACGAGGTGCCCACCCAATGCGACCCGCAGGGCTACCGCGTGGCGAAGATGCTGCAGGACATCTGCATGCGCGAAGACGGCACGCGCCCCGTCACGGCGGGCATGGACCAAGTCTCGTGCGTGCTTGAGAACGGCTTTGCGAGTATCCTGCAGGTGGTCGGGCTCAACTACCGCCCGCACCGCTACGAAGAGGCGTACCAACGCACCCCGCAGCGTCTCGTCCTCGGCAGCGAGACGGCATCCACCGTCTCCTCGCGCGGTGTCTATCTGCTGCCCGCCCTGCCCGACAACACCGAGACCATCACCAATATGGACCACCCGGGCGGCAACAGCCGCACCAACCAATGCTCCTCCTACGACCTGCAATACTGTCCGTGGAGCAACCTGCCCGACGACGATTTCCGCAACATGGACGACTACCCGTGGACCATCGGTCAGTTCGTCTGGACGGGCTTCGACTACCTCGGCGAGCCCTCGCCCTACGACACCGACGCATGGCCCAGCCACTCGTCGTACTTCGGCATCATCGACCTCGCGGGCATTCCCAAGGACCGCTACTACCTCTACCGCGCCGAGTGGAACACGCGCGAGCACACCACGCACCTGCTGCCCCACTGGAACCGGCAGGCGGGCGACACCGTGCCTGTCATGGCGTACACCGATGCCAACGAGGGCGAACTCTTCCTCAACGGCGTGAGCCTCGGCAAGCGCACCAAACTCACCCGCGAACAGGCTGAGGCGGCAGCCGCCCAAGGCGACCCGCTGGCTCTGCAACGCCGCTACCGCCTTATCTGGGACAGCATACCCTGGCAGGCGGGCGAACTGCGCGTCGTAACGCCCTACGGTGAGGACGTCCGCCGCACAGCCGGCAAGCCCCACCATATCGAGATGAGCCTCGAACCGCTCACCGACACGGCTGGCAGCACCTTACATTTCGTACGCGTGCGCGTGTGCGACGCCGACGGCAACCTCTGCCCCGATGCCGACCACCTCATTCGCTTTGCCACCCGCGGCACAGGTCGCTTCCGGGCGGCTGCCAACGGCGATGCTGCCAACCTTGACCTCTTCCACCTCCCGCAGCATCACGCTTTCTCGGGCGAACTGACCGCCATCATCGAAGGCAGTTGCACCCTCACGGCTACCGCCAAAGGGTTAAAATCTGCTAAACTTATCATCGAATAACGGCCGTGTCAAACAGCAATGGATACGCAAGGGATAAGCAACCTATAAGCATCCTATAACAAAAGCATCGACAATAAACAAACATAAACAACAATGAAGAAACTCTTAATTTTCGCTCTTGGCGTGCTGGCACTCTCGTCCTGCACCACCAAGTCGCAGCAATGCTGCCAACATCGTCACCCTGACTATGCGTACGATGCCACTATCTACGAACTCAACACGCGGCAACTCACCCCCGAAGGCACCTTTGCCGCTGCCGAAGCCGTGCTGCCCGAACTGCGCGACAACGGTATCGACATCCTTTGGGTCATGCCTTGCCAGCCCATCGGCAAACTGACGCGCAAGGGCACCCTCGGCAGTTACTACTCTATCATTGACTATTGCCAAATCAATCCCGAGTTCGGCACACGCGCCGACTTTGAGCATTTCCTCGCCACGGCACACCGTCTCGGCTTCAAGGTCATCCTCGACTGGGTGGCTAACCACACCGCGCCCGACAGCCCGTGGGCACTCAACGACGGGTGGCACTACCGCGACAGCCTCGGCAACCTCATGGTGCAGTACGACTGGACCGACATCGCCAAACTGAACTACGACAACCAGGACATGCGCGCCGCTATGAAGCAAGCCATGCACTGGTGGATGGACTCTATCGGCATCGACGGTTTCCGTTGTGATGTCGCCGGCGAAGTGCCCACCGACTTCTGGAACGACGCCATGGCAGAACTCCGCCAGACGCACCCCGACATGTTCACACTCGCCGAGGACGAAGCCAAAGCACAAGAACTCACCGAGTCGGCATTCGACATGTACTATGGTTGGGAACTACACCACCTTATGAACGGTGTGGCACAGGGCAAGAACACTGTCTGCGACCTTTGGAACTACTTCGCCAAAGTCGATACCACCATCCGTCCCGAGGCTATCCGTATGAATTTCACCAGCAACCACGACGAGAACTCATGGAACGGCACAGAGTTCGAGCGCATGGGCGACGGGGCGGAACTATTCGCTGCCTTCACCTACGTAGTCCCCGGTATGCCGATGATTTACACGGGTCAAATCAGTGGCAATCACCACCGCCTGGCATTCTTTGAGAAAGACGTCATCGACCGCGTACCCGATGCACCGCAATACGCTGTCTACAAGAACCTCAACGCTTTCCGTGCCGACAACCATGCCTTGTTCAGCAACGAACTCGGAGCACCCATGCAGCGCATCGAGGCGGACAATGCCAACATCTTCGCTTGCGTTCGCCATCTGGAGTGCAAAAAATATGGCGACAACACCGTTATCGCCATCATGAATATGTCCTCCGAACCGCAGACCGTTACCCTCAACATCGGCAACTACGCGGGCGAGTATCAATGTCTGTGCGGGAAAAAGGTAGCACTCGATGCCACCCACACGCTAACGCTTGAGCCTTGGCGCTACATGATTATGTCTAAGTAGCCAACTGCGCGCGGCTTGCTCTTCCGCGTCCTCGTCGTCGAGGGTCCACGTGTCCTCCACGCGGCGCACCGAGAAGCCGTTATCGCCTTGATACACCAACTCGTAAACTTCGATTTGCGAGTTGGTTTCGTTATAGTACCCTGCTGCCGTCACATACAGCGTGTCCTGCGTATGCAGCGTGTACATATCCGCCACGTCCGCGCTCTCCTTGCCCTGCGACAGCATGGTGTTCATAAATCCGTACCGCTCGTAGTTCTCCACCACCGCCATATAGTAATAGTCGGGCATACCATAGTACCGCGTATCTATCACCTCTTTCGTCTCAATATCCCAGAAATACTTCTCGTCATTCGACGGAGTCACTATCACCTTCGTACCCGATCCCGCCACATCGAATGTGATGCTCGATGCCAACGAATCCTTGGTGGCAAACGACTGCTTCACGATATGCCGGATAGGGCGGTTGTGTTTGTTGTAGCACATCACGCACAGGTAGTAGTTTGTTTCGGGGTGAAGATTGTATTCACTGCCGTATATCGCACCATTCTCAAGCGTTTCGCGGAACGATGGCGGACGCTGGTCAAAGTATTCCCTGTACAGGGTCTTTATGATGTGATACATATCCTTGTTCATATCATGCAGACTGTCAATCACACCCTCTTCGCCAAGGCGGTTGTAATCCGCCACACGCACGGCGGCACACATGTAATAGTAGTCGTTGGTCGCGGGTATCACCTCATACAGCAGACTCTTTGCCCGCGGATAGGTGATGCCTATCTCAAAAGCACTGTCCTCCACCTCCTCTTTGGCACAACCCGCCAACGCGAGCAATGCGGGCAGCAGCACCAACGCTTGTCTCAAATATCGTTTCATCATCGTATCTCCCTACTCTGTTATTTCAATTTCTGTGCCGTCTTGTAGATAAACACTACCGCGCCCCTCATGTGAGTGCCGTAATGCCCGAAGTCGTATGAGACGTTCACAGGGTCGCTTCCGTCTGCTGTTATCTCTTCTGCGTCGGACAGCGAACGGAACTGGCGTTGCATCAACTGCGAGTTCACAAACGGCACCGTCTGGTCGTCCATCGAGTGGAACATATGGAGCGGGGCTTTCGGCTTGAAATTCTCAGGGATACTGTTCTCCAATAACTCCTGATAGAAACGCGCCGTCTCTTCCTTCTCGCGGTCCATGGCGTTTTCTGTCAGGATGTCATGCAGGTAGTTGGTACCTATCTTCTGATTGATTTCGTTGGTGGTGTATTTCTTCGAGTTCAGCCACTCGTCATAGTTGCTGAGCAATGGTTCTTTGAAGAAATACGACATGTCCAACTTGGGCGACATACCGAGCGACATGCCCTGAATAATCATCGGCACGGCACAAGGGATCCCCGTTTCGTCTTGCTCCACACACTCATCGTATGTCTTTGCCACATCGTACGGACCTGCACCCGCATACACCTGCTTAATCTTGAACTCGTTGGCATATTCGGGATAGGTCTCCAACATACGTAGCACGTGCATCGTACAAGCACCCCCCTGCGAGTAACCGAACAGGATTATCTCGTCCGACTGCAACTGCAACCTTCTGTCGGCTATCATGGTCATTGCCACACGGGCGATGTCTATCACATTGCGCCCGCACGTTTCCGCTTGCAGATACGGGTGCACCTTGTCTCTCGACACGCCAAAACCGATATAATCCGCTGCCACCACGCAGTAGCCGTAGGCGGCGAAGATGCCCTCAAAACTATAGGTCTGGCTCGGAGCCTCACGGTCAGCCCCTATCGTATAGTGGCTGGCGAGTATCACATTGCGTATCTTACCGTCCTTGGGATAAAACACTTTGCCGGACACATCTATCGAATCTCCGTTCACATCCACACTCCTGTATTTCACCGCCACTTGATGCACTTTCTCGCCAATCACTCCGTCAGCCATCTCACGTATCAGGTCCAACGCAGTGATAGGACTCACACGTGCCTTGCCGTTTGTTGTATCCTTGTCATTGCTCGGTATGTCATCGTTCAGGCATTGGTCTTCGTAGGTGTCCCATGGCACATTCGACATATCCTCATCGCTCTCGTTCAGCACCGTGTAGGCTTTTTTCACCTTGCAGTTGTAAGCCTTATTGTCCCATTCTACATCTCCGTGAGAGCAACTCACCATCATGGGCAGCACGCCCAATACTATGCAAAACAGATTCTTTCTTTTCATATCTCAAAAACGATAGCCCACCGACACTGTCAGTATGCGGGCGTTCAACTTATAGATTTCATACATGTCATTGAAGGCACTCACAGCCCCCCACTCTGCTGTACCGAACCAATGCTCGCGTCCCACTGACAAGCCCAACAGCGTCACTCCAAACGCAGGCGCGCAGCGAGTCTTCTCGCCGCGAAAGTTCTCCTCAGTACCGGTATTGATATTCAGTCCCGCAAACAAAGCGGAATAGACATTCACCCACTCCGAATGGAGATACGTGAACCTAACCGAAGGCATAAACATCAAGTTTACGTAGTAATGGTCGGGTGCGTTGTCGCCTTCGCGCAACACACGCCAATTCACTTGGTCGTAGTCTATAATGCCGCCGAATGAGAACCAGTAGCAACACCTGTACTGATACTCTGCGAACAGGTGACCCGTATAGCGGTAATGGTCGGTATTGAGGTTGGTGGTAGGCTTGGCATGAAACATCGCCGTCTCAAATATCGGATCGCCCCACCCCACTCGCACTTCGTGCCTCAGCGTGTCGCGCGCAGCCCTGGTCTCCGCCACGCACACTAACGGCACCATCCACACCATCATTATCAAAAACAATCTCTTCATATATCAGTCAGGTTTATTAACTATTAATTATTACCTATTACTTATCATAGGTTTCCCCACACCGTCGGCCACGTATTGTGTATTATTCCCGCCATCTCGGTCATCTGAGCGTGTGCGGTCTCTCGGAGCCGTGCCACCTCATCTTTCCTCGGTTGGGTGGTATCGGGGAAGATAGGCTCGCCGATAGTTACCGTCAGTAGTGGCAAATCCTTCGGACCGAACAACCGATATATACCTTTTCGTTCTCTGTAGTTTATCACGCACGGCAGCAACGGCATGTTGTAGCGGTAACTCATCGTAAACGCACCTTTCTGGAAGGGACGCAACGGCTTGTACATATCCCAGCGGCAACTCTCAGGAAAGATATGGAACCACCATCCGCGCCGGTGAAACTCGTCAAAGGCTTTGTTGAACTTCTTTTGAGCACTCATTCCCGCACTCGGCTCGGGGATTGGAATACCCCCTACCACACGAAGGAAGAAACTGTCTTTTGTCCTGAAGTTGGGTGCGAACATGGGTATCCGTGTCGTACACTTCGCCTTCACGGCTACCAACACACACGGGCAGTCAAGTCGGAACATGTGGTTGGCAATGGTTATCGCACCGCCCTGCAACTCTTTCTTGTACTTCTTCAACACCTCGCGCCCACGGATACGCAACCCCATCTTTACACGCAGATAAGCCCCCAAGCAGAAATGCAGTATCAGTCCGTAAGCCCACCAATGGTTGAAGCGTGTCAGTGGTCTGTCGTCCAAATACGGATAGTGTTCGTCTATCGTCATCTCCCTGTCCTGTGGGGCATTCACCAGGTGCAGGTACGGGTCATCTTCGGGATAGTCCATCTGTGGTTTCGGCACATATACGCCATCCGCCACTTTCAGGTCTTCATATCGTTTGTTCATGCTTGTGTTTCTTTATTCGGTTCTTCCTTCATAGGTTGCGCTACCTGTGCGGGTTCCTCCACCTTGGGTTGTGCTGCTTTCTGTGCTGCCATAGCAGCCTCTTGGGCTAACCGCTCGGCTTCCGCGGCAGCCTTCTGCTCTGCCTTTGTCTCTTTGTTCTCTTTGCGTTGCGCAGGGCTTGCACTGTGTATCAGTTTGCCCGTCTTGCGCTCTTGTTTCTGCTTCAGACGGCGTTGCTTGCGCTCCCGCACAGCGTCATCGATAGCATTGGCTTGCTCCAGAATCTGGGTGGACAACCGCTCTATCAACGAGAACTTGTCCCTGCGCTTCTCGTCCTGCATCAGCAGATTGAACTTGAACTGCCCGTCTCGGAACCCGTCGCGCAGGCACGCAGCCTTGAACCGAGCATAAGCGTTATTCAGCAGTATATGTGCCTGAGGTTCGTGCAAACGGAACGATGCCCTTTTGGCTTCGTACTCGATATTCATCTCGCACAGTTTCTTATCCACTATCTTGGTGAACTCGTCCGCCTGCTCTTGCGTTATGTTCTCATTCTCAAACTCATAGTAGAAGTGGTAGCGGCTGTCCTGCACCTCGGCGAAGCCTACAAAGAACTTGGTCTTTATCCCTGTCTCTTTCTCGGCTTCATGTACGGCTTCTATGAACTGAGGCTCATACAACTTCTCTCCTGTCATCGAGACAATGCCGTTCACCTTCGACACCATGTGTACCGTAGGCGTGTTGTAGTACTTGCCTCCCACCTCCACAAGGTCGTTCATATTATAGCGGAACAGTCCCGAATAGGTCGTTACATAAGCGCAATACCTCTTGCCTTGTTCCAACTCGTCTATCTGAAGGAAGTGCTTGTTCGGACTATCCAGTTCGTCTTCGGCTACGAACTCATAGTAATGGAACTGCGGGAACAGCACCGACTCGTTGCTCTCGTCCAGCGCAAACCCGAAGCGGCACTCCGTGGCGATATAGCCTAATTCCTGGTAATAGGTCTTATCCCAATCGAAGTCGTCCATGTACTTCTCCATATATATCTTCGTATTGCCGCATTTCCATGTGCTGAGGTATTGCAACCACGGCCAAAAGTCCTTAGGCAGCAGCCGCCCTTTCTCGCGCAGTATCCTGCTCAACTCTTCCGCACGCTCGGGGTTGGCTTGGATATACGGATACAACTCCTCGCGGATATTGTCCGATATTTCAAAGTTTGCACTCAGCGTACCGCACTTGATGTCTTCTATCAGTTCTTCGGCATTCTCGTCCACGGTACGCATAAGTTCGAGGATAGTCGAGGGGTTGGCAGTTGCCCACAACGTTACATCCCTGTGCTGCATCGCCATACGCATCAGCGTATAGTTGCGTGCCCCGTAGTCGGCTATTGACATCACGCAGGCGGGAGCCGTGTAATGCTTCTTGATAATGGCAGGTATGTCACGCACCAATACACCGCTCACACTGCCGTACAGCGTGCCGTCGGGTGCGTAACCCTCCACCTCCTTGCCTACAATGGGGAAGATATGCCCGCCGAAGATACGGTCACGGTGTTTCACAAAGTTCCATGTCCAGATGTGAGACATCTTGCCATACACATCTTTCAGATACTTGTGCGTCATCGGCACCCACTTGGGCTCACTCGTAGTGCCTGAGGTAGTGGCGTACATGTCCGGCTTACCCGGGAAGAGTACGTTCTCCTCACCGTTCTTGTGGCGTTCCACATACGGGCGCAACGTCTCAAAACTGTCATTCACAGGTACATACTGCCTGTACAGTCGGAACAGGTCTTCGGCATTGGATGCCGACAGAATGATGTCGAAATGGTGTTCGCGCCCATAGACTGTGTCGCGCGAGATAGCCAGAATGTCGCGCAAAGTGCGCTCCGCAGCCTGACGCGGATGACGGCTCCAGAACTTCAAACGTACTGTCTGACTGCCGCCTACCAAGAACAGTACAGTGTTAATCAACCACGGGTAGGGTAAAGCCCTCCCCTCATTGTCTAAATACGGTTTCTTTTTTGCCATAACAAAACTTTTCTTCCCTGTTCCTAACCCCTCACGCATACCCGATAGATGTCCGCTATATGCCCGATGCATACCCGATGCACCTGCTGTATACGCCTTATGCACATCATCGGCAATCCCCTCATAAACAAGGACATTCAACTTATTCACCCCCGCCTGTATCACCCCACATTGGCACCTGTACCTTTCTCAAGGAACACCAATACCGCCCGCAAAATTACAACTTTTATTCGGAATACGCAAATCTACTCCTATATGAACAGGGCAACCGCATCAAAAT
>DJSG01000008.1 GCA_002440265.1 Bacteroidales bacterium UBA6340 | reverse complement strand
GCGGTGCGTCTGATTGTGGCAAAGCAGACCGGCGCAAACACCGTGCAGGTGTGCCGCGATGTGAAGAAAGAACTCGACAAGATACAGAAGCAGTTGCCCGCCGACGTGAAGATAGAGCAGATCTACGACTCGTCGGATAATATCCAGAACTCCATCAACTCGCTGGAGGAATCGGTGCTGTACGCCTTGCTGTTTGTGGTGCTGGTGGTGCTGTTCTTCCTCGGCAAGTGGCGTGCCACGCTCATCATCTCAATCACTATTCCTATTGCGCTGATTGTGGCGTTCATCTATCTGAAGATGGCGGACTCCAGTCTGAACATCATCTCGCTCTGCTCCCTGACCATTGCTATCGGTATGGTGGTGGACGATGCGATTGTGGTCTTGGAGAATATCACCCGCCACGTGGAGCGTGGCGAGAGCCCGCGCGAAGCGTCTATCTATGCGACCAACGAGGTGTGGGTCAGCGTCATTGCGACGACCCTCGTGCTGGTGGCTGTGTTCGTGCCGCTGACTATGCTGAGCGGTATGGCAGGTATCATGTTCAAGTCGCTGGGCTGGATTGTAACGATTGTCTGCTGTACCTCCACGCTGGTGGCTATCTCGCTGACACCTATGCTCGCTTCGCGCCTGCTGAAGCCCCGCAAGGTGCATGTGGACGAGAACGGCAACCTCATTGAAGATGCTGACAAGAAAACGTGGTACGACCGCACCGTGGTGCGCCTGCTCGATAAGATTGACCAACTCTATGCGCGGTCACTCGGCTGGTGCTTGCGCCATAAATGGATAACAGTGGGCATATTGCTGACATTCTTCGTGCTGTCGATTCTGCCGTTTGCCTTGGGCAAGGTGGGAACCGACTTCATGCAGCAGCAGGATAACGGACGTCTGTCCGTAACCGTGGAACTGCAGCGCGGTACACGTATCGAGGAGACCCTCAAGACCGCCCGCCGTCTCGAGACGCGCTTCGAGGAGTTGGTGCCTGAGATCGAACTGATTAGCACCTCGGCAGGTAGCAACGACGATGCCACCATCTCGGCAATGTTCTCCTCCACGATGAACAACAAGATATCGATGACTATCCGCTGCAACAAAAAATGGCAGCGCAAACGCTCTATCTGGGAGATAGCCGAAGTGCTGCGTCAGGAGATGGCTACCTATCCCGAAATCACCGACTACCAGGCGGCCGTCAGCGGCGGTATGGGCGGCGGTAGTAGTTCCACCGTCGATGTGGAGATCTACGGCTACGACTTCGACCTCACCAACCAACTCGCACAGCAGATCAAAGAGCAGTGCAAAGAACTGCCCGGTGCGCGAGACATCAATATCTCGCGTGAGGACGACCGACCCGAAATCAAAATCATCGTGGACAAAGAGAAGGCTTCGCGCCTCGGTCTCACCTCCGCCACCATCTCCACCTATCTGCGCAACCGCGTGAACGGTATGGCGTGCGGATACCTCAAGGAGGACGGCTCGGAGTACGACATACGCGTGCGCCTCAAAGAGGATGACCGCAACTCTATATCCGACATTCTCGACCTCTCTATCCCCACTGCCACAGGCAGCACCGTCAAACTGTCGGAGGTATGCTCCATCGGCGAGTACTGGGCACCGCCTACCATCGAGCGCAAATCGCGTCAGCGTATCGTGACGGTGAAAATCACGCCCTACAACACCTCTATGGGTGAGTTGGCACAGCAGATTGAGGCGAAAGTGTTCCCGCAACTCGACATTCCTACAGGCTATAGTGCAAGCATCGCCGGCGACTACGAAGACCAGCAGGAGACCTTCGGCAATATGATTTGGCTCGGATTGCTTATCATTATGCTGGTTTATATCGTTATGGCAAGTCAGTTCGAGTCCTTCTCCAAACCCGCCATTATCATGATGGCTGTACCGTTCGCTCTCTCCGGCGTGGTACTGGCACTGTGGATGACACACACATCGTTGGATATGATTGGTGCCTTGGGACTGGTGCTGCTGGTAGGTATCGTAGTGAAGAACGGTATCGTGCTGGTGGACTATATCAACCTTATGCGCGAGCGTGGGCACGAACTCAACGAGGCTATTCAGATGTCCGGACGAAGCCGTCTGCGTCCTGTCCTTATGACCGCTTTCACCACCATCCTCGGTATGGTGCCTATGGCTGTCAGTTCCGGTGAAGGTGCCGAGATGTGGCAACCGCTGGGTATCGTCGTCATCGGCGGTCTCACCGTCTCCACGTTCCTTACCTTGTACATCGTGCCTGTGCTATATGGCGCAATATCAAGGCACGACGACCGCAACAAACTCAAGAAAGTACGTGAGAACTTTATCTTTATGGACATCAAAGTGAAGAAAGAGGAGAACCCTAATCCCTAATCCCTAATCTCTAACCCCTAATCTCTAAATTGTATATGAAAGCAGTAATGATAGTATTCAATCAAGCCAACACCGAGCGTGTGGAGTATATGCTTGATGTATTGGAAATACGTGGTTTCACGATGTTCGAGCAGGTGCAGGGGCGCGGCTCCCACGACGGCGAACCCCGCCGAGGCACCCACACATGGCCCGAGATGAACTCCTGCGTCATCACCGTAGTGGACGACGACAAGGTGGATGTGCTTCTCGAGTCCGTCGAGAAACTCGACCTCCGCAACAAAGAGGTCGGTGTCCGCGCCTTCATGTGGAACGTAGAGAAAACCGTATAGTCCCGTAGGGTGCAGGTATTACCCACCCGCAAATAGAGACTGTTTCCCCAAAAGAGGTTGCCTGACAAACTTAGGCATCCTCTTTTTGTTTTCCGCTCAGTCTCGGATTAAGTGTATGCCATTAGTATGTGATTAGTATGTGATTAGTATGATATTAGTATGTGATTAAGCGGTAAACATCAAGTAATCATACATGGATTATTTGCATATATTCAAATCATTTCTTACCTTTGGACTCGCAAACCAAACAGCAACAATCTTGATTCGCTTAGAGAACATCCACAAGACCTACAACCCCGCCACGCCCAATGCGCTGCACGTGCTGCGGGGTATCAACCTCGACATCGCCGACGGCGAGTTCGTGTCCATCATGGGCGCGTCGGGGTCGGGCAAATCGACACTCCTTAATATATTAGGTATCCTCGACAACTACGACTCGGGCAACTACTACCTCGCGGGGCGGCTCATCAAAAACCTCACCGAGACGCAGGGCGCACGGTTGCGCAACGAGTTGATAGGCTTTGTATTCCAGAGTTTCAACCTGCTCAATTTCAAGACAGCGGTCGAGAACGTGGAGTTGCCGCTCTACTACAAGGGCGTGCCGCGCCGCGAGCGTCACCGCATGGCGATGGAGCAATTGGAGCGTATGGGGCTGACGGCTTGGGCAATGCACCTGCCCAACGAGATGTCGGGCGGTCAGCGTCAGCGTGTAGCCATCGCCCGTGCCATCGTGGCGCAACCGAAGGTGCTGCTTGCCGACGAGCCGACGGGTGCCCTCGACTCCAAGACCACCGTCGAGGTGATGGAGGTGTTCAAGCAACTCAACGCCGAGGGCATCACCACCGTCATCGTCACCCACGAGCAGTCCGTCGCCGACACCACCAACCGCATTATCCACATCAAGGACGGCATGATAGAGACTGAAAGTTGAGAGTTGAGTGCAGTGGAGAGCGAAAAGTTGTACGTGCAACTACTTAAAACTCACCACTTAAAAACTGCTCTCAACTCTAAACCCTCAACACCAAACTAAAACAATGGACCTGCTTCGCGAAATATGGGAGTCGCTCAGGCGCAACAAGTTCCGCACCGCCATGACGGGCTTTGCGGTGGCGTGGGGTATCTTCATCCTCGTGGTGCTGCTCGGCATCAGCAACGGACTCGAGAACGGCATAATGGCGAACTACGGTTCCGGTCTCCGTAACTCCGTGGATATCTGGACAATGTGGACGTCCGTGCCCTACAAAGGTCTGCCCAAGTACCGCCGTCTCTACTTCACCGAGCGCGAGGCGCAAGCCGTGAAGAGCCTGCCCGAAGTGGAACTTTTCTCGCGTATCGTCAACACCTATTCGAGCAACCTCAACATCGTCTTCGGCGACCAGTCGGTGTCTATCAACGTCATGGGCGTGGAGGAGGACTACTACCGTATCTTCAAGAAAGACATACAGTCAGGGCGTTTCCTCAACAGCCTCGACAACCGCGAGAAGGTCATCGTCCTCGACTCCCGTGCCGTAGAGTCGCTTGCCACCACGCCCGACCGCATACTCGGGCAGTTTGTGCGTATCGGCAACATCAACTTCCGCGTCATCGGTATCTGCCTCAATGGCGACCGTTGGCGCGGTGCAACGGTGTACATCCCGTTCTCCACCCACCGGGTCATCTTCAGCACCGACCACCGGTTCGACAAGATGTGCGTCACCATGCGTAGCGGCACCCGCAACATCGAACACCTCATCAAGCACACCCTCGCCCCACTCATGCAGTTCGACGAGACCGACCCCGAGGCGGTAGGCGTATGGAGTCAGGAGGAAGCCATCGAGGAGCAGAACAAGATAATGGACGCTATCCGCCTGTTTATCTTGCTGTTAGGGCTGTGCACACTCATGTCGGGTGCCGTGGGCGTGAGCAATATCATGCTGGTGTCGGTGCGCGAGCGTACCCGCGAACTCGGTATCCGCAAGGCACTCGGCGCACCGCCCCGCACCATCATGGCATCGGTCGTGGGCGAAGCCCTTGCCATCACCACGCTCTTCGGCGCGATAGGCATGCTCCTCGGTATATGTGTCATGTCGCTGGTCAGCAGTATCTTAGGACCCGACGGAGGCGACGACCAACTCATCGTCAACCCCACCGTGGACATCGGTGCCGTGCTGCTGGCGTTGGCAATACTCATCGTCATTGGCGCGATAGCAGGTGCCACACCCGCCCGCAAAGCAATGAGAATCAAACCCATAGAAGCAATGAGAGATAAATAGGGATTAGCGTTTAGAGTTTAGAGATTAGTGCAGTGAAGAATAGAGAGCAGTACGTGCAAAAACTACAAACTTCCCACTTCCCGACTGCTCTCAACCCTCAACTCTCAACCCTCAACAAACAACCAATGGACTTCTTCAACGAAATATGGGCTACCATCTCCAAGAACCGCTCCCGCAGCCTCCTCACGGGCTTCGGCGTCTTCTGGGGCATGATGATTCTGCTGGCGTTGGTTGCGGTGGGCGACTCGCTCCGGTCCGCCGTTTGGTCGCATGTCAAGGGGTTCGCCACCAACTCCGTCTTCATCGGCACCTCCACCACGAGCCTGCCCTATAAAGGTCTGCAGAAAGGTCGCCAATGGGACATCGTCAATAGCGACCTTCCCGTCCTCCGCCGCGAAGCCCCGAGTGCCGATGTCGTCTCGGCTGTCAGTATCAAAGGCGAGTGGGAGAACAACGTCCGCTACGGCGACCGCAAAGGTTCCTATAGCATCATCGGTGTGTCCCCCGACTTCCCCAAGGTCTTTTACATACCCATCCTCTACGGGCGCAATGTCAATGACATCGACCTCGGCGAGCGCCGCAAAGTCTGCGTCATCGGCAACCGTGTTTATCGCGAACTCTTCCCCGAGGGCGGCGATGTCACGGGGCGTATGCTCCGTGTGGGCAGTATCCAGTATCGCATTATCGGCGTGCGCCGCAAAGCCACGACGGACATATACATCGGCGGGCACCCCGACGAGCAAGTCGTCCTGCCCATCACAACCCTCCAGCAGACGTATCACTTCGGCGAGACTATCCACATGGTCATGGCAACTGCCAAGTCCGGAGTCTCCGCCGCACAGGTCGAAACCGAACTCACCACCGCCCTGAAGCAACTCCATTCCGTTGCGCCCGACGACCAACGCGCCACGTGGTCTATGAACATCGAGGAGCAGTTCAAGGCCAACCAATCCCTGATGCTCGGACTCTCCATTCTCATCTGGCTGGTCGGCATCGGCACGCTCATCTCGGGTGCCGTCGGTGTCAGCAACATCATGCTGGTCACGGTCCGCGAGCGCACCAAAGAGATTGGCATCCGCCGCGCCCTCGGGGCAAGCCCGCGCGTCATCGTCCGTCAGATACTGGCAGAGAGCACCCTCCTCACGTTCCTTGCGGGGGTCCTCGGCATCGTGGCTGGCGTCGGCGTGGTGCAGTTGGCAGGCTTCTTGCTGAAGGACAACGAGATGTTCGGCACCATGCAGGTCAGTTTCTCCGTGGCGGTAGGAGCCCTCATCCTGCTGATACTCATTGGCTTGCTCGCCGGACTCCTCCCCGCCTCCCGTGCCCTCGCCATCAAACCCATTGAAGCCCTCAGCGAAGAATGACTCCGAAACAACCATATAATACACCCGCAACCGCAATTCTTGCACATTATGGCACAACTTTTGTAGTAAAATGGTTACACGTGTGTAACCATTTAGCATAACCGCATCATGCAGCAGGTAACTCTCAAAAAGGCATTCCAAGCGTGGCAGGACATTCAGCCCCTCTCCGACAGGGACAAAGAGCGTCTTAGCCGCCGCTTCACTATTGACTACAACTACAACAGCAACCACATCGAGGGCAACACCCTCACCTATGGTCAGACCGAAATCCTTCTGCTTTTCGGCAAGGTCGTCGGCGAAGCCACCGTGCGCGACGTGCAGGAGATGACGGCAAGCAACGTCGGGCTCCGTATGATGACCGAAGAGGCTACCCTTCGTGATATGCCTCTCACCCAAACCTTCATTCGCACCCTCCACCAAACCCTTCTGCGCGAGGACTACACCGCCTGTCGCCAATTGCCCACGGGCTTGCAAACCTCCTACGTCATACACGCGGGGCAGTACAAGACGCGCCCCAACTCGGTCATCACCCGCTACGGCGACCGTTTTGACTACGCCTCGCCCGAGGAGACGCCCGCCCTCATGACCGACCTCGTCAATTGGTACAACGCCGCCGAAGAGGCAGGCAAACTCACGCCCGTCGAGTTGGCAGCCCTCTTCCACTATCGCTATATCCGCATCCATCCTTTCGAGGACGGCAACGGGCGCATCGCACGCCTGATGGTCAACTACATCCTTGCGCGCCACGGACTGCCTATGATAGTGGTGCGCAGCCGCCTCAAGCAGGACTATTTGGAGGCACTCCACCAGACGGACTTGTTCGTCGGCTCCTCCCCGAGCGACGGCGCGCGCGCAGGCATCACCGACATTGCCCCCTTCCTGCGTTACTTTCAGGGAGTCGTGGCAACGGAGGTGTACAACGACTACCTCTTCGTCACCCGACGCAACGAGAACACGTGGTGGTACGATGGGCAGATGATAGAGTTCCGAACCCCCAACTATGCGGCTATACTGCGACTTATGCAGACACGCCCGACCCTCACGCAGGACGAACTGCAACAGGAGATAGGCATCAGCAAAACCGCCGTACGCAAACTGCTGACCCAACTAATCGACAAGAACTACGTCGAGCGGCAGCCCAACGGAGGTTGGCGTGTCATCATCACACCGTCCATTTGATACGATGCTACCCAACCCGAAGAAATATGCAAACTATGTTAAAATTCAATGCTTTCCCACTCGCGATTAAGCCGTGTCAAACAGCAAGGGATAAGCAACCCCTATGCAAGGGATAGGCAACCGATACGCATATACAATAGTTAACATTTCAACCCCTCAGGCAATATGAAAAAAGCAAGCAAGTGGATTATCCTCTCGGTCATTGCCATTCTCGTGGCAGGTGTCTTCATCTGGTTGTGGCAGCGTTCGCGACCCGAACCCGTCGTGTACGAGCAAATCACCGTCACCACGGGCGACATACAGAAGCGCACCATCGTCACGGGCAAGGTGCAACCCCGCGACGAGGTCGAAATCAAACCGCAGATTTCCGGTATCATCGCCGAACTCTACAAGCAGGCGGGCGACAAGGTCAAGGCGGGCGATGCCATTGCCAAGATAAAGGTCATTCCCGACATGAGCCAACTCAACGCTGCCGAGTCGCGGGTTCGTCTCGCACAATACAACGTCGACAATTCGCGCAAGGTCTATCAACGCGACTCCTCGCTGCTTGCACAGGGCGTGGTGGCGCAGGAGACTTTCGAGACCTCGCGCCTGCGTTACGCCTCCGACCAAGAGGAACTGCAAGCCGCCATCGACAACCTCAGTATCACCCGCGACGGAGTAGCGCAAAAGGCTGACGCAAAGGGCTTTACCAATACCATAGTCCGTGCCACAATCACGGGCACCATTCTCAATGTCCCCGTCAAAGTCGGCAACTCGGTCATCCAGAGCAACACCTTCAACGACGGCACCACCATCGCCACCGTCGCCGATATGCAGGACCTCCTTTTCGTCGGCAATATCGACGAGACCGAGGTGGGCAAGTTGCACGAGGGTATGCGCATGGACTTAATCATCGGAGCCCTCAACGACCAACGCTTCTCCGCGCGCCTTGAGTATATCTCGCCCAAAGGCACCGAGCAGAACGGAGCCATGATGTTCGAAATCAAGGGCGCGGCATCCATTCCCGACAGCGTCGTTATCCGCGCGGGCTACAGTGCCAATGCCGAGATTGTCCTTGCCGAGCGACTTGGCGTACTCTCCATACCCGAATCCGCCGTGGAGATGGAGGGCGACCAAGCCTTTGTCCAACTCTTCACCGACACTGTCGCGCAGACTTTCGACCGCCGTGCCATCACCACCGGACTCTCCGACGGCATGAACATCGAAGTCATCGGCGGACTCAAAAAGGGTGATATAATCAGGGGTAATCAGAAATAACAGAGGAACTCCCGACTCCCCCAACCCCCTCAAAGAGGGGGCTCAATAAAAACAACAAATAAACCACCGACAATGAAGCGACCTATATATATACTATTCTTACTAATCTCAATAGGTATCTCTGCTCAATCATCCCCCTCTTTGAGGGGGCTTGGGGGAGTCAGTGATGCTCAGCAAGCCCCCTCTCTGAGGAGGTTGGGGGAGTCTGGTGCAGGTGTCACATTACTTACCCTTTCTGATTGTATAGACTCCGCCTTGACCAACAGTCTCTCTGTCCGTATGCAGGGCAACCGATACGCTTCCCAGCGGCTGCAATACACGCAGGCGAAAGCGAACATCTCGCCGAGCATCAGCGGCTATGTCGGACAGAGTTGGGTCTTCGGACGCTCCACGGGCGCGGACAATATCAGCCGACCGCAAAACTCTTCGCAAACCTCCTTCAACCTCTCCGCGAACCTCGTCCTTTTCGACGGCTTGCAGATGAAGTACAATATCGACCAGGCGAAAGCAGCCATGCAGTCATCCGAAGCCGACCTCGAGGCTATCCGACTGAAAATCAAGATGAACGTCTCCACGATGTTCCTGCAGGTATTGCTCAACAAACAGTTACTCCGCGTAGCGGAAAACCAACTCGAAGACACACAAATCAAACTCCGCCGAGACTCCGCACTCGTAGCCGCACAACGCCTTGCCGAAGGCGAACTGCTGTCCTTGCAGGCACAAGCCGCCAAGGAGGAACTCGCTGTCATTCAGCAGCGTAGCACCCTCAATCTCTCCCTCCTCGACCTTGCCCAAGCCATCGAACTCACCGACTGCAACCGGTTCGACATCGTCGAGCCGGACCCCGAAGAACTGCAAGGCGGGCTCCTGCCAAGCAACGACGATGTATATCAGCAGGCACTCGCCTACCGACCCGAGATACGCGCACTCGAATACACAATCCAAGCCAACGAAAGCGCATTGAAAGGGTATAAAGCCGCCTACTCGCCCACCATCTCTGCGGGAGCCTCTGTCGGTACGGGCTACTACGATATGCAAGGCGCGGAGAACGACAAGTTTGGGCAGCAGATGGGCGACAACTTCAGTTCCTCTGTGGGTCTGAGTCTCAGCGTACCCATTTACGACCGCCTGCAGACCACCACGGCGGTGCGTCGTCAGCGGCTTGCCGTAGAGAACGCACGCCTTGACCTTGAGCAGCAGAAGAAAGACCTGCGCAAAGAGATAGACCAGGCGTATTACAACGCCTTGGCGGCGCAACAGGAGCAGGTCAGTGCCATGAAGTCCGAGTCTTCCGCCCGCGAAGCCCTCCGCTATGCCGAGCAGAAGTACGACGCCGGCCGCGCCACCTCTTACGAATACCGTGAAGCCAAGAACACCTGCCTCCAAGCCCAATCCGCCTATCTCCAAGCCTACTACAACTACATCTTCCGCCTCCGCATCCTCCACTACTACGCCGCCACCCTCTAACCCTCGCTCTACGACAGAAACTTTCTGCCACCCCCTTCCCCAAGATACCCGCACTGTCCACCGCACCTTGCAATCTGGAGTGACTCATATAGACATCATTATCGGCACAGGTACGCCCATCTCTGACTATCCACGTAGTTGCCTATTTGCAAAATTTATTGTACTTTTGCGCTTCGATTTGTGATATGACTTCCGGATATAAGTCTTACATACTGATTGCCGCAGGCTGCCTGTCCACCATTCTGGGGGCTATCGGCGTGGTAGTCCCTGGGTTGCCTACCACACCCTTTGTCTTACTTGCCTCGTGGTGTTTCTACCGCAGTTCACCGCGTCTGCAGAAGTGGCTGTTATCCTCTTTCTTGGGCAAATACATCCGCGACTATACGGCGCGTGGCGGGCTGACGCTCTCCAAACGCCTTATGATAATCGCACTCATGACCGCTATGGTAACCATCTCCATCGTATTCTTCATCCACTCCACTGCCGTGCGCTGCATTGTGGGGGTGGCGGGTATCATTGGGTGCATAGTGGTCGGTTTCGTTGTACCCAAAGCGCACAAAGACAACACCTTATGATAGAAACGTTTTACCACACTCTTCCTAACGGTGTGCGGATAGTGCACCGCACATTGCCATCGGAGGTGGCTTACGTGGGTATTATGGTTGGTGCAGGTACCCGCCACGAGCAGCCCGAGCAGAACGGCATCGCACACTACATCGAGCATTGCGTCTTCAAAGGCACCGAACACTACACCGCACGCCAAATCATCAACCGCATAGAGGGCATAGGCGGCGAAATCAATGCCTACACCACCAAAGAGGAGACCACTTTCTATGCCGCCACGCTGCGCGGACATTGGCGTGCCACACTCCACCTGATAGCCGATATGGTGCTGCACCCCACTTTCCCGAAGCGTGAGACGGACAAGGAACTGACCGTCATCTACGACGAGATAGAGAGTTACAACGACTCTCCGAGCGAACTCATTTACGATGATTTTGAGAGCCTTATCTTCAACGGACACCCTCTCGCAATGCCCATTCTCGGAACCAAAAAGACACTCCGCCGGATTGCCCAATCGCCCGCCACGCCTCTCGCATGGATGCAAACGCATTACCGTCCCGAGCGTATGGTGCTGTTCGTTTTGGGCGACATCCCATCCAAACAGGTGGTCGCATTTGCCGAAAAGGAGTTGGGCAACCTGCCCGCTGTATCCCCCGACATTACCCCTGTTTTACCGAGAGAATACCGAGAGAACTCCGAGCCAACCACCGTCACTTACCGCCGCCATACACACCAGACGCACGTTATGATAGGCGCGCGCGCGTACGCGATAGGACACCCGAAGCAACTCACTATGTATCTGCTCAACAATATCCTCGGTGGCGGCAGTCTGTCTTCGCGCCTCAACCTCAGCCTGCGTGAGCAGCGCGGACTGGTCTATACCATTGAGTCGCAATACACGCCCCTCAGCGATACAGGCTATTGGAACATCTATTTGGCGTGCGAGCCACGGCACAAAGACGAATGTATCGACCTGTGTCTGAACGAGTTGAAGCACCTGCGTGACACTCCTCTTACCTCGATGCAGTTGCATCGTGCCATCCGGCAACTGCAAGGACAAATGGCTATCTCAGCCGAGAACCAAGAGAACAACGCCCTTGCCATGGCAAAACAAATGCTCTACTACCACCACGCCCCTCTGTGGCAAGAAACTTTCTGCAAAATATTACAAATAACACCCATTATGCTACAAGAAACGGCGAATGAGTTGTATAATGATAGCATATTGAGCGTTTTGCAGTACGATTAGTTGTGAATAATTCTGCAACAACGTGCATTTTATCCGAAAATGCACAAAAAAGAGATAAAAATTATCTCATTTCTTGTATGTATCGATTTTATTCATTACCTTTGCGCACTTTTTCTATAGTGGGCTGCTGGATTTGAGCGAACAGTAAAGTAGCATTTTGCTATAGAAAGAGCCATAGTTGAGCGAATAAGGTTACCATAACCGAGTGAGTTGAACTTAACTTAATGTAGAACTAATACAAAATAAAAAACGAATGAAAAAAATCTTTATGTTTTTGGCGCTATGCTTGGTCAGCCTCGGAGTGATGGCTGAGAAGCAGATTAGCGGTGTAGTCGTCGATGAGAAGGGCGAACCTATCATCGGTGCCAGCGTGCAGGTCAAAGGCACCACTACGGGTACCATCTCTGACTACGATGGTGAATTCACGTTGTCCGTACCGGACGATGCTACGACTCTGACAGTCAGTTTCGTAGGTATGCAGACGCAGGAAGTGGAAATTGCCAAACAAATGCGCATCACCCTCCATGAGGCTTCCGAGATGATTCAGGAGGTGGTCGTTACCGGTTATGGTAATGTCTCCAAAGGTAGTTTCGCCGGTTCCGCTCAAGCCGTTAATTCCGAAACCATAGAGAAGAAAAGTCCTACTGAAATCTCCAAGGCACTTGCCGGTGAGGTGGCAGGTGTACAGGTTATCAACACCTCCGGTCAGCCGGGTACCAACGCTACTATCCGCATTCGTGGTATCGGCTCATTGAATGGTAGTAGTGCACCTTTGTATGTCGTGGATGGTGTTACGTATGATGGCGACATCTCGTCTATTGACCCGGGCGACATCGCTTCCACCACTATCCTGAAAGACGCTACCGCTACTTCGCTCTATGGTAGCCGCGGTGCTAATGGTGTCATTGTCATCACTACCAAGAAAGGTTCGTCCAATGACGAAGGCAAAATAGACGTGGACGTAAAATATGGTGCCAATATGCGTTTATTACCTCTGTATGAGGTTATCACTAGCCCGGAAGAGTACGTTACAATGTCGTGGATGAGTCTATATAACGCGTTCCGTGTTGCTGGAAGCGACAAAAAGACAGAGAAAAAAGCCGCCGAGGAAGCAAGCAAAGCCTTGTTCGGTAAAGCAGGTCTCCCCGTGGGATATAACCTTTGGGATAAAAAAGGACAATACTTGATAAATAGTGGTTTGGATGACTATGGAAAGATTCAGCCCACATTCAACGATGTGAGCCGCCGTCACGGATATGAGAACTTGGAATCATGGCAGGATGCTATCTTCCGTGTCGGTCAGAAAGCGGAGGCTAGTGTAAAATTTCATGGCGGCTCGGAGAAAGTAAACTACTTTACCAGTCTTGGTTATCTCAAAGATGAGGGATATTACCAATCATCTGATTATAGCCGGTTCAATGTACGAAGCAATTTGGATTTTAAGCCTAAGAAATGGCTCAAAGGTACATTGAATATCGCCTATACGTATTCAGACTTCAATGCCCCCGGTCAGGATGGAGACGGTGCAATGAATAACGGTTTCTATTTCATCAATGCTATCCCCCCCATTTATCCGGTTTATCTGCGCGATGAAAACGGTAATATACCTACAGACTCCCACACTGGACTGCCTGCTTATGACTATGGCGACGGATTGAGCCGTAATTTCGGTCACGGCATCAACCCTGCCGGTTCGTTGCGTCTGGACAAGTCGCGTCAGGTGCAGAATACAGTAGATGCCAAAGGCTCGTTGGAGTTCAAGTTGTATGATGGACTGAAATTGACCGTCAATGCAGGTATTCACTACTACAACAATCTTGCATCGGATTTGACAAATAAGTACTATGGTGATGCTGCAGGTATCGGACGCATCTTGCAACAATCCACCAATCTGACGACCATTGCAGCACAAGAGTTGTTGGAATATAACAAGACTTTCGGCGACCATACTATCCGCGTTATGGCAGGACATGAGAACTATATTTATGTAGTCAGCGGTTTGGCAGGTTATAAGTCATATCTCGCAAATGGTTCAAGCCTTGAGTTGAGTAATGCCATCCAAATGAACTCTATTTCGGGTAACACCAACCGTTACGCTCTTGATTCGTATTTAGCCACGGCTTCTTATGTATATAACGACCGCTATATGGTTACCGCCAACTACCGTGCTGACGGCTCATCGCGTTACGCTAAAGGACACCGTTGGGGACATTTTGGCTCTGTGGGCGTAGCATGGACGTTTACCAACGAGGCTTTTATGGAACCCGCTAGCGAATACCTCAAAGATGGTAAACTGCGTCTCAGTTGGGGTGTATTGGGTAACCAAATCAGTTCGCTCTACTCTTATACTGACCTTTACACGATTGACAACGTAGATGGTGAAATTGGTTATGCATGGGCAAGCAAGGGTAACCCCAATATCACATGGGAACGTACCAATACCACCGACTTGGGGCTTGAGTTCTCTATCGGCAAGTATATGGATGTAGAGTTGGACTATTTCTACAAACTTACTGACAATATGCTCTTCTATCGTGCCGTGGCTCCCTCATTGGGATATACCTCTATGCCTACCAATGACGCGAAGATGATGAACCAAGGTTTTGAGTTTACATTCAACATCCATGCTGTGGAAGCGCGTAATGTCCGTTTGGATATCCGCCTCAATGGCGCTCACTATCAGAACAAGATTCTCCAGATGCCTGTGGACTACTATGACAAAGACGGCAAACCCGTTCGTCAGATTATGTCAGGCGCAATGGCAGAAGGTCATTCTATGTATGACCACTACACATACAAATATATGGGGGTAGATGAGAAGAGCGGTGATGCACTATACGAAGCATACTATGACACCCGTAATGGCGGTTTTAAGGACAAGATACCCAACAGTAGCGAATTGAACTACATCACCTCTCTCTACCAATGGCAACAAGAGCATAAAGGTGAAGAACAATATCTTGCTTCCACAACTACTGCCGATGCTGGATTCGCCACTGCGCAGTATGTGGGCAAGTCCTACCTGCCTGACTTGGATGGCGGCTTTGGTTTCGACTTGGAGGTATATGGCGTAACACTGTCCGCGTCCTGTTCCTATCGTATCGGAGGTTATGGTTACGACTACACCTATATGGCATTGATGGCTAACGAGCCTGTTGGTGGACACAACTGGCACGTAGACATGCGCAATGCTTGGACAGAGAACAATACCAATACAGACATACCGCGTCTCTCGAATGGTAGCGGCAAATACGATGGATATGCCAACACTACCTCTACCCGTTTCCTGACGAGTAACTCTTACTTGTCTCTCAATGACGTTCAGTTAGGATATAATTTCCCAAGGAAATTGATTGAGAAGATAAAACTTAACAAGTTGAACATCTATGTATCGGCAAGCAACCTTTGCATTGCTACGGCACGCAAGGGATACAATCCGATGACTTCATTCACAGGTTCGTCTGACACTCACGGCTATAGCCCTCTGTCGACCATTATGGGTGGTATCAAGTTATCATTCTAAATCATACAACAAACCCTATAAAGAATTGAGAAAATGAAAAGTAAATTATATATTGCAAGCATTGTTATTGCATCTGCTTTAGTGGGGTGCTCCCTTGACCAGGAGCCGGGTGGCAGCACAATCACGGAGAAACAATATCAGGAAATGGAAGGCATCGCAAAAGGTACTATCAGTGGTATATACCCTTCGCTCTATGCTTATGGGGGCGAGCATGATGCCTTTGGCCAGCGTTCGATTGACCTGTACGGCGATTTATGTTGCGGTGATGTAGCAATGAATAGCCAGCGTTATGGTTGGTTCGTCTCGGACGAGTATGCAAATACTTATCAGCGTCGTGCCTACTTTTGGTCATTCTATTACAACATTATTCGTCTTTGCAACAAAACTATCAATGGCATCGAGCAGAGTATTCCTTCGTTGGACTTTGATGCAGAGACCATTACAGACGAGGAGTATTCTTCTGGTTACTACTACGCACAATTGCTCACCCTGCGCGGTTGGGCGTATGCCGCATTGCAGCGTTATTTCTGCGCAGTAGTGACAGGAGAGAATCTCAACACAGAGAAGTCCGTTCCTATTTACACAGAGGAAACCACACGTTCTGATAGTGTATTGGGAGCTCCGCGTGGCACCGCAGCTGATGTCTATCTGCGTGTAGAGGAAGACCTGAAGATGGCTATTGCATACTTTACAGCATTCAACAAAATCGAACGCAGTAGCAAACTATTTGTGAACATTGATGTGGCACGTATGACATTGGCGTACTCCTACCTCAACAAAGGGGCTTATCCTGAGGCTATCCAACAAGTGGAAGACTTGTTAGGCGGTACCAATGCAAAAGTCTTGCCCAATGCAGAGGTTCTCACCAATGGTTTTAACAATGTAGAGACAAGCAGCTGGATTTGGGGTGAGGATGTGACAGTAGAGAACCGTACAAGTCTCGCGTCGTTCTTCGGTCAGTGCGACATCTATTCATATTCGTATGCTTCAGCGGGAGATGTCAAGGGTATTGATGCCAACCTGTATAAAGAAATACAAAAATGCGGTTGGGATATACGCGAGGGATGGTGGAATAAGTATTGGAATGCAAATCCGGATGAGAAGAACAGAGATGATTATCAATATGCTCCGGATGGCAAGTTCTATTCTGCAAAAAGCACCACTCTCTCTGGTGACCGTGATTGGTTGAGCGACAACGTATTTATGCGTATAGAATTGGCATACTTAATCGGTGCGGAGGCTGCATACCGCAACAATGATAATATCGCTGCCCTCAAATATCTCCGTCATATCACGGACGAACGTGTAAAACAAACTGCAGAGGCAGAAACAATATACAATAAGTATTGTGATAGCATTGCTACCACTTCCAAAGCAATCGGCGATGCCATTCGCTACAATTGGCGTGTAGAATTGTGGGGTGAAGGCTATGGTTTGCAGACTTTCCGCAGATGGGGAGTAGAGGTTGAATTGGGTGATAACCACTTGCGTTCAGAGAAAAAACAATCTCCGGAAAAGAATAGTTATCAGTACACATTCCCTCTTCCTTCAAGTGAAACAAGGTACAACCCCTATATACGTAGTACTACCACTTTGGCAGAAAAATAACGATAAGTAAAAAACAACATAATTAAACAAAAAGCATGAAAAAGAGTTTATTTGTTGCACTTAGTGCAATCGTAGCCGGCATTTTTGTAGGCTGCAACAATCCGGAACCTAATCCGCAACCGACAGACGTGCAAATTAGCATTAAACAAGGGGACAAAGTTACCATTGGTATAGACAAAGAGAAACAGTTGAAAGCCATTGTAAAACCCGTTGGCACGAAAGTGGTATGGGAGTCAAGCGATCCGACTATCGTTACAGTGGATAACATTGGTATTGTCAAGGGACTTGCTATAGGCGAGGCAACAATCACTGTTTCTGCAGGTGAGAAAAAAGCCACGTGTGCTGTTACCGTAATTGAGAACTCGGATATCGTGGACTTTGAACTCAATGATTACGGATTGTTTGGTTCAGAACCCCAAATGATTCCCGGTACAGAAGGTTGGGTACATCTCACAAGTGGAGATAGTCTCTATTGCCAATTGGGTACGATATATCTCCGTGTATGGGACAATGGTCTGACATTCGTAAACGGCAAGGGCTTCACCGGTGAAGGCTTCCATATCATGGGCGAAGTTCCTGTTTATTGGATTATGGAAGGAGAAATGAAAGGATACTACATTGGCAATTCCAAAGGATTCTTTATCGACACCTTAGGCACAAGCGAGTATAAGCCCTACACTATGAAGGCTGCAGATGTGGATG
>DJSG01000054.1 GCA_002440265.1 Bacteroidales bacterium UBA6340 | reverse complement strand
TCAGGATTTTGCCATAGTCCATAATGATGCAGTCGTCCACCAGGCGTTCAAGGTCCTGTATGATGTGCGAGGTAAGGAAGACCGTCTTGCCTTTCGACTTGCAGAAGTCGCGCAGGTACTCCACGAACAGTCGTCTGTAGCCCGGGTCCAAGCCCAACGAGAAGTCGTCGAGAATGAGCAACTCGGGGTCTTGTGCCATGAGCAGTCCCAATGCCACCTGCGAACGTTGTCCGTTGGACATCTGGTTAAGCCGCTGGTAGTCTTTTACGCGCAACAGGCGCATCAGTTCATAGTACGCCTCTTTGTTCCACCGCGGGTAGAAAGGCGCATAGAACCGCTCTATCTGCGCAATCGTCATAAACGGGTACTGCACATGCCCCTCCAACAGCAGTCCTATCCGTTGCCGCACATGCGCCGGCATCGTCCGTGTGTCGTACCCCAACAAGCGGCAACTGCCTGCACACGGGCGTATGAACCCCGACAGGATGTTTATCGTGGTGGTCTTGCCCGTGCCGTTCTTGCCAAGCAAGCCCAATATGCGACCTTTCGGCACAGAGAACGACAAGTCTTTGTATATCAACCGCTTGCCGTAGTAGTGCGTTACATGGTCGTACTCAATCATAATTTCGGTGTCTGCCATACTATTCGCCATATTATCGTCAAAACTATCTTCTAAAAGTTATACTATCCAATCCATACTGCTCATTCCGCCTGAAAGGTTGTACAAGGGGGTGCACATACCCTTTTTCCGAAATTCAATACAAAGATAATACAAAATCGTCTGAAATCCAAATTTATTTTCGTTTTTTCGCCAAAATGGTGCATGAGATAGTCACTTGTCCTTTTTGCTTGCATACAGACATCTTCCTATTTCCATAGTGGGAGTACAAAACCGCCCAAAGTCGAGTGGGACTTTGGGTGGTTGAAGATAGTTCTGAAATAAATTCGATGTTAGTTCGGAGCGGGTGGGGATTACATATCCCACTGCTCGAGGGTGGCAGTGAGTTGGTCGAAGGTCTGCGCCTTGCTCTTTTCACGCACCTCGTTGATTTGCGCGCTGACGGCTTGGTCGTAGGTCTCCGCCTCCACATTGCGGATAACGCCCAGTGCGATAGGCAGTTCGCCGGGAACCTCGGCATTATGCACATCGGTAACCATATCCTGCCCCATGAGAGCCAGCATACGGTGCAAGGTGGGGTCTGCGGTAGTGGCATCGTGTGTGAGGACACGCGGGTCGTCAGCCGGCACTACGATGAGACGTGGCATGAGTCCCTGGCTGTAATCCAATGCGAGACCCTTGTCGTTGTTCTTGCCGAAAATCATCTTCTCGCCATGGCGGAGTACGATGCTGCGGTCGGCACGTGTCTCGCGGTCTGCTATCCATGCGTGGGTTCCGTTGTTGAAAATCACGCAGTTAACCAGACATTCAATGACGCTGGCACCCTTGTGCTGCTGCGCCTTGACCATGCAATCGACGGTAGTGGGCATATCCACATCCAGCGTGCGGGCGAAGAAGGTGCCGCGCGCACCCATCACCAACTCGGCAGGGATAAACGGACGTTCCACTGTGCCGAAAGGACTGGATTTGCTGACAAAGCCTTTGGGCGAAGTAGGCGAGTACTGCCCCTTGGTGAGTCCGTAGATACGGTTGTTGAACATACAGATGTTGAGGTCCACGTTGCGCCGAATCTCATGAATAAAATGGTTACCGCCGATAGCGAGGCAGTCGCCGTCACCCGACATCTGCCAAACGGTGAGTTCGGGGTGGCTGGTCTTGACACCCGTTGCCACTGCACCGCCGCGACCGTGGATGGTGTTGAAACCGTAAGTATTCAGGTAGTGGGGCATACGGCTCGAACAACCGATACCCGAGATGACTACTGTTTCGTAGGTGGGCACACCTATTTGTGCCATGGCTTTTTGCAGGGCTGCACAGATGGCGTGGTCGCCGCAACCGGGGCAGAAACGAACGTATTGATCACTTTTGAATTGACTTGCTTCCATAATTTTTCTTTTTAGTCATTTAACCCCTTTACGTATTCCACAATGCGCTCTACGGCGAATGGTTGACCCATTATCTCGTTGTATTGCAGCAGATTAACGCCGCTAATCTTGGAGCGCAGATAGCCTGCAAACTGTCCGCTGTTCAGTTCGCAAACGACGATACGCTTGTATGCGCGGAGGACGTTGGCGGTGTTCTTGGGCAGCGGGTTGATATAGTTGAAGTGTGCCAGTGCGCAGTTCAGTTCGTTGGCAGCCGCGTGAAGGTGTCCCTCGGTGGAGCCCCAGCCCACGAGGAGCGTGTCGCTCTGGGCATTGCACTGTACGCGGAGTTCGGGGATACGGTTAGCCACTTGGTCCACCTTGGCTTGGCGCGCGCGAACCATCCGTTCGTGGTTCTCGGGATTGGTGGAGATGCTGCCTTTCTGTGCATCACGCTCAAGACCGATATTGCGGTGCTCGTAGCCCTCCATACCGGCATAAGCCCAGTAGCGGACGTTGTTCTCGTCGCGCAGCGCAGGGTTGTATTTGCCCTTGAGTTCCTCGGGCACCCCTTGCGGATGGATAGCGGGCAGTTCGCTGAGTTGCGGGATACGCCACAAGCCCGTACCGTTTGCCAGGTAGGTGTCGGTCATGAGAATGACGGGAGTCATATTCTCCAAGGCGATTTTGGCAGCCATATAGGCGTATTCGAAGCAGTTAGCCGACGTGGAAGCCGCCATCACCACTGCGGGGCACTCGCCGTTGCGGCCGTAAACAGCCTGCATCAGGTCGGTCTGCTCGGTCTTCGTGGGCAGACCCGTACTGGGACCGCCGCGCTGTACGTCGATAACCACCAAGGGCAACTCTGCCATCACTGCCAAGCCGATAGCCTCGGATTTCAGGCTCAAGCCCGGACCCGAAGTGCTGGTAGCCGCGAGGTCGCCGGCAAACGCTGCGCCGATAGCGGTGCAAACACCTGCTATCTCGTCCTCGGCTTGCACCACCATCACGCCCATGTCCTTGCGGGCAGCCAGTTCGTGCATGATGTCGGTGGCGGGGGTGATGGGATAGGAACCCAGGAACAGACGCTTGCCGCATTTCTCGGCAGCCGCAATCAAGCCCCATGCGGTGGCTTTGTTGCCCGCGATGGCGGTGTATTTGCCGTGAGGCAGGTCCTCTGCCTTCTCCACATTGACGGTCTGGATATTGAGTGCGAGGTTGTTGCCGTAGTTGAAACCGTCGGTCAGCACCTTCACGTTGGGCGCGATGAGTTGCGGTTTCTTCTTGAACTTGCCCTCGAGGAAGTGGATAGCCTTGTCGATAGGACGGTTGAACAGCCAGCAAACGACACCCAGCGCGAACATGTTGCGCGACTTGAGGATAGCCTTGTTGTCCAACCCCGAGTCCTTAAGGCTCTCTTTGGTGAGTGCGGTCAGTGCCACCGGAACGATTTGCACGCTCTCGGGAATACCGAGTTCGGTGAAGGGGTTGTCGGTCTTGTACAGTGCCTTCTCGAGGTCTTTGTCCGTGAACGAGTCGGTGTCCACGATGACCACAGCGTTCTTCTTGTACATCGAACTGCTGTCCTCCCACTTTGCATCGGGTTGGTTGAACTTGGAGCCTAACGTGCAGACTTTCAATGCCGCAGCGTTCATAGCCACAATCACATCGGCTTTGTCGCCCGGGGTGTAAACGTCTGCACCCAAGTTCACTTGGAAACCACTCACGCCGCCCAGCGTGCCTTGCGGGGCGCGTATCTCGGCAGGAAAGTCGGGTAGGGTGCTAATCTCATTGCCTAAAATGGCACTAAGTGAGGAGAACATGTTGCCGGTCAATTGCATACCGTCTCCGGAGTCGCCGCAAAAGCGTACCACTACATTTTGTTTTTGCATAATATCTTTGTTGTTTAAGGTGCGGCAATCGGCATACGACCGCCGCTCAAAATCGGTTGCAAAGGTACGACTTATTTTCTACATACCCAAATACGACTTGCTTTTTGTGGCTTTGTACTATCAAAAAGCAAGTTCGACGGTCCGTATTCCATAGTGGCGCGGGGCTGTTGCTGTCACTTTATTTCTTTTCCATCCACTGAATACACCATATCTCCGTATACGATAACAAGTTGCCCCTCACGGATACACTTGTATGGCAGTGCAGTGTGCTTGGGGGTATAGCCGGATTCTACCGCAGTACCCGACTCTTCCTGTTGCACGCACCATAACTGTATCTCATCGTGCGAGAGCATCACGATTGCGTCCAACTGCGTCGGAATCCGGCGTGTCAGTCCTATATGGAAGGCATCCACGACCTTCACTGCAGCCACCGAGGCAGAAGCCGCCATGTCTTGGTCGTCAATCACCATTGCTTCAAGGGTGATGTATTTGCACACGTGTGACGAATCTACCGCGGCAGGTGTCTTATCCGGGGTGACTATATCCATGAACGGCTCAGGCAGACATTCTGTTTTCTTGTTCTGTTGCTGCCACTTGGCAGTCGGAACCAGTTCCGGTACACCATAGTAGTTCTGAAAGCGTCCTGTTATGCCTGCCAACACGTGCCCGTTCTTTAACCCCGAGCCATACCGTTTGCCGTCTGCATCGCCTGTGTCGTATATCAGCATGGAACCTGTGTGGTCGCGAACGAAGATATAGCGGTCGTACTTCTTTGTCACCACTACTGTATCCAAATAGATTGTGGTGTAATCCTCTGCACGCACAGCCTCTGCCACTTTCATTGGTTGCACCACGTTCAGCATCACCATAGCCTCTGCCGTCACCTCGCCGCTTGTCAGCAGCAATGTATCTCTGTACACACCCGCTTCCGTTGCCTCATAGGTGATAGTCAGTTTATCACCCTCGCGGTCTATCTGTGTGGTCGAAAGAGCAAATGGGGCTCCATGTTTCAGCCGCACCGATATATCCTCGTTCAGCCCATTGGCATTCACCGTGACGGTCTTGCTGCCGGTTGCGCGCACTCCTGTCTTGCACACCGTCCCGAAGTTGGTGAGCGGTGCCACAATCAACGTGGTATCGCCCAATGCCTCTACACACCGGTATATACACACGGGTGTTTGGTTGCCTGCCGATGCGTAGCACCCGAATAGTTTGCCTGTGGCATTATACTGCAGATACTTCCCTTTGCTATTCCCCATATTCATGATTGTTGCTGTTCCGTCGGCTGCCACACGAATGTCCCAATAGCCATAGTTGCCGTAGGTCTTGCTGTCGGTCAGTTTGTCCCATACCGCCAACACATTCTTCGTCTGCCCGCCGCTTGCCACTAAATACGCCTCCACATAGCGTATCTCGTCCTGAATGTAGTACACTGTCTGCCCGTCCAACACTGTCTTGCGCAGCGTATAGACAGCACGGTCGTCAGGGGTTACCCGGGTGCGGTCTGCCGAATACTTGCCTGCGATGGCATGGATATTGTTCTTTGACGTGTTTTCGTCGTAAAACCCCATGATATAATCCATATCTGCCACATTGACACCGATGATAATTTGGTCTGAATCTGTCAACTGTGCCACATCCGTAACCAACTGATACGTGTCTATCGTGAACGGATTTGCCCCGCCCGTACTGCTGTAAATGGTGATAGAATTGAGATAGACAGAGTTTTTCGTGCAGTTCACTACAAACTTCACCTGTCCTGTCTGCTCTTCGGGCAGTACTATGGTCATATCGCGATTGCTCGGATTGGCAATTGTTACTACCGAGTCCACCTTCGCATTTTTGCCCACTTGTACCGAGATGCTCCCTTGTCCTTTGGTGGTCGTAGCGTAGTTGAATGTCACGCGGCGCACTTTCTCAAACGTCTGTACAGAGGTGGCTCCTGCTCCTGTTGTCCTGGCAGTGACCTTTACTCCTATCTGATAACTGCCGCTGTAGTCATTGCCCGGCTTATCGGACACCCAACCATCGGTCTTGTTGTCGCACGCTACACTCGCAACTTTGCTATTCCAATCCTTGTCTGTAAACATGTAGGTGGATACACCTGCTGTCAGCATTTCGCCCCCTAACAGGGCTGCCAAAAGTACTAAAATACGTATCTGTTTCATTTTCTCCTATTTTATTCACAATATCATATCTGTCGTTGTTCGATTTTCAGTACAAAGATAATACAAAATCGTCCCAAATCCAAATTTATTTTCGTTTTTTCGCCAAAATGGTGCATTTTGCATTTTTGGCTTGTAAGCCTGTGATTATCAATGCCGAAAAATCTTCATTTTTTCAGTACTTTCTCTACACTTTCCCCAAAATGGCAGTTTTAACAAAAGTTATATTTCAATTCCTTTTTCGGCTTGGCTTTCTTGCGTGGAGCGGTAGATGACATAGTCGTCGCGGAGGCGGGTTATCCACTGGTCCAATGAGGCGCATAGTAAAAGTTCCGT
>DJSG01000016.1 GCA_002440265.1 Bacteroidales bacterium UBA6340 | reverse complement strand
CTCTACGTCCGCCCATTTCTGCACCTTGTTGACATTGTCCACATCGGTGCCACCATTCTTGCCATTGCAAGCCACCATAGTCAAGGCACACAGGCAGAGGGTTAAGCATTGTTTAATTACCTTTTTCATATTGCTTGTCAAGTATCTACTCTTTACACTATCTTGGCGGGTACAAGTTTCTCGCGAATCTTGATATAGATAATGGTTTCTTTCTTCGCGAACTCGGTCTTCACATACCCCATACCAATGCCGACCTTGGTGTTAGGCAGCATGATACCGCTGGTTACGTGACCTATCTGATTGCCATCGGCATCGCAAATCTCGTAGCCGTTACGCGGAATGGCACGCTCTTGGCACTCGAAGTGAACGAGTTTGCGTTTCACACCCTCTGCCTTCTGCTTGAGGAGGAAGTCCTTGTCGATAAAGTCCTTGGCATCAAACTTGGTAATCCAGCCGAGACCTGCTTCCAACGGCGATGTGGTATCGTCGATATCGTGTCCGTAGAGGCAGTACCACTTCTCGAGACGCAGACTGTCACGTGCGCCCAATCCGATAGGTGCCAATCCGAAATCCTTGCCTACCTCAAACAGAGCGTTCCATATCTGCATGGCGTTCTCTTTGGGGAAGTACAACTCAAAGCCGCCTGCACCCGTGTAACCTGTGTTGCTGAGGATAACGCCCGGTACGCCTGCGAACGACCATTCGCGGAACGAGTAGTACGGAATGGCACTGAGGTCAGCGTCGGTGAGCAGTTGAAGCATTTCGGTAGCCTTCGGGCCCTGTACTGCCAACTGTCCGTATTTGTCGCTGGCGTTCTCAAGAGTAACACCGAAAGTGTTCTGCTTGTTGACCCAAGCCCAGTCCTTGTCGATATTGCCGGCATTGACAACGAGCAGGTATTTGGTGGTGGAGTACTTGTAGATAATCAGGTCATCCACGATACCGCCTTTGCCATTGGGCATGCAAGTGTACTGCGCCTTGCCTGCTTCGAGTTTGCTGACATCGTTGGTGGTGATGTACTGGAGGAAGTCAAGGGCGCGCTCGCCTTTTACCCAGAACTCGCCCATGTGGCTGACATCAAAGACGCCCACGCCCGTACGGACAATCATGTGTTCCTGATTGATGCCCGTCGGATATTGGATAGGCATGTTGAACCCGGCAAAATCTGCCATCTTAGCACCCAACGCAATATGGGTCGCCGTGAAAGGTGTTTCCTTTAACATTGTATTGTAATTTAATGGTTTGTAGTCTATTTGTTTTCTAACTCGCAGCGCATATCGTCCAATATCTTTCCTTTGTATGAAAAGTATTTGGCACCTTGATAGGCACCGGAATTGTTACGTTTGTCTTCAGGCATAAATGTACCTACGAAAGGTGACAGTTTGTAGATGCGTCCCTCGTACTCTACGGTATCGTCACTTGCCACTTTCACTTGTACACCTGTAGGCACAAAGGTTATCATCTCGCCTATTTGTATGCCCACCATACTGAATTTGAATCGTCCGCGCTTGGGCGTATGTACCTGCTCTTCATTGGAAGTGTCCACACTCTCAGCGGTATGCCGCTCAATAGGTTTGTTGTCCTTATATACGGTGATTACCGCGTCATCCAGCATGTTGGCTATATCGCGGAATATATCCAAGGCAACTGCCGGCTGTACATTGAAGAACTCTCTGTTCTGGCGTATGCGCAAATCTGTCAGCCGGTCAATGGTCTTGTGGATATATTTCTCCACATAGTCGTATTTGGTTGTCTGAATGGTGGCGTATATCTCAAAAGGCAACGGCACAGCCGTATTGTCCAGTTCCTTGGAACGTACATCTAAGGGGCGTGCGCTCTTGCCTATCTTCACCCAATCCTCCCGAAAACTCGGGTTGGTCAGTATATATACATATCCCTTTTCTTCCATAATTGAACGCCTATGCCTTTTCTACTATCTTGAGAATGACTTGCATGGCTTTCTCCATGGAGGGGATAGGGAGGTACTCGAAGCGGCTGTGGAAGTTCTCACCGCCGGCGAAGATGTTGGGGCAGGGCAGCCCTTCGAATGACAAGCGTGCGCCGTCCGTACCGCCACGGATAGGCTGGATATGCGGGGTGACGCCCACTTCCTTCATGGCTTCTTCCACAAGGGTTACGATGTGCATGACAGGTTCCACCTTTTCGCGCATATTATAGTACTGGTCACGCAGTTCTATCTCTGCGGTGCCCTCGCCGTACTCGCGGTTTATCTTGCGCACAAGGTGCTCCATCTCGCGCTTGCGGCTCTCGAAACGGGCACGGTCGTGGTCGCGGATGATGTAACTGAGGGTGGTCTCCTCCACGGTGCCGGTCATGCCAACGAGATGATAGAAGCCCTCGTAGCCCTGCGTATGCTCGGGGGTCTCCCAGCGGGGCAGCATGACAGCCAACTGGTAGGCAATGCGCATGGAGTTGAGCATCTTGTGGTAGCCGTAGCCCGGGTGTACGTTGACGCCGTGCACATGTATCTTGCAACTTGCGGCATTGAAGTTCTCGAACTCCAGTTCGCCTATGGCACCGCCGTCCATGGTGTAGGCAAAGTCGCAGCCGAACTTCGCGACATCAAAGTGGTCGGCTCCCTGACCGATTTCCTCGTCGGGCGTGAAGCCTACACGAATCTTGCCGTGTTTGATTTCGGGGTGCTGTATGAGGTACTCGCACGCCGAGACAATCTCTGCGATACCCGCTTTGTCGTCCGCGCCGAGGAGCGTCTTGCCGTTGGTGACGATGATGTCCTGCCCCTTGTAACGGAGTATTTCGGGGTACTTGGAGGTTTCGAGGACGATGACTTCTTCCTCGTTGAGGAGTATATCCTCGCCGTTGTAGTTCTTGATGATGCGCGGCTGAACGTGCTTGCCACTGGCGTCAGGCGATGTGTCCATGTGGGCGATAAAGCCGATAGTGGGTTTGCCGTCTGTGTTGGCAGGCAAGGTAGCCATCAGGTAACCGTTCTTGTCGAGCGTTACATCCTGCATACCAATGGTTTGCAATTCGTTTTTCAGGTACTCGGCGAACTCCATCTGCCCCGGGGTAGAAGGCGTCATATTCGTCTCTTCGTCCGAAGTGGTGCAGAAACTGACGTACTTCAGAAATCTGTCTGTGATATTCATAACACTATGTTCATTTTGTTAAATTCATGGTTGATGAAGGCGAGGATGTTGTCGCAGACGTTCTCGCACATGGCGATACGCCCTTCCCATGTGCCTGTGCCCGTATGGGGAGAGAGGACGACATTGTCGAGGGAGAGCAGGGCATCGGCGATGTGCGGTTCGTACTCGAATACGTCCAAGGCTGCGCCGGCTATCCGGTTGGTTTGCAGGGCTTTGATTAATGCTTCCTCACACACGTGCGCACCGCGCGCGGTATTGATGAGGTAGGCGGTCGGCTTCATCATAGCCAACTCGCGCGTGCTTATCAGATGGTGGGTGTCAGGGGTGTACGGGAGGTTAAGACTCACGAAGTCAGCCTCTTGCAAGAGCGTGTCAAGGGGCGTGTATGCGGCGTGGTACTGCTGCTCAATGTCGGCGGGCAGTTGATGACGGTTGTGGTAGATGATGGTCATTCCACTTGCCACGGCCCGACGCGCGAGGGCTTGTCCGATACGACCCATTCCGATGATTCCCAGTACCTTACCGTAGAGCGAATGACTCAGATTGTTCATCACGCCGAAAGGCTCCGCGGTGTGGTTGCGCAGCCGTCGGTCGAACTCCGCGGTGCGGCGTGCCACATCGTGCATGAGGGCGAAAGCCAGTTCGGCAGTGGGTTCGATGACAGGTTGGGGCGTGTTGGTGACACGGATACCGCGCTCGCGGCAAGCGTCAAGGTCGATATTGTTGAAGCCCGCGCCAAAGTTCGCAATCAGTTGAAGATGAGGTGCTTGCGCTATCATCTCGCGGGGCACACGCTTGTCGAAAGTGGCGACCAAGATGTCGGCATCAGCCAGCGGCACACCCAACGTGTGTCCGCCAAGGCGGGCAAAACCCTCGGGGGGGAGTTCTGTGGTAAACGCTATACGCATATCGGCGACAAAGATACTGCTTTTTGGGCAGTTTTGCAAGGGGAGGAATGCTTTTTTGCATTGCCATACATACGAGGTGAAATGATGTCGGCATCCACTCGTTATCCACCCATTAATCACATACTAATCACATACTAATCACATACTAATCACATACTAATCACATACTCTTGACTCGACTCGGAGTCGAGTCAAGAGTATGTGATAGGTAATGGTTAATAGTTAATAGTTAATATGCAATAAGGCGGTATGTCATTCACCTTGAAAGAGACTCCCCCAACCACATAAAGAAAAAGACCTCCCCAACCCCTCCAAAGGAGGGGCTCAATGAATAGTATAATTGATGTCATATTGTATTATTGACGATGCAAGACGATAAGGAGTTCTGCTCATGCCACAGGCTTTCGCCTCGCTTGGAGCACCCCGCTACGTCCACGGACTTATGGGGACCCCGCAGGGCGTCCGCGTCCCCGGCTATGTTATTAATAATGCAAAGAACAATAATAGTATCGTGCAATACATAGAAAGTGCTAATTTTTGATGCAGTTGCCCTGTATTTTACTCTATTTTTTGCATATTTGCAATTATTGTTGTAATTTTGCACTCGTGAACTCCTTACGGGGTTCGCGGTGTTGCAAAAAAAGGCGTTTATTGCGCTTTGTCCTGCTATGTTAAGGAACAACAAATAAAACAACGAATCAAACATCAAATCAAACAACGAATCAAACATCAAATCAAACAACTAAAACAATAAACATTATGAAAAGATTACTATCTTTTTTGGTGACGCTCCTTGCCACCGCAGCCCTTTGGGCGTACGACTTCCAGTCCGGCGACTTGTACTACAACATTCTGAGCGAAAGTACCGTGGAAGTAACATACCAAGTGTACTCCTACTCGGGTAGCAGTAATAACTATGCAGGACTAACATCTGTTACCATCCCTGCTTCGGTTACTAATGACGGCAAGACATACAAGGTAACAAGTATCGGAAAATATGCATTCAATGAGTGCACAAAACTTACATCTGTTGATATTTCGGGGAGTGTGACAAGTATCGGTGAACGTGCTTTCTATGACTGCAAAAGCCTTACCTCTGTAACACTCCATGATGGCTTGACAAGCATAGAGCGCTCTGCTTTCGGCTATTGTTCCGCCATGACATCTATTGATGTTCCCGCAAGTGTAAAAAGCATTGGGCAAGGTGTTTTCAGCAATTGCAAAGCCCTTACCTCTGTAACACTCCATGAAGGCTTGACAAGTATAGGTTCCTCGGCTTTTTCTTCCTGTGAAAGTCTTGTTTCTATCACTATCCCTGAAAGCGTGACAAGTATGGATAGGGGTGTTTTTAGCCGCAGCCCTAAACTTACTTCGGTTACACTTCCTAAGAACCTAACCAGTATCACAGATTATATGTTTGGTGAGTGTACAAGCCTTACTTCAATTGTTATCCCCGAAAGCGTAACAAGCATTGGAGAGATGGCATTTACTGTTTGCGGGCTTACCTCCATCACTATCCCAAAAAACGTAACAAGTATCGGGTATTGCGCATTTAGTTATATTGAGTCTTTTACATCCATATATGTAGAAGCCAAGACACCTCCGGTATGTGATAAGACTTGCTTTGATGGTGTCTCCACAGACATCCCTGTATATGTGCCTTGCGGTGCCAAAAAGGCTTACCAAGATAGTGCTGTGTGGTCTGCATTTACCAATATCATTGAAGGTCCTGTCTATACCGCCACGGTTCAGCCGTCTGATAAGAACTATGGTAGCGCCACCATCGTCTCCAATACCTGCGCCGACGGGCTCACCGTCAAGGCTACTGCCACCAAAGAGCATTACCGCTTTGTGCGTTGGAGCGACGGTAGTACCCAGAACCCCTACACGCTGGTATTGACCAAGGACACCATTCTCACCGCCGAGTTTGCCCTTGACGAACACACCGTCACTGCCACCGCAGAGCATGGCACCGTAACAGGAAGCGGCACCTACACACACGGCACGGAGGTGACACTAACAGCCATAGCCGATGAGCATTACCGCTTTGTGCGTTGGAGCGACGGTAGTACGGACAACCCGCGTACCATCTCCGTAACCAAAGACTCCACCTTTACCGCCGAGTTTGCGCAGGACCCTGCAGCGGTCTCAGTCTATGACGATTGCAGCAAGAGCGGAAAAACGTATGACTTCCGTCCCGCCACCGGCACGGAAAATGGGCATACGTGGGTGGACCTCGGTCTTCCGAGCGGACTGAAATGGGCGTCGTGCAACGTAGGTGCCACCACCCCCGAAGAGTACGGCAACTACTATGCTTGGGGCGAGACCACCACAAAAGAAGACTACTCGTGGACAACCTACAAGTACGCCAATGGTGGTCTATACAAAC
>DJSG01000020.1:42283-46165 GCA_002440265.1 Bacteroidales bacterium UBA6340 | reverse complement strand
CGCCCCTTGTTCTCCACCAAGGCATCGACCATCATGGAGGTGGTCTCGTGGTGCCCTGCGCCAAAGGCACAGCGCGGTGTAATACGTACATCCATAGGCAGTTGCTCCACCTCGTGTCCGGCTTCCCATGTGGCGTTCCAGTCCTGTTCGGGGCAGTCCTCAAAGGATAGGAGTCGGACACCTTCGGTGCCCAGAATCAACGCCTCGACCTCCGCACGACTGGCACGGAGGAGAGCGGTCGGGATATAGGCATTGTCGCCATCGAAAGCGTCAAAGCCCGCGTCACATAACGCCTGCTCAAAGAGGTCCTGTTGCCATGGTTCGGCAAAGGAATACGCGAGGTGCGCTACGGAATACTGCATGGTGAGGGTTACCAGCGGTTGTAGTGGATGTTCTCTTCCTTGAACTTGTTTTTTACAGCCGTTTTCTCGTTGGGAACGCCCACGGGAACGATGCACATCGGGATGATATGTTCGGGCAGCCCCAGCATGGCTTGTACTTCAGGGGTGCGCTCGGAACTTGGGTAGACCCCCGTCCAGACTGCACCAAGACCCATGGCGTGTGCGGCAAGGAGCAGGTTCTCCGTGGCAGCCGATACGTCATTTATCCAGAAGCCTTGTCCCTCTCCCGGGAGAGCCTTGTTGAGGTCGCCGCACATCACAAAGGCACAGGCTGCGCCATTGCCGCAACGGCTAAAGGGAAAGGCTTCACCCATCTTGCTGAGCAAGGTGTCATCTGTTACGACAACGAATGCCCAAGGCTGCTTGTTCATCGCTGACGGAGCAGACATCGCACAGCGAAGGAGGGTGTTAATCTGCTCATTAGTAATCTTTTCTCCCGTGAATTGACGGATAGAGGCACGCGTTTGGATAGCGTTTAGTACCGCCTCTTGTTGTGGATTGGTAGTTTCTGTTTGCATACTCTTGTCGGTGTTTTGAGTGCAACTGATGAGCATCCCGCCCATAAGTGCCATTAGCAATAACTTTTTCATTGTTGTATCATTTGGGTTTGCAAAGTTACAAGTTTTTTGTGAGATGTGCAAGCAGGAGAAGAAATCAGGAATAATGATGTTATGATAATTTAACAAATAGGTTGTTGCGAGGCGTGAAACGAGGGGTGATGTGTGGAGGTTTGCTCGGGGTTCTCTCGGAGTTCTCTCGGGGATATGTGTGTATGGGTGCTTGGTAACTTATTTTAATGTAGTGGAATATAATGATTCATCCGACATTCCGTGTGATGGGAAATGTCGGATGAATCATGGCACTTGTGTATCGAAGCGGGGGGATTAGCGGGGCAAGGATGCGGGAACAGGAGACAGGGGAATACCTAAAAGGTTGTAAGCCTTGCTGTTGTGCAGAATAATGACCTCGCCGTTGTACAGGATTTTTTGTGTGCCGGATGAGGTAGCAGATACAGCAGGCAAGGCTGAGAGTTGCGAATTCAGGCGGAACCAGTTGAGGTAGAACATACGCGATGCGCTATAGATTTTGAGCGTATGTTTGCCTGCGGTGAGCGTTATAGGGAAGTCCTCTTCGCCCCATGTGGAGAAGTCGCCAGTGGCAGCGGGTTTGATGGTAGAGACAAGCACATCGTCTATGTAGAGGCGTACCTCGGAGCCAGCCTTGGTAGCCCAACGAGGGTGGAAATAGTAGGTGCCGGCAGCGGGTATCTCCACCAAGTAGGATGCCGACTTGCCGCTTTCGAAATCGCGTATCATCAGCGTGCTGTCGTCGGTGGATGGGCGTACCATGCAGCCTATCTGCGTAATGAAATGCTCGGCTTCGATACGGGTATCCGTTTGGTGGTAGTAGGTGGTATCGAAGGCGGAGAGTTGGGTATAGACTTTTCCGAGAGTGGTGAGTTTGCCTTGTCCGGGTGCCACCAGATTGGCGTGGCGTGCCATACCGTAACTCATAAACCATGCATAGCGGAACACATTCGGGTTTTTCTCCAGCGATTCCAGTTCGGAAGTGATGAAATTGATATGCGCCGTGGTGTCAGCAGTGCCGCCGCCATTGTAATTGAACTCGGTGAGCCATACCTGCCGGTTGCCGTGCTCGGCAGAAAGGCGGTCGATATAGGGTTTGTATGCCCCCGCAGGCATATAGAGATGCAGTCCGAGATAGTCCACGCGGCAGTCGGGACACGCCTCAAAGAAAGCGTTGTAGTAGTCGAAGGGGTTGGCATAGCAGACTTGTTTGCCATCGATGGTATCGCAGCATGTGGCATCCTGCGCTGCGAAATTGACGGCAGGCCCGACTATCTGGAGGTTGAAACGGTCGGCAATCTCTTCAATCTCGTGCCATTTGGCAGCCGCCTGACGTGGCGACATATTCGCTTGTGCACTGAAGTTGGGTTCGTTGTAGCCTAAGATATAGCGGATATTCGGGTGCTGCTCGAGATAGGCAATGAGGTCGGCTTGGTAGTTCTCCTGTCCCCATCCCCAAACCATCGGAACATAGTCCATATTGATATTCTCGAAGTCGTTTTGGAGGACATTGGGTGCTTTGTACGACCAGTTGTAGAACCATGAGCAGCCTGTTGCCAGTGCTTCGAAGTTCTCACGGTATGCCATTTCGTTGGTGCAGAAGCCCCGTTTGGGCGAGCGGTGTTGTGCCCACCCTGTAACCGAGACGGAACAGAGCAGGCACAAGAGTAGTGCGTATGAGCGCAAAGGACGAGTCATTACAATACAGATTATACGGATTAGAGGGCTACACCGAGTGCATTGTAGCGTGTGTTGCCACGATAAATGACAATCTGCCCGTCCTCGATAGTCTTTACGGCTTTCGGAGAATCAGTAGAGATGTTCTGCACCGGTGTGTCATTGGGGTCTCCGATGAACAGTTCAGCAAACGAAATTTTGCTTACGCCTTTGGTAAGGGCTTTGACATTGAGTTGGATAAACATCACGTTTGTTCCTGTGATGACGCCCGGTTTCCAGCCCTTGTCCATCATCTGATAGACAGGAATGGAGATTTGCTTCCAAGTCTTGTTGTCGCGCTCGGCTTGCGAAAGCATCTCGTTGTTGATAGCCAAATCATATTTGGTATTGTCCGCGCCGACGATGGTAAGGTTGACAGCCGTACCATCAGCATTATAGATATTGGTTTTTACATAGAAACTGAGTACATCGTTTTCGGTGACTTTGGAGAGGTCGATATTGCATTTCTCATAGACGAAAGCCAAGCCTCCCCAGCCGTCGTTCTCGCTATCGGCAGTCATTTCGGTGTACATAGCCCCATTAGGACCAGCGTCGGCACCGGCAGCGATGTCCAAGGTGTTGGGTTTGGGTTCGCCGACATAGTCACGTTGCCAGATCCAGATGTTGCTGTAGGGCTGGTAGGTGTACTGCTCCTGTTTGAGGAACTCATCGAAGATGAAATAGGTACGACCTTCAGCGAAGATGTTAGCACATATTGCTACAAGGAGCAATGAAAGAAAAGAGATTTTTTTCATAAATGTATAAAGTTAATTGTTGTTTACTATTTGTCCGATGGCACTATATGCTACGCCATTTCGGAGGATACGGAATTGCCCGTTTGGGGCAATCCCCTTGCTGTTTCCCTGAACATTCCACGAGGATGGTCTGTTGAGTGCAGAGGGGAAAGAAAGTGTGAGATAGTTGAAATCACACGAGCCGTCCGTCAGACGGATACGCAGTGTATGTTTGCCGTCCGGCAGGGAGAGGGTGGTTTCCACGTTTTGCCACGTTGTCCAGCCGCCGGTGGCGGGAATGGTGAGAGCGGTTTGTTCTACACCATCTATATCAACGGCTATTTGCGTGGTCTGTTCGCCTGCTGTGCGGAGCGACAGGCAGTATTCGCCAGCAGCGGGAATGTCTATCTGATAGTCCATACTGCTCCCCGCAGCGGTGTAGCC
>DJSG01000020.1:5198-42207 GCA_002440265.1 Bacteroidales bacterium UBA6340 | reverse complement strand
ACATAATGCTCCGCCTCGATGCGCCCTACGGCGTGGTAGAACGTGGTGTCGTAGGACGACATATTGGCATAGACATTGCCCAACAGGGAGAGTTCGCCTGTATGGGAAGTCAGCAAGTCGGGCAAGATACCTCCACGCGCGAGGAACCATGCATAGCGGAAGATACGGGAGTCTTGCTCCATCCAGTCAATCATATCCACCATAAACGCCCGCTGCTCGTCGACCGTGCCATTGTCCCCCATTCCGTTCTTGTCCATATTGAACTCGGTGAGCCAGATAGGCTTGCGGAATTGGTTGTACAGTTGCTCGATACTGCCTTTGACGGCATCGCGGTTGCCCATATAGAAATGGACGGCGATATAGTCCACGCGGCAGTCGGGGCAGGCGGCAAAGAAATCGCGCAACCAGTCGTAGGGGTTGTTGTAGGTAGTGCCGTTTTCCTCCACGCAGTAGCCGCACCAGTTGGGTGCAGGCGAGACAAGTTTAAGAGAGAACTCATCGGCAATGGCTTGCAAGCCACCCCAAGCCGCAGCCGCAGCGGAAGGTGTTATATTCGCCTGGTCGCGGAAATTGGGTTCGTTGAACGCCAAGAGGTATTCTACTTCCGGGTGCGCGGTGAGATATTGCCTAAGGTCGGCAGCGTTGTAGCCTCCGTTCCACGTCATAGGAACGAAGGCTACCCCATTGCCATAGGTGTCCTGCCACGTGGAAGTACCCCAGCAATAGCCCCAACTGACGGAAGGGGAGAGGGCGGCAAAGTCGGTGGCTTGCATCTTGTTTTGGTCGAAACCGATGCCGCGCTTCGGACTGCGCGTTTGCGCACGGAGACATACACAAGGTATGACGATGCACAAGGCATAGATGAATATGCGTGATATGGAATGGCGGATAGACATTTTCTATTGCAGAATATACTTTTGTCCGTTTTGCAGCACCACGCCACGATAGGAAGTATCTACGCGACGTCCGAGCAGGTCATAGAAAGGAGCATTTGTGTCCAATGTATGCTGCGGCATATCGGTATTCCTGATATCAGTTCCGGTGTCTTTTTCGTTGGTAAAATAAATGTAATCAAATTGAATGGTGCGTCCTGCCGCATTATTGTTGCCGGAGGAGAAAGTAACCACGGTAGCCCCTGCTGCCGATTTGGATAAGTGTTTAGCACCCTGCAACACATTCTCCAAAGGCAACTCTTTGACAACGAACTTTGCCGAGTCGGCATAGGTGGTAACGAGATTAAATTCCTTGGCATTACCACCTAAGTTGATAGTAAGCCCGCGGTCAGTACCGTTCTCAACCACCTCACTACGCAGGCAAACCACCATACGCCATGTGCGATAGACAGGGGATAGGTCCACCATAGCATTGTTTTTCAGTTGGAAATTGAACCACCATTTCTCCTGTGTAGTGATACCGAGGAACTCGGCAGACGGCGTACAGTTATCCCACTCGGAGGTAACAAAAGAGGTCTCGGAATAGTCGGTTTCCGCCACCCCGTCAGGCGTAACGGCAGAACCTTTGCGGAGGTAGATACGCTGATTGCCCTGCTCGGGTATTTCCTCGGGTTCGGTAGTGACGGTAGTGCCTGCGGTACCTGCATCCAGATGGGTAGTATCATCGGTGAGGTATGCCACATCGATAGCAATGTAGCCTTCGCCCAAACCATCGGAATGGAGTTGGAACTGCGTGCCCGACATCGATTCCGTATAAACAGGGTGATTGGCGGCATCGGCTATCTTGTAAACAAGTGTGTGCCAGTTGCCATCGAAGTATTGTGCATCGCGGAGTTGGTAACTGACATCGTTATTCAAACGGATATTGAGTGCATTGGATTGGTTAGAACAAGCGAGATTGGAACGGAACTTCAGGACAAAATACCCGTCCTTTACCGCCGACATATCGGTAGTGGCAAGCAGGTTCTGATTGAACGAAAACCACGAGTTTGCGACCTTGATGTAGGCAAAATCGGTGGTATCGGGTATGAGGGTAAGGTTATTCCACTGAATGGAAGTGCCTTGTTCGTTGCGCAAATCGATACTATTTACCTCTGCGGGGAGTGTTGTCCCCTGACGAAAGAAATAGAAACGTGTTTCGGCTTGCGCTTGGCTTGCCATGGTCATTGTGGCGATGACAGCCAGCAATGCAGTGTAAAAACGGTTCATAATGGATTATTTAGAGATTAGTAAAAATGATTATGTCAGATAGCATATTCCGGAGATGTGGAACCTCCGTTGCTTAAACCTAAATTGCTGCTTACCATCAGAATCAGCGCACATTGTACAGGGATTATTTCTGTTTTTAGCGGAATGTATGGTTTCATTTTGCAGTCTTAATCAATGATTTGCCCTTGAGTATTGTAGGTGCTGCCTTGATGGAGAATGTATATTTGCCCATTGACAAGTACTTTTTGCGGCGTATCAGATACTATATGCTCCTCCATAACGGTGGAAGTCTGCACTTGTGGGAAGACTTGACAGGGTTGGCTCATATTGCCATCAAAGTCCACTGCATAAACGATGACCGATTGAGCGTCAGCCACAGGGAATGTATAGGTATCTTGGAACTGGATAGACTTGCTGCTGCCGTTCTCAATGAACCAGAAGACTTCCTCGCTCGGATTGGAGAACGTAACCGTGGCTTGGGTGTTGTCCTCGCTGTATGACAGAGTGGCTTCAAACGTAGGTGCAACTTGGTCGCCGGTCGGGGTGTTGATGTAGCCGCGCTTATAGTCAAACAAGTCGCTATAGAGACCATTGCTGCCCCACATCTTGGCGTAAGCATTGAGTTGAATAGCGGCATCGCCATAGCCAAACAAGCCATTACTATATGCAGAATAGGCGACTGTATTATCCTCAGAACGGGCAGAGCGATATATTTCTTTCCAAGTAGTTTCTCCTGTCTTCCATATCAATAACTGATTGCCCCAAACTTCCGAGCCATCAAAAAAGTTTTTCTGTGATACCTGTTTGAAACGGATGTCATCTCCATAGGAAACCACATAGAGGTCTATAGTGTCTTTGACCCCATTAGCGATATTCGGTTTATGGTCGGCAGGTTCATACATAGGCAGGTTTTTGACGACATACGTACCAAAACCGTGCGGGTCCTTGACAGGGTCTGTTGCCTGCACTGCGGCGGGCAAGAAAGCCAAAAGGCAAACTGAGTACAAAAGTTTTTTCATAATGTGTAATATTTTTATGAGTGATTATTAAGTATGTTTCTTTATTGGAAAATGTGAGGATAGCACTGAATGAAATAAACAGGCGTACATGACCATGCATGGCAGTAACTGTTTACCGGGAAGAAATTGTAGGGAGACAGGTACTCGTTGGCGGGGTCATAGACTTCCCAGAACGTGTCAGCACCTTTGGCGACCATACCTCCCCAATAGTCAATCACGTGACGGCGTGCCTCTATGTTCATTCCGCAAGCGATGAGTGCCTCGACATAATAGTGGTTGGCATAGGGTGTACCGAGACGGATGACATCGGGACGCTGCTTCATCGCAGTAAGTGCCAGTTTGCCTTCTTTGGGCGAGAGCACACCGGAGAGGACAGCCCATATCTGGGTTATCTCGTTGTACTGCCCGCGGTCGGCGAGCATATGTGTATCGGCATTGAGGAAATCGCGGCGTATTTGGCGTTTGGCTTGCGTAGCACGCGTGCGCCATGCTTTGGCTTGTGCCTTATCGCCGAGAGCCTCAGCAAGGTCAGCGGAACGGTGGAGCGCAAAGACCGTGAGGCACTCCATGGCGGCAGTCTTCTCTACGGCATCGCGCCAATCGAAGAAAAGCCAATGTCCGTCGTATTGCCCGTAGATAGAAAGGGCATACTCCATCTGACGCACCGCCACAGGATAAAGGTTGCGTGCGGTGGCGGTATCACCGGAGGCACGGAGATAGTTGAGAAGGGTTACATTGTAGAGGAGTGCATAGTCCTCAGGATGGGAACCGACTTGCGGGTGCGGCTCGGGACGCTCAAAGACATTGCCGTGGAGACGTCCGTCCTCGGCAGCCAGCCCGGCAAGAAGATAGAGGCAGCGGCGCGTGAGGGCGTGGTTGCGGAAAGAGTATGTATTTGCCAGCGACTCAAGATAGACATCGCCTATCCACAGACGTTGGTCACGTTTGGGTCCGTCTTCATAGACGGTTTGCATACATTCACGCAGGGTCTCTACAGCGACAGCTTGTATGCGGGCTATAGTATCCGACTGCGAAGGTCTATTTTGTAGTATGGGGGGGGGTATTCGCCGACGAAACGGCAGCGAAAGACATATCCGCAAAGCGGAAGTCGAAGTCGGGCGAAGAGGCTATGAGTTCTATCTTGACATAGCGGCAGGCTACGCGGCGGGTGAGACGGATGTCCTGCTCGATGTCCATAAGCGTGATAACCTCATCTTGCAGCCAGGCACGGGAGAGCGTACCGGTATAAGGGTCGAAAGGCGTGCATAGTTCGGACGGTACTTCGGCAAACGTGAAGCGGATACGGATAGGTCCGTCCTGACAACGGAAAGTAGTACGCAGGCGGAATTGGTAGTAGCCCGTAAGATGACGACCGAAATCGACAATGACCGACGGGTTCTGCTTCATGGATACTTGGAAATAATTGTCCAAGCCATCCACAGGTTCCATGCGCCAACCCTGAAAAGCGGTGGGGTCTTGTACGGGAGTAACCAGCGTAACGGGTTGCACAATAGTCTCTTGCAACTCAGGTTTGGCTTCCTCCGCTATACGCAACCACTCCGATTGCTGCGGATAGAAGAACGACAAGAGTATGAATAAGAACGTTTTCATATTGTAGGGAGTATCTGATTAACTGTTTTTTAGTAGGTTAGTCCATAGCCGAGCGGATAGAGAGTGCGTGCGGGTTGTGCATAGCCCTCACGATAGCATACCTTGTTGGGATCGCCGTCCGATGAGGGGAAATTGGCAGCAGACGGCACGTCGGTATATTCGATATAGAACGGCATAGGCAGTTTGCCTTGCGGGGCGACTGCTCCTGTCAGCACATCGAGCATAGAGTGCCCTGCCTCCTGACCGGGCAACCATGTGAGCAGTATGGCATCAGGAAGACTGCGGACATCGGTGAGATGGATAGAACTGCCGATATTGAGCAGCAGCACCACCTGTTTGCCCTCCCGATGGAAAGCGGCGCAGACGTCGCGCAACAAAGACTGTTCCAAATCGGTAAGATAGTAGTCGCCTTTGGTCAGCGTTCTGTCCGCTCCTTCGCCCGCCATACGCTGGAGCGTAAGCAAGCAGATGTCGTTCTGCTTGGCAAGACGGTTGATTTCTTTTATAGACAGGGCTTTCTCGGGAACGACAGGGATAGTCCAGAAGTTTTCGGGTGCTTGTGCCGCCAGAGACTCAGAGACATAGTGGCGATATGCAGTGGTTGAAGGTTCGTCAAGGGTATAGCCTGCTTCAGAGAGGGCATCGTATAGCGACACTTTGTAGGCGCGTGTAACGTTGCCGCTGCCGCTGCCGCCCACATTGACATTGTAACTGCCCACGCCGAGAAGGGCGATATGCTGCGTGGTGTCTGATGCCATAGGCAGAGCACCGTTGTTCTCCAGCAAGACCATTCCTTTGGATGCCACTTTGCGAACCAAGGCAGCATGTCCGCTAAGGTCCGGGCGATTGGTAGCATTGATACCGCGGAATGCCAATGTACGGCGAATGACAGGCAGGACGTGCATCAGGTTGGTATCCAAGACGGCTTCATCAAGCGTACCCTTGGCAACGGCATCGGTAAGAATCTGTATCTGGTCGGGAGTACCGGGCATTAGCATATCGCAACCAGCCTGCTGCATACGGACGGGGTCTTCCTCCGCCCACCAGTCGGTCATCACAAAGCCATCGAAATGCCATTCGTGGCGGAGGATGTCGGTAAGGAGATAGCGGTTTTCGCTTGCATAGACGCCATTGATTTTGTTGTAGGAGGACATCACCGTCCACGGTTTGGCTTCGCGTATCACTTTCTCAAAGGCACGCAGGTACAAGCCGCGCATAAGCGAGTCGGGCAGTTGTACATCAATGCCGTTGCGGTAGGTCTCCTGGTTGTTGACAGCAAAGTGCTTGAGGCACGTACCAACGCCTTGGCTCTGCACGCCGCGTATATATGCCGATGCCACTTTCGCCGTCAGGTCAGGGTCGGACGAGAAATACTCATAGTTGCGTCCGCAGAGCGGGTTGCGCATCAGGTTGATACCCGGGGCGAGTAGAATGTCCACTCCATAGGACACCATTTCCTCACCGATGGCTTTGCCCACCTCATAGATAAGTGCCGTGTCGCGTGTGGAAGCGAGGAGGGTGGTGGAAGGGAACGCCGTAGCGAAACTGTCAATACGGATACCCACGGGACCATCGGCGAAGACCACAGCGGGGATACCGAGACGCGGGATGGCATAACTTTGCCCCGCCGAGCCGCTGACGCGTCCTTTCATCTTGGCGGAATTGGGCATATTCTCGTAGTAGCCGTCGGGAATCCACGGACGATGAATGGTGTTGGGTGCGGGAACGGGCGGCATAGGCCAGTCGGTGCAGGTGCCCACGAGGAGACGGATTTTCTCATCGGTGGTCATAGCCGCAATGACTTTTCCGTCAGCATCTCGTCCGAGTTGCGGAGTGCGATTGCAGGCGGAAAGCAGCAGTGCTGCGGAAAGAAAGAAAAGCAGATGTTTCATTGTTATCATTATTTGTCCAAGTTATCGGCAAAGTCGGCTCTCGTTGCCGTGTCGTTGCCGTGTCGTTGCCGTAATTAACAGCATCTTTACTCGGAGGTTTTAGGGGTGAACTTATAGACCCATGCCTGGTTGGAGCCTGATTTGTAGATTTTGGCAATCATCACGGTGTCGTTGAGCGTGAGGATAGTATAGTCGTGCTGTCCCTCGCACTCGGAGGGAATGGGCGGGAAGAACGCATCGCCCGTGAGGGAGATATGCATGCGTCCGTCTGCGCTCTCGGAAGCGGGTGTCAGTTCCCAGTTGGCGGTGTAGTCGTCGATAGGAAATGCTTCGCTGTCTTTGCCGGAGTCGCCGTTGGTCTTGTGGCGGTAGGTCTTGTCGGCATCGAGAACGAAGGTCAGTTCGTCGTCATATACCCCATTGTGGCTGCCTCGCTCGGCAGCCCACCAATAGTCGGAGAGGTATTCGATACTCCACGTATTGATGTCAATCAAGCCATAATAGCCTGTTTCGTTGGCAAGCATCCACGTCTTGCCGTCGGGGTAGTCGCAACCGCCGGTGAGGTACTTGTAGTTGAGATTGGTGCATACGGACGGGTCGTTTTCAAGGACAGAGAAATGCACGTTGACGGATGGTGTGGTGCCGAAATGGTTGTAGGCAAAGGCTTGGACGGTATAGTCGCCGGCGAACTCATAGTAGCGGTCGAGCCGCGATTGCGGATAGCGTCTGCCACCGATGAACCAAACTCCGACATAGCCATCGGTTTCGTCCATAATAAAATGGACAAGATTAGGGTTCCGGGCATCAATTTCCACCCGCGGGTGCAGGTTCGCCACCACCGTGGAGTCGGTGTTGGGGATTATGGTTTCCAAGTCATCCATATAGTTCTTTGGTTTGCATGCCACAAGAGCAAACAATATACTGAAGATGATGAGTGCGGGATGAAAAACAGTTTTCATAATGGACAATTTTACAGTTAGACGATTAGTAGCCGGGGTTTTGCTGCAACTGATAAGTGCCTTCGGTGCGGTCGATTTCGAGTGTGGGGATAGGCAGATACTTCCAGTTGTCGTTCCATGTGCGGGTGTAATTGCCCACCTCGTCGGTTCCGCTCAGGATAGCATCGATATTGCAATCGACATCGGTGGCATGGCTCCAGCGCACCAAATCCCAGAAGCGCATACCCTCGCAGAGGAACTCGAGGCGACGCTCTTGCATGATGTTCGCCATAGTAGCCTCTTTGTAGTGCGGATTGGACGTGTCGTATTTCTCGCCCGTCAGTGCAAATGCACGTGCACGTACCTGGTCAAGATAGGTCTGCGCCATAGATGCTTTGCCGGTACGGATACACAGTTCGGCAAGATTGAGCAGCACCTCGGAGTAGCGGAAGACGCGGATATTGTTGTTGAAGTTGAGTTCCGGGTCGTAGGAGCAGTTGTTGTAGCCTTTGCGAGCGGTATATTTCTTGTTGTAGTAGCCGGTATGACTGGCACGTTCCGCCCACGAGATAGTGATACCGAGCGAGTCCCGGAGCATCTTTTTGCGTGCTTCGATGTTGATGATAGAAGCGTCGCGGCGTTGATCCTGCTCCTCGTACATATCGTAAGCGGCTTTGCGTACGGGTCCGAAGCCCCAGCCGTCGGCAAACTCGGGGTCGCCGTCCAAACCGTTGATACCGATAAACTTCGGATAGATGGTGCCTTCGCCACCCTGCGGCCACGACCATGAGCCGTTCTCGGAGCGGTGGTTGATTTCCCAGATGCTCTCGGTGGTGCTTTGTTCTCCGGGGACAGTGATAAACTCGCGGCTGTCCACCCAGATACTGTCGAACTGCGGGGTCAGTGTGTAGCCCGCCATCGTGAGGCGGCGCATATCCTGCAGACACTCGTTGAAAAGCGGCATATCGTTCTGATAGAGGATACAACGCGCCTTGAGCATAATGGCGGCATTGTAGGTTGCACGCCCCAACTCGCTGCCTTGCACGGTATTGGGCAGACGGTGGTTGCCGATTTGATTGTCGCCCGTAGCATACGCCAGGTCGGACATAATATGTGTATAGACCGAGTCGGCAGACACCTGCGCCACCATATAAGGCGACTTGAGGACATGGTCGTAATAGGGGATATTGCCCCAGAATTTCCACAACCAATGGTAGTACCATGCACGGAGGAAATGGGCTTCGGCATTGTAGCGTTCTGCTACGGTCGGGTCTATATCCTCCACGCCGGGCAGATAGTCAATGACCGTATTGCAACGCTCCACACCCGTGTACATTACCTCCCAAAAACTGCGCGGAGCATCTACGGGCAGCATCTGATACCGTTGCATCTGGTGGAAGAAGTTGTCCGAACCCTTATCGCCGCCGACATAGATGTCATCCGCACGCAAGTCGGACAGAAACTGGAACTGGTTGTAGCCGCCGTAGTAGTCCGTCCACTGGAGCGGGTCGTAAGCCCCCACAAGGGTCTTATAGATTTGCGCCTCGGTTTTGTAGTAATCCTCAAGTGCATCGGCAGAAGTAGGGCCGATATTGAGAAAATCGTTGCCACAAGCGGTCAGCAAGACAATGCACAATGCGCAATGCACAATGCATAATGACCGGCGGAATGAAAAATGAATATATTTCATAGATATTACGATTTACAGATTATCAAAGTGTGATATTCAAGCCGAAAGAAAGCGTGCGGCTTTGCGGATAGCAGCCTGCATCGATACCGATACTCGTGCCGCCCGAACCGATCTCGGGGTCAAAACCGTCATAGCCCGTAAAGGTAAGCAGGTTCTCTGCCGAGAAATAGAGGCGCAGACGTTGCAAACGGATTTTCTGCATCCATTGTTTCGGGAACGAGTAGCCCAACTGCAACGTTTTCAGGCGCAAGTAGGCTCCGTTCTTGATATAGAGGTCGCTTGAACGCCAGTTGTCGTTGGGGTCCTGCTCGGTCATACGCGGGATGGTATTGGAAGTGTGCGGTCCCGTCCAGCGGTCGATAATCCATGCCGGTTGGTTGGAGAGTGCCAGGTCGGGGCGGCGAGTGGCATCAAAAATATCATTGCCCGCCACGCCTTGGAAGAACAGCGAGAGGTCGATTCCCTGCCAATCCATAGCAATAGTGAACGAATAGGTAATGTCGGGCATACCCTTGCCTATCTTGGCACGGTCGTGGTCGTCTATCTTGCCATCGCCGTTCACATCCACAAAGCGGACATCACCCGGGCGGGCATTGGGTTGCAGCAGTTCGCCGTTGCTATTGACATACGAGTTCACTTCGTCCTGCGTTTGGAACAGCCCGTCCGTTTTATAACCATAGAAGAACGGATAAACTTCGCCATTCTCCGCACGGCTGACCACGCCTACTCCCTGTACGTTATCGAGGTTGGAAGAACCCGTCTCGTTGCCATAGTCAATCAGGCGGTTGTAGAGATACGAGATATTCCCAGACAGTGCCATGTTGACCGGACCGGCTTTGAACTTATAGGACAAGTCCGCCTCCACACCCTGATTGAGCATCTTGCCGCCGTTTGTCCATGGCGCATCGATACCCACATACGCCGGCAGCAAAGCGGGCATAAGCATATCCTGAGTAACCTTGTAGAAATAGTCCAGATTGAGCGTAAGGGCATTGTTCATAAACCCGAGTTCGAGACCGATATCGGTTTGGCGCGAAGTCTCCCATTGCAGGTCGGCATTGGCAAGACGTCCCTGACGCACACCGGTAACAATCTGCTCCGAGTCGCCCTTGCCGAAAGTATAGTTGCTGCCGCTGACAATCAGCGAAGTATAAGCAAAATCGGAGATACGGTCATTACCGTTCATACCCCATGACCCGCGCAGTTTGAATGCCGACCACCACGACGGGGCTTGGCTCCAAAAATCTTCACGGGCGATGTTCCAACCCAGTGAGAACGAAGGGAACAAACCCCAACGCTTGTTGCTACCGAACTTGTCAGAGCCGTCGCAACGGAGCGAGAACTGTGCGATATAACGCTCGCGATAGTTGTAGTTGAGACGTGCGAAATACGATGCCCCCGCCGAGTACGAGCGCCCGCCGCTTGTCGATTGCTCGGCACGTGTACCCTGTGTATAGTCGATAGTGGCTTTATAGGGATCATACGACGGGAGGTCGTAGGCGGTGCCGCTGACATACGAATAGGAAGTTTTGGTGGCACTTTGCCCAAGCAGGACACCCAACTCGTGCGCATCGGCAAACGTATGATTATAACTGAGCGTATTCTCCACCTGCCACGTATAGGTGCGGCTTTGGCTGCTGCTCACGCTCGAGGTCGTACTACTGCCCGCACCGCCCGAACTGAGATAATACGGATAGGAATAACCGTCGTAGCGTCCGAAATTGAAATCGGCATTGAAAGCCGTTTTCCATACCAATCCGTCATAGAGTTGCAGTTCGCCCGTCAGATTGGCAGTGAAGCGATCCGAATAGTTCCACCCCGCAGGCAACTCAAGATTGGCAATCGGGTTGATGACCTCGCTCATCGTAATATCGGGGACAGAATAGACACGTCCGTTTTTGTCGGTAATAGCCGTAGGATATTTTGCCAGTACCGCATCGGGGTCGGCGGCAAAGACGGGTTGCGTCGGGTCGATCAGCAATGCCGAACCGAGAGGCGAATAGAACGCCGAGTTCTCGGCAATACCCGTCGATTTGACATTCGAGTAGTTGATATTGCCGGTGAAAGTCAGCCGGTTGAGCCAACTGCGCTCTTGTGTATCAATCACTTTATACACATTGTTGTTGCGCACCGAATAGCGGGTGTAGTTGGAACGGTTGAAATTGCCGCCCACGATACCATCTTGGTCGAAATAGCCGAAAGAGAGAAAATACGACACCTTGTCCGAACCGCCGTTGAGGTTCACCTGATGGCTCTGCACCATAGCATTGTAGTTGAACAGGGCATCCTGCCAGTTGGTACCCGGGTCGGAGGTGATGGTGGAGAAATAAGGTGCATTACCATCGTTGATACGCGCCTCGTTGAGAATGGTCTGATACCATGGACCATTCAGCACCGCTTTCTGTTTCCACGGGTTCTGGAAACCGATATTCATATCATACGAAATAGATGCACGCCGGTTGAAAGAGCCGTTCTTCGTAGTAACCAAAATAACGCCGTTCGCACCCTTGGTACCATAGATAGCCGCCGATGCTGCATCTTTCAGCACCTCGATAGACTCGATGTCCGTAGGGTTCAGGTAATCGATATTCCCCACCGGCATACCGTCCACCACATAAAGCGGCGATGCATCGTTGATAGTACCTACACCGCGGATATTCACCTTCGCAGCCGCTCCCGGTTGACCGGAAGAGGAAGTAATGGTTACGCCCGAGGCTTTGCCCTTGAGCATATTGTCCACACGCGTAGGAATGACATTCTCGAGGTCTTCGGCACTCACCTTGCTGATTGCCGCCGTAACCACCGACTTTTTCTGTACGCCATAGCCCACTACCACTACCTCTTCGAGGGCTTTGGTATCCTCTTGCAGAGTGATTTTGCCTGTGTGCTGCAATGCCTTGGCGGAGATACGCTTTGTGGCATAGCCGAGATAGGAGACCTCCAACTCGGCATTGTCTGCCGCCTCAATAGCAAAATGACCGTCAAAATCCGTTACCGTACCCGTAGTGGTACCCACCACCTTGACCGCTGCACCGATAACGGGCTCGCCGTTGCCGTCCACCACCGTTCCCGATAGCGATTGCGCCCAAGCCGAAGCAACGGCAAAAAGAAAACATAATGATACAAATAATCGCTGTTTCATGATATTAACAGGGTCTGTTTTTAGGAAGATTGAATATACGTTGTACATCGTGCATCTGCTCATCGGTCATCCCTTGCGGTTCAAATCCCATAGAGCGCGATCGCAGATAAATAGTCGCGGCTTTGTTCAGTACGTCCACCTGGTCGAAAGCGTCCATTATGTCCTGCCCTACGGCAAACACACCGTGCTTCTCCCATAGCGTTACATCGTAGTGATGTATCTGTCTGAGTGTGGCTTCTGCCAGTTCCATACTTCCCGGCACCTGATACGGCACCACCCCTATACCGAGAGGCGCAAATGCCAAAGTCTCGGGAATCATCGACCAAAGCGTGCGGGTCAGTACCTCGGAATCCAAGAAACGGGGACTGTGGCTCATCGCTACCAACTCAATCGGGTGAGTATGGAGCGTGGCTTTGTACCGGCTGCCGGTCTGTTGCAGATAGTTGTGCACCATCAGGTGGGAAGGCAGTTCGGACGTTGGCGCAATAGCACTGTCGGCGATAATCTCATAGTGCGCCCCGTCTGCGGTGATACGTATCACCGACCCGTTAGCCATCGGGCTGCGTGCCAAATCGCGCATACGTTTCTGCGTGCCTTTGCAATAAAAGTACATACCGGCTATTGCGGGCAATGTCTGTCCGATAGCGATGGTATCGCTCAGCGCAGGCAGTGTACTCCACTCGGGAGCGGCATACTCGGAGATATTCACCGTGATGTTCCCGCCGTTGCGTTCACCCCAACCTTTCGCCCATATATGCCCTGCCACTTCGGCTACATCCGCCACGGTCGCACACAGAGCCGCATTTGTGTCTAAAATACTCATATCAGATATGGTAAAAAACAACTGAAAATCAAAATTATAATACCCGCAAGCAGTACTGCTATCGTTCTGCGGGAGCAACCTCGCCATTCTTTAAGGATAATGCCCCATACATTGCTGAATACCACATTGAGTGCCATCAGAATACAGAAGGCAAACGTCATCAGCGTCGGACTTTCGGTCAGGAAACCCTTGCCGAGCGACAGACCGAAGAACTGGCTGTACCACAATGCGCCCGCCAGTGCACAGAAGAGCAGATTGTTTGCCCATACCCCCTTCTCGCGATAATCGGTGAAAGTATGGTTGCGGCGGTTCTGGTACAGGCAATAGACCATATTGGTCAGAAAACCGCCGAAAGTAACAAGCATAGTGGCGGGCAGCGAGCGGAACATCGGATTTACACCATCGAAACAGAGTTCTGCCCCTTTTGCCAAACCGATATTGAAGCATGCCGACATCAGTCCCGCCAGCAGAGCCACTCCGATACCTTTACCGAAATGAAACTCCTTCACCGTATCTCCCTGTACTTTGGCTTTCATATTGCCCGCAACACCGATAATGGCGATACCGAGCAGCGTTACCACCACCCCGATGATAACCGATGTGGTCAGGTCGGCTGCGTGCCCTGTCAGTACGGGAGCCAGTATCGTTCCCATACCTGCGCATGTACCCAAGGCTATCGATTGCCCGAGTGCCACGCCCAAGTAGCGCATCGAGAGACCGAAGGTCAGTCCGCCCACACCCCACAACACACCATACCCGATGGTTTGCCAAACGGCTACAGGGTGTTGCGCCAACAGCGTCCACAGGCTTTCTCCCGCCGGTACCGCCAACAGCGCACCGAGCAACGGAAAAACAAACCATGCAAAAACGCCTTGCAGGAGCCAGTACGACTCCCACGACCAACGGCGGATCTTGCGGATAGGTACATAGCAACTGCTCTGGCAGAATGCACCTAAGGCAATGATTAACAGTCCTATCAGAATACTCATCGTTTGCCGGTTACTTCACGTTCATATTGCTCCACCTCGGGGATAAAATCCAACCCGACAGGTACATTGTTGCGCACGCAGAACTCGTCATACACAGCCGCCCACGGCATTGATTTTTCCTCCTCGATAGCTGCCAGTTTCTCAAATCCTTTGCCGTTCAACTCGTACTCGCGAATGGTCCGAACAGGCTCCAGCAGGGCGCGTGTCATACTGCGCTGTGCGGCACGCGAACCGATAACGTACGCCCCGATACGGTTGATGGATCCGTCGAAATAGTCTAACCCGTAATGTACACGGTTGAGCGCATCGGCACGCACTATCTCTTGGAACAGTTCCAGTGTCGGGTCGTCCATCAGCGTTACGTGATCGGAATCCCAACGCACGGGACGCGATACGTGCAACATCAGTTCGGGCACAAAAAGCAGCATTGCGCTCACTTTGTCCGCCACCGACTCCGTCGGGTGGAAGTGTCCCGTATCCAACGTGATGATTACATTGTTCTTTGCCGCATACGCTGTGTAGAAATCGTTGCTGCCGCAGGTCATTGTCTCCAAACCGATACCGAAAACCTTGCTTTCCAAACATGGCTTTTCCCACTTGTATTTTACCGACAATATATCGTCCAAACTCTCTTTGAGCAATGTACGGTAGAGCATACGGTTCACCGTCAGGTCTTTGCTACCATCATGTATCCATATATTCAATATACACGGGTCTTGCTGGTATTCGCCCATCGCATTGGCTATCGCACGGCAACGCTTGATATGCTCTATCCAAAACTCACGAATCGACTTGTCGGGGTTGGATATAGTCAGGTTGCCTGATTTCGAGTGCGAGAAATTGGTGGAGTTGAAATCCAACTTTGTATTATGCTCCCGTCCCCATTCCATCCAGCCGCGGAACATATCCGTGTTGCACTCGTTGCGGTCAATCATCTTTCCGCCGAACTCCCCGTAAATCTCGTGCAGGTTCAGGCGATGCGTACCTGGGATAAGACTCTTGGCTTTCAGTATGTCCGCACGCAGTTCGTCTATATTGCGTGCCTTGCCGGGATAGTTTCCCGTACTCTGGATGCCGCCCGACATTGCTCCCGCCTTGGGTTCGAAGCCGCAAACATCGTCCGCCTGCCAGCAGTGTATCGACAGATGGAAGTCTTGAAGTTGTTGCAGCACTTTCTCGGTATCAACGCCCGTCTCGGCATACCGCTCGCGGGCTATGGCATACGCCTGATGTACTAAATTATCTTTCATTATAATTGAGGGTTAAATGTTTTCAATTCTACAGACTGACGGATAATCCGGCGCATCTCTTTCCTTTCAGTTACAACACCCGTTGCCTGTGCCTGTATCATCGCATTGCCTATTACGGTAGCCTCCGTCGGTCCTGCTACAACAGGTACACCTACCGCATTGGCAGTCAGTTGGTTGAGCAACTCGTTTTGCGCACCGCCGCCTATTACGTGCAGACAGTTCAGCGTCTTGCCCGTCAGTTGCTGCAATCGTATAAACACCTGCGCATAACGGTTTGCCAAACTCATAAAGATTGTGGCAATTGTCTCATCGTCCGCCATCTTGCACCCCGCCAATGCCGCAATAGCATCCGCCATACGCATAGGGCTCGCCAACGATGTATCGTCAGGCTGAATTATAGTATAGCGTTTCTCGCCAATAGCCCTTTCCGCCATAGCGATAATCTGTGGGTAAGCATACTCTTTCCCTGCTGCTTTCCATTGCTTGCGACATTGTTCCAACAGCCACATACCCGTGATATTTTTCAGGTATCGCACCGTACCGCTTATGCCGCCTTCATTGGTAAAATTTTCCTTTTCGCTCTCTTCTGTTAGGATTGGCTCCGGCAACTCCACCCCCATCAGGCTCCATGTTCCCGAACTGAGATAAGCAAAATCCCCGTCCTCTGCCGGCACTGCGGCTACGGCACTGCCTGTATCATGCCCCGCCACGGCTATCACCGGCACTGCACCTAACCCCGTCTCGGCTTGCACACTCTCCGAGAGGTTGCCGATACGTTGCCCCGGTTGCACATACCGCCCGAGCATTGCCGCATCCATACCCACCAAACGAAGCAACTCTTCGTCTATCTCGCGCGTACACGCGTTCATCATATTCGAAGTACTCAATGCCGTATATTCGCAAACCGTCTCGCCTGTCAGCAGGTAACTGATTGCATCGGGCATAAACAGCATCTTCGCCGCCGCCTCTTTGGGAGCAAAACCGCTTTCATTCTGCGCATAGAGTTGGAACAATGTATTGAAATTCAATGTCTGAATACCGGTACGACAATACAACTCATGGCGCGATATATGGTCAAACACTTTTTCAGGAGTACCTTGTGTATAGGGGTCTCTATAAGCAATCGGCTGACCCAGAATCGTCCCGTCCTTGCCTATCCACACTATATCCACACCCCACGTATCCACACCTATCGAATCTATCGTCCCCCCCATTTCTGCCGCAGTACGCAAACCCTCTTTTATCTCCGACCATAGTGCATAGATATCCCAATAAAAGTGTTCGCCCGTTTTGATAATCGGATTATCAAAACGGCGAAGCACTTTCATTCCGATGTGAGAAATTCCATCCTCGCACCGATCCAAACTAACCAAAACAACTCTTCCGCTGGTTGCACCTAAATCTATGCCGATGAAGTTATGTTTCATGGTATGCTGTAGCACTTGTTTTTATTTACGCTGCAAAGGTACAGCAAAAAAATGACATGTCGATTTGCATATTGACAAAAAAAGTACTAATTTTGACACAGATTTAGATGTTTGCTGATAAAATATGTTTTACAACATAATACGAGTGCTTTATGGAGAAAAATAAAGAGTTACACTACATGCCTATTTCACCACAAGATGAAGAGTGGGGTATCGTTTGTACGACCGCCGGCTATCAAGTTATCCCGCGCGGGCATGAATATCCGCCCGAAGGCATACACCCCAATGATTACTATTTTAACAAGTTAAAAGGACGCGTACTCCGTGAATATCAAATGGTTTATATTGTAGATGGCGAGGGCTGGTTCGAGTCTACCCATTGCAAGCGGACACAGGTGAAAGCCGGTACTATTCTGATGCTTTTTCCGGGAGAATGGCACAATTATTCGCCTAACAAAGCAACCGGTTGGAAAGAGTATTGGATTGGTTTCCGCGGGCGATACATTGACGAGCGGGTAGAGAAAGGTTTTTTCTCGCCGAACAAACCCATCGTAGTTACGGGAAATGACATAAACATTGAGACCTTTTATATAGAGGTGTTGCGTGAGGCTCAGTATGAGAAAAAAGGATTTCAGTTGCTCATATCGGGTATCGTGCTGCATATTCTCGGCATTGCAGTCTATCGACAAAATGCGACCCCTTATGAGAGTTCCGTCATATCCGACAAGATTGACCAAGCCAAAAATCTAATGAAAATGTATATCGGTCAGAACATTTCTCCGGAACAGATTGCCAAAGAGTTGGGTATGGGTTATACATGGTTTCGCAGTATGTTCAAGGAGTGTACAGGTATCTCGCCTGCACAATATCAGCAACAACTGCGTTACCTGCAAGCCAAAAGTCTGCTTTTGGGGTCGGACCTGAATATATCTGACATTGCATACAAGTTGGGGTTTAGCAATGTGCAGCATTTTTCCACTTTCTTTAGCAAATATGAGGGTGCCTCTCCCAAGCAATTCCGCAAGGTGTATATCGGCAAGAACTGACAAATGCACTGCTACAATGTCTGTGAAGCGGAGATAATGGTGTTATGATAATTTAACAAATAGGCTATTGCGAGGCGTAAAAGGGGTGGTGATGTGTGGAGGTTTGCTCGGGGTTCTCTCGGTATTATCTCGGTGGTATGTGTATGTTGGGGTGTGGTAACTTATTTTAATTAATTGATATATATCCATTGCATGGAGGGTGAGATGAAGCAGTTGGCAGGTATAACGTGCGGTCAGGGGATAAGTGTGTGCAGAAGATGTTGGCAGCCCTCTGTGATATCGCGGTAGGCGGTCTCGAAGTCGCCTGTGTACCAAGGGTCTGCTACATCGCGCGGAAGGAGGCGATGTATCTTGGGGGAGGGTAGGGTGGCGTCCTCTGCCATGATGTCATTGCCTAATATGGGGCGCAGGTTGCGTATGTTGTAGTTCTCCATGCAGAGAATGAGGTCGAATCGAGCGTAGTCGCCGCGTGTGATTTGGCGTGCGGTATGGGGCAGGATAGGTATGCCATGCGCTTGCAAACAACGCCGCGCGGGAGGGTAGATGGTGTTGCCAATCTCTTCGGAAGATGTGGCACAGGAGTCCACCAGTATCCTGTCGCCCAACCCTGCTTCCGACAGCATCTGCCGCATAATCATCTCCGCCATCACGCTGCGGCAGATATTGCCGTGACAGACAAATAAGATACTGTTTATATTCATAGCACTATCTTGGTTGTACCAGTGGTCGTACGGATGAGGTAGATACCAGTGACGGGGGCGGTAAAGGTGGTGCGGGTTGTGGCAGGAGTGGCGAGAAGGAGGTTGCCGAGGAGGTCGTAGATGCGGAGAGGTTGCGGGGTGGAGGTGGTGATGGTGGCGGTATGGTCAAGGACGGTGATGGTGAGGTCGTCCGCAGGGGTGACAGGGAGTGCCGTACTCTTGGCAAAGAAGGCGGTCAACAGGAGGTTGTCGGTTATCGTGATGGTGCGGGGGGAATTGGTATTGCCATCGCTCCAGAAGTTGAATGTATAGCCTTGGTCGGGGATTGCCTCCAATACCACTTCGGAGCCTTCGGGGTAACGGTCCAACAAAGGCGAAACACGGACAGAGCCGCCATCGTCTGCGGAGACGGTGAGGGTGTAGTACTCCACAGGAGCGGCTTTGGCAGTGAACCGCGGTGTAATCTGCATGGGTTGCGTGACGGTGAAGGTATAGAGGTTCTGCTTAACAGTATCGCCATTGATAATCCAACACGAGAAGTCGTAGTTCTCTTCGGGTACGGCGAAGACAGTGAACTCAGTGCCGTCGTCTATCGTGTAATAGTCTGCCCCCGGGTTGGTGTAGCCGCCTTCCACGGGTGCGATAACGACCTGATGTTGCTTGGCGGTCTCGAAAGCAGCGGTGAGGCGGATGTCGCCGGAAACAACAAGCGTCCTTGCGGGCAGCGTGCTGCCGTCACTCCAGAGGGTGAAGCGATAACCAACAGCGGGCATGGCATTTATCACAACTATGTCGCCGTGAGTATATGTGCCGTTGACCTCGGTATTGACCGTGCCACCCTCACCGGCTGCGACAGCCACCGTGTAGGTGTCGGTGTTCACTTGGGAAGAGATGGTGAAGGATGCCTCTGTGGCTTCATCAATAAAGAAAGTCTCGTCTTCATTCACGGGACGAACATTCAAGTAGTATTGCCCATCCGGAATGTTGGAGATTTGTACTTGATGGTCATGGAAGAAACTGCGGTATATCAAGTCGCGCGTACTGCTCTCATATATCCTGACATAGAAAGCAACCGCGTTGCTTGCCCATGCGGCGGATAGGGCGTTGCCATTGGTGGTGACGTGCAGGTCCGTGACTTTGTAGGACGGCACGCGCGGCACATCGAAATCCTCACCGAAGTCGTAGCCTATACGGTAGTCGTCCGCGTCATAGGCATCCACCCGCCAAGAGTAGGTACCAGCCAACTCGAAAGTATGGACAAAGACGGGTTCGTGTAGTTCACGCGCCATGTACGTGTAGCCATTGGAATAGACAGAGATAAGATAGTGGTCAGCCGGCAGTTGCGAATCCCACGTGAAGTAGTAGGTGATACTGTCTGTGGTGGAAGCCTGCATATTGGCAGGCTGATACGGATTCTCGCGCGTAGTGACGGGTGTGCCCTCGACAAAGTCGGAGACGGGCAAGCCGTTCTCATCGAGAGAACGTACGCGCCAGTTGAATGAATAGACACCGTTGAATATCAGTCCCACACTTGGTTCTTCACAATGGTAGGTTGACGTTTCGCCTGATTGTGCGTCTTCCAACACAAACTCGTAGTACGGAGCCTGCTGTGCGGTGTTCCATGAGAAGTCCACTCCTGTCGGTTTGGCAAAGGTTTGCAAGTCGTAAGGCAGCCAAGCAGCCGTGAAAGCGTCGCAGAAAGTGGGCAGGAGTTTCCCCTTTCGGTGGCCATCTGCAACGGCTTCCAAATAGAAACATGCGTCGGAATCAAAGAAAGGCGAGTCATACGTCTGTTGGCAGCCATCCCAACCTACGGCAGAAACATCCTGGTTGACAACGAGATAGGCAACAGAGTCCGCCATAGTAGAGACGGTAGCGGTCCACCAACCATCCTCGGAGAGTTGCGCCTGAATGATTTGACCGGCTTGTCCCTGTTCCCACCACCAATAATACAGTCCGCGTGAGGTGTCGAAGACGGTGTCCGAAGCCATGCGGGTGCGAATGGTGATGTCGTGCAAATGAGGTGCCTCCTTGTGCTGATAGATATAGCCCGCCATGAGTTCGGGTGTGTCACCGTTGTAGTTCTGCAAAGGCGCGGATATCACTACGCGGTCGCCTACCTCTACCTCTTTTCCCGTGGAGAATGCCTCGTTGTTGAGCCAACGTGTGTTGAAGGCATAGAGTTGGCGGTCCGTGGTTCCGTCGTCGGAAATATAGAATCGTGCCGTACCATATTGCCTGATTTGGGCGGGAGTGTTCACCATCTGGGAGATAGTGCCCTGTACGAAGTATGGGATAGCGGTTTTGCGGGTGGATGCGAATGATTGGATAAGCGTAAGGGCATCGGACGCGGCAAGGGCGGTAACGGTGGTGTTCTCCAATGAGGAGTAGTAGAGTTTGCGGTCGGTGGCATCGTACTTGCCGATGGTTATTTGGTCGGCAGGCATGTTGATGGTGTTGGTATAGGACTTGTTGTTTGCCACGATGTCGAAAGCAAAGACATAGTTGCCAATGCTGTCGAGCGTGATGGTGACGGTGCCGTCTGTGAGTTCTTCTTGCTTGGACTCTTCATAGACCATATATTGGAGGGACGTCCAGTAGGAGTTGCTGACAAGGTCGCCATACCCGGCGGTACCGGTAAGCCTGTATGTGCCGACGACAGAGGTGCGGTTGGAAGGAACAAGCCCAAGTTCCAATTTGGAGCCTGCGGTATGTTTGTCGTCGGCAGTAGTATAGTCGGAAGTATATAGCGTGAGATGCAAGAAGTTCTGGTTCACGCCATCGGTGTAATCAATTATCATGGTTTGTGTGAAATCGGTATCCGCTCTGCCATCGAGGTTGACAGTACCCTTGCCGATGAAGACAGAGTCCGCTGTGACTGTGACAGGGAAACGGCGTTCGCCGCGGGCAATCTTGGTGAGGATAGGATATGATGTGCTACTGTTGGTAGGAAGAATGCCCACCGACAATTCGTAGTTACCTGCACTGAGCGAGGAGACTGAACGAAACACATAGCAAGCAGTCATGTAGTGATAGCCAGGAGACAAGTTGTAGTCCGCGTCGCTTATCAGTGTGGTGTAATAAGCATTGTCCTTGTAGATGATATACACCATTCGTCCTTCAGCCGGCGTGACCCCTGCATTTTGGAACGGATTGATGCTGAATGATATATCATCATACCTGCCAAGGCGTGTTTGCGAGTTGAGCGTTATCTCATCGGCAATGATAAGCGGGATAGCAGCATTGCCTTGGTTGGGTTGAATGCCCGTGAAGGCTGTCACCTGCTCGGTGAAACCTTGCCCGCTGGCTGCGCCACCCGTTCCCTGATAAGAGGGGTCCAGTGCGGAGATGGGGAAGTAGCCATCGGAATAGCCGTCCCAGCCCCAGTTGATGTGGACATAGCCGTTGGACTGCATGCCGTCGAGGACAAAAGCATGCCCTTCGTCGTTAGTGGTGCGCCCACTCACAAAAATGGGGTGATTGGCTTGCAAGTCTTGCGCAATGACAGAGAGCATCTCGGTCTCGTCCATATAGTCCTTGGGGAGTACACGGATACCCATATCGTAACCGAAATGGTTGATAAAGGACTGCATCATGACATTGGAGTTGGCTCCACTGCCACCATTGGCGGATAGGTCATAGTTCATATCGCAGGAGATACCCACATGGGACATCAGTGTAGCAACAGCGTTTGCCTGCGTGGTGGTGTAGTTGCCGTTGTAGTTGGGAAGCATATTTGCCCAGTCATAGGTAGTGTTGGCGAAATCCGCTGACAGGGTCTGATTATTCCACTCATAAGAATAGGAGTCTTGTCCGCGAGTGGGGTACTTGTGGTAGTACATGATTTGACCGGCGGCCGTGGCTACGCAGCCTGTGACACACCGTTCACCGTCTTTGGTGGGGCAGAGGTTGTTGAAGGGCGTGCCTTGCCCCCAGGCGGTTTGTCCGAGGAGGGGTGCAACGGTGGGATAGGTGGTGTAGGTAGTCGTAGCAGAGAAACTGGCAGCGGCTGCCTTGAGGTTGGCGATAGGATTGTCGGAGAGTGAGGCTATCTCGGAAGCATACATACGCAGCCAGAAACGCAGGTTGTCGGGCATGTTGCCGGCATCAAAATGGCCATTGTCGGTATAGCCGAGGATAGCACGCGAGCGGTCGTCGGCAGAGACAATGACAAATCCGCCGTCGTCGGCGGTGGTGTTGAAGATGTAGAGCGCAGGGGTAGCGTTACCGGTTTGCGTTTGGGTGTATGCCAGTTGCATCGGCTGCGCCGGTTGGGAGGCAGAGAGTGCACGGCGGATACGCTGGGCAGAAGAGACAGACGGCTGATTGTCAGCGGCAAAGCGTCCTGCGATTTGCATAGCCTCTTCCACGGTGCGCGGATTGGCAAAAGTGAACATCGCCATGGATATGGAGATGAATAGTGTGAAAAAACGTTTCATGTCGATTGTGTTTTAGAGGGTTACTATATATGGTCTGTTCCTGCTGTGGTTATATTGATTTATTTTAATATATACGATACCCGTGACTCAGGAATGCCCCGAATATCGGTTGTGAAAGGGGTGCGCAAGGGGACAGTATCGGTAGCCTATCCCTTGCGCATCCCTTGCTTATCCCTTGCTGAGGGCTTGCAGCACCTCTTCGGTTGTACACGGCTTTTGCTCGCCTGTTAACATATTTTTTAGCATGACCTTGTTGGCAGCCATCTCGTCGCCTCCGACGATAGCCACGAAAGGTATGTGCTTGGCATCGGCATACGCCATCTGCTTCTTCATCTTGGCAGGCTCGGGGTACACCTCGACGCGCAGCCCCTGTGCGCGGAGCGACTGCGCCCACGTGGTGGCATAGCGCAGTTCGGCCTCGCCAAAGGTGGCGAAGAGCAGTTGCGTGGTCAAGAGCATGTCCGCGGGGTAGAGGTCGAGTTCGGTGAGGACATCGTAGATACGGTCGGCACCAAACGAGATACCCACGCCGCTGACATCGGGGAGACCGAAGATGCCGGTGAGGTTGTCGTAGCGTCCGCCGCCCGTGATGCTGCCCATCTGCACGTCAAGCGCCTTGACTTCGAAGATGGCACCCGTGTAGTAGTTTAAGCCGCGGGCAAGGCAGAGGTCGAGAAGGACTGTAAGACCTCCCCTAACCCCTCCTTCAGAGGAGGGGGATGCAGAGTGGGGGCATCTGCTTGCCGATTCGTAGAGGTCGAAGATGGTGCGGAGTTCGGCGATACCCTTCATGCCGATTTCAGAGGTGGAAAGAATGACGGAGAGTTGGTCGAGTTTGTCGGCGTTGCTGCCGCTGAGGTTGAGAATGGGCTGCAGGGCGGCAACGGCATCGTCGGAGAGTCCGCGCTCGCGCAGTTCGTCGTTGACCTTGTCCACGCCTATCTTGTCGAGTTTGTCGATGGCGACTGTGATGTCAATCATCTTGTCAGGCGCACCAATGACCTCGGCGATACCGGCAAGCACCTTGCGGTTGTTGATATGCAGGGCGACGCGGATGCCGAAACGGCGATAAACCTCCTCGACAATCTGCATGAGTTCGACCTCGCAGAGCAGCGAGTTGGTGCCAATGACGTCCACGTCACACTGGTAGAACTCGCGGTAACGCCCTTTCTGCGGACGGTCGGCGCGCCATACGGGTTGTATCTGGAAGCGGCGGAAAGGGAACTGGAGTTGGTCGCGGTGCTGGACGACATAGCGCGCGAAAGGCACTGTGAGGTCGTAGCGCAAGCCCTTCTCTGGTGCTTCAGCAGCCTTCTCGCCCGAGTTCTGAATGCGGAAAAGCAGTTTGTCACCCTCTTCGCCGTACTTGCCCATAAGGGTGGAGATATTCTCCATGGCGGGGGTTTCTATTTGTTGAAAACCATAGAGGCGGAAGACTGACTTGATGGTGTCGAAGATGTAGTTGCGACGTGCCATTTCGATGGCTCCGAAGTCGCGCGTTCCTTTAGGAATACTTGGCTTTTGTATCATGATGTTTATTGCATTTACAAGTTGAAGATTGCGTGGAAGATACGGCCGGTGGCACCGCACTCGGACTGCACGTATTGGGCGGCCTTCTGCCCCATCTCGTGGCGGCGGAGGAAGGCTTCGTCGAGGGCATTTGTGAGTTCGGTGTAGTTGCGGACGGTACGCGCTGCATCGGCGTTGAGCAGTCCACGGGCTTCGCGGAACTTCTTCCACTTGGGTCCGAAGACGACAGGCATGCCATAGACTGCCGCCTCAAGGGTGTTGTGTATGCCTTCGCCGAAACCGCCGCCGATATACGCCACGTGCCCGTAGCGGTAGATGGACGACAGCACGCCGATGGTGTCCACCAGCAGCACGCGGCACTTGTCAAGGCTCATCGGCGTCGCCTCGGAGTAGCGCACATAGCGTCCCTCGAAGTATTGGAAAATATGGTGCAGGTGTTCGGCATCAATCTCGTGGGGCACCAGCACCAGTTTGGTGTTCGGTCGCTCGGCGATGTAGCGCGCCAGCAGTTGCTCGTCGGGGCACCATGTGCTGCCCGCCACAAGCACGCGCTCCGCACCTGCGGTGAAGCCCTCCACGATGGGCAGGTCTTTGGCGCGTTCCTTCACCTCCGACACGCGATCGAACCGCGTATCACCCGCGACAGACACGCGATGAATGCCGTGCTTGTTCAGCAACAGGCGCGAGGCCTCGTCCTGCACAAAGATATGCTCAAAGCACGTGAGCAGGCGCAGATACGGCTTGCCCCACGGCAGGAAGAACAGTTGCCCCGGTCGGAAAATGGCGGAGATGAGATAGGTAGGCACGCGGTGGCGCTTGAGGGCATGGAGGTACGCCGGCCAGAACTCATACTTGACGAAGATGGCAAGTTGCACATTCACGGTCTGCAGGAAGCGTTCCGCGTTGCGCTTGGTGGCAAAAGGCAGATAGACCACCTTGTCCACAAGGTCGTAGTTATGACGCAGTTCGTAGCCCGACGGCGAGAAGAACGTGAGCAGTATGCGGCGGTGGGGCTGCTCGTGGCGGAGACGCTCGATGACAGGCCGCGCCTGCTCGAACTCGCCTACCGATGCGGCATGAAACCACACCACAGGACTGTCGCCCAACGACTTCAGTTCGTCCAACGCACGCCCCTGACCCGCCACAAGTTTCTTGGCTTTCTTGTGCCCGAGGAGAGCGGCTAAGCGTACGAGAAAAAAGTATATGTACATACCACGTGCAATTAAATTATCCCGCAAAAGTACGAAAAATAATTGGATTGACCAAATAATTTTAGTAACTTTGCAGCCGCAATGAAAAGTGTAGTTATCTTGGCGATAGAGTCCAGTTGTGACGACACCTCGGCGGCGGTCATTCGCGATGGCGTGCTGCTGAGCAATGTGACGGCATCGCAGCGTGTGCACGAGGAGTTCGGTGGCGTGGTTCCCGAACTGGCAAGTCGTGCGCACCAGTTGAACATCGTGCCGGTGGTGGACGCGGCATTGCGTCGCGCGGGCGTGGAGAACAAGGAGTTGAGTGCGATTGCTTTCACACGCGGTCCGGGGTTGCTGGGCAGTCTGCTGGTCGGCACGGGCTTTGCCAAGGGCTTGGCACTGTCGCTGGGCATACCGTTGGTGGAGGTCAACCACCTGCAAGGGCACGTGTTGGCGCACTTCGTGGAGCCGTCGGAGGCACTGAAAGCCGCTACACCGAGTATGGCGAACATTGAGATTCGGCATCCGAAGTTCCCGTTCCTCTGCCTGCTCGTCAGCGGCGGAAACAGCCAGATTGTCCTTGTGAAAGCGTACAACCAGATGGAGATAATCGGGCAGACCATTGACGATGCGGCGGGTGAGGCGTTCGACAAGTGCGCGAAGGTGATGGGCTTGCCCTACCCGGGCGGTCCGTGGATAGACAAGTTGGCGAAAGAGGGCAACCCGCAGGCGTTCCAATTCTCCAAGCCGCATATTCCGGGCTACGACTACTCGTTCTCGGGACTCAAGACGTCGTTCCTGTATTTCCTGCGCGACCATCTGAAGGAGAACCCCGACTTCATCGAGCAGCACAAGGCGGATTTGTGTGCTTCGCTGCAAGCCACGGTGATAGATATTCTGATGAACAAACTGAAGCGTGCGGCGTTTGATTTGGGTGTGCGGCAGGTGGCCGTGGCAGGCGGCGTGAGTGCCAACAGCGGGTTGCGGCAGGCGTTCATCGACTACGGCAAGCGGTACCATTGGGATGTATTCATTCCGCCGTTCTCGTTCACTACGGACAATGCGGCTATGGTATGTCAGGCGGGCTACTTCAAGTACCTCGACCACGATTTCTGCCCCATTGACGCGGTGCCTTATGCGAAGACCACCATCTGACACCTCCGCTCTATGCAACGACTGAAAGAGATTCTGGCACCATACACGGACATCATCCTTTTTGTGGTGGCGTTGCTGGCAGCCAACTATTTCTGGAAGTTCACGGTGGTGGGCGACGAGGGCGGCAGTCAGGTAACATGGTTCGGGCTGGACATTACGGCACCTTTCACGTGGCTGGCGGCGCATATCGCACGGGTGGTCTATTGGTTGATTCACCTCACACGCAGCGGCGTGGAGTTGGTAGGCAACACCATCTGCTACCCTCACACGGGTACAGGCACCACCATCGTATGGAGTTGCACAGGGCTCAAGCAGTCGTTTATATGGCTGGTTATCATGCTTGTAGCGCGAGGTCCGTGGAAAAAGAAACTGTGGTTCATACCCCTCGGGTTGCTCTGCGTGTACCTGTTCAACCTGTTGCGTATCACGCTCATTGCGTTGGCGTTGGAGCACCACCCCGAATGGTTCGAGTTGCTGCACACCTACCTGTTCAAGTACCTCTTCTACGGCATGCAGTTTCTGCTCTGGCTGTGGTGGACCTGCGGGATAGCCAAGACGACGCAGTTCGTGGGCAAACAAGACAAATGATTTATAAACCAAATAATTAACCCTAAAAAACTAATAGTATGGAACTTCCATTCGCAGAATCGTGGAAAATCAAGATGGTTGAACCCATCCGCAAATCCACACGCGCAGAGCGCGAACAGTGGCTCAAAGAGGCCAAGAACAACATCTTCATGCTTCGCAGCGAGCAGGTCTATATCGACCTCAACACCGACTCCGGTACGGGTGCTATGTCCGACCGTCAGTGGGCTGCACTCATGATGGGCGACGAGAGTTACTCCGGCAGCCGCTCTTTCTTCGAGTTCAAAGACACCGTTACCCGTCTCACCGGCTTCAAGTATGTCATCCCTACCCACCAGGGGCGTGCCGCTGAGAACGTGCTCTTCTCCTACCTCGTGAAGCCCGGGCAGGTCATCCCCGGCAACGCACACTTCGACACCACCAAAGGGCATATCGAGTCCCGCAAGGCTTTCGCTATCGATGTTACGGTGGACGAGGCAAAGGACACCCAACTGGAGGCTCCGTTCAAAGGCAATGTCAGCCTCGAGAAACTGGAGAAGGTGCTCAAAGAGAACCCGGGCAACGTGCCGTTTATGGTACTCACCGTCACCAACAACACCGTGGGCGGTCAGCCCGTCTCCATGCAGAATATCCGCGAGACCGCTGAACTCTGCCACCGCTACGGAGTGCCCGTCAATATGGACTCCGCACGCTTTGCCGAGAACGCTTATTTCATCAAGACCCGCGAGCCGGGCTATGCCGACAAATCCATCAAGGAGATTGCGCGCGAGATGTTCTCGTATGTGGACAGCATGACCATGTCTGCCAAGAAAGACGGTCTCGTCAATATGGGAGGCTTCATCGCCACCAACAAAAAGGACTGGTACGAGGGTTGCAAGCAGTACTGTATTCCTTTCGAAGGCTTCATCACCTACGGCGGTATGAATGGTCGTGACATGGCGGCTCTGGCTGTCGGTCTGGAGGAGAACACCGAGTTCGATATGCTCGAGACACGTATCCATCAGGTGCAGTATCTGGCTCAGAAACTTGATGAATACGGTATTCCTTACCAGCGTCCTGCAGGCGGTCATGCCATCTTTGTGGACGCCGACCGTGTCCTCACTCACGTGCCCAAAGAGGAGTTCCCCGCACAGACGCTGACATGCGAACTCTACCTCGAGGCTGGTATCCGCGCTTGCGAGATTGGCTATATCCTCGCTGACCGCGACCCTGTCACCCGTGAGAACCGCTTCGGTGGCTTGGACTTCGTACGTCTCTGCATTCCGCGCCGCGTCTATACCGACAACCACATGAACGTCATCGCCGCTGCGTTGAAGAATGTCTATGACCGTCGCGAGACCATCACCCGCGGACTCAAGATTACCAAAGAGGCTCCGCTCATGCGCCACTTCACCATCGAACTGGAGCGTCTCGGATAATCCCGAATTGTCTTCCTTTATGGGACTGCCTGGCACCTTCAGGCAGTCTCTTTTTCATATGCCCATCCTTTGGAGGGGTTGGGGAGGTCTATCTCCTTTGGAGGGGTTGGGGAGTTCTATCTCCTCTGCAGGAGTCGGAGGGACCTAATACGTCAAAGATCACGGGCTGCTTACGTCTGCAGCCTACCGGATTCGACACCTCGAATCACGATGCAAAGATACTACAGTTTCCATGTTTTTGTTGGTAAAGTAGTACCAATAATGCACACTCTGTATTTATTTGGCTTTAACGGAATATTTGTCCGATAGTGCCTTAACGGCTTTTTTTTTAACGGAACAAAAATTACATGGTCAATTACACGGATAATTACATGTTCTTGAATATTTTAATGGTCGTTTAATGGGCATTAATGGAGCAATAACACGTCTCTTTCATGAAGACACACTCGTTGTGAAGCGGGTCATCCAAAAGTTATTTTTGGATTAATAGTTTGAACCCCGCAATTGAGAGAGGTTGTCTCGTGGTTGGGGCAGCCTTTTTTGTGTAACAGGACAACGGGAGTGCGAGGATTATAAATAGCATAGATAGCCTAGATACCACTAGATACCACTAGATTCCGCTAGATTCCGCTAGATACCACCAGATACCACTAGATACCACTAGATACCACTAGATACCACTAGATACTACTAGATACTACTAGATACTACTAGGTACCACTAGATATCACTAGATTCCACTAGATACCACTAGATAGTCTAGATATCACTAGATTCCACTAGATCGTCTAGATTCCACTATTACCTGTTTTGTATGAAATATGGTAGCAAAAAGTGCATTAGCGGATAAAAATGTAATTTATTTCGCGATTTTTGTGGATTTGTTTGGTAGTCTCATAAGAAAGCAGTACTTTTGTGGCGTTTTTATGTTGTACAGCATAATAATACAGCATAAATACTGTACGCGGTAAAGTGTATTAGTCTGTTTGATTTTCCGCATAGCGTTGCGGAATATATACGAAGCATAGCGCGGCAATAGTGCCTCGCTGGATTGTAAATAATTGATTTTTAAGGTATGAAGAGATTGTTACTTCTACTGGCTGTATGCCTTTTCGGCATCAGCATGGTTTGCGCTCAGAGCCAAACCGTCAAGGGAACAGTCGTCAGTGCCTCGTCGGGAGAACCGGTCATCGGCGCTTCCGTCGTAGTGCAGGGTACCTCACAGGGTTCCATTACAAGCACTGACGGTGAGTTCTCAGTTTCTGTCGCTCAAGGAGCGAAGTTGGTGATTTCATTTATCGGTATGAAATCACAAGTGGTCGAAGCCAAAGACGGCATCGTGGTCAGGTTGGAGGAAGACGCCTCCGAGTTGGACGAAGTCATGGTCGTGGCATTCGGCACAAGTACTAAAAAGTCGTTCACGGGCTCTGCTTCCGTGGTCAAGAGCGACGAAATCAGCAAACGTCAGACAAGCAACGTCACGGGCGCATTGGCGGGACAGGTAGCCGGTGTGCAGGGGTTCTCGGCTAACGGGCAACCCGGCGAGGTGACCAAAATCCGTATCCGCGGTGTCGGCAGCATGTATGCCAGCAACGAACCGCTCTATGTCATCGACGGAGTGCCTGCCGACAACGACATGATTTCCACCCTTTCCAACAACGACATCGAGTCCATCACCGTCCTCAAAGACGCTGCCAGCAACGCGCTCTACGGTGCCCGCGGTGCCAATGGCGTGGTGCTCATCACCACCAAACGCGGCTCCTCGCGCGATGCACAAATCACTTTGGACGCCAAGTGGGGCAGCAACAGCCGTGCAGTGCCCACCTATTCCGTCATGACAGACCCCGCCATGTACTACGAGAAGTACTACGAGGCACTCTATATGTCCCAGTACACCAACGGCGCATCCTCTATCGCGGCGCACGAATATGCCAACAAGTACCTCCTCGATGCCGACAATGGCGGTCTCGGCTACCTCGTGTACACCGTGCCCGAGGGCGAGCGGCTCATCGGCACCAACGGCAAACTCAACCCCAATGCCACACTCGGCTACTCCGATGGCACCAACACCTACCTGCCCGACAATTGGTACAACGAACTCTTCCATCAGGGCAACCTCCGTCAGGAGTACAACCTCAACGTGTCTGGCTCTACCGACAAACTCACCTACTACGCCTCTGCCTCGTATCTCGACGACACCGGACTCATCGAGAACTCCGACTATTCGCGTATCTCCACCCGTATCTCCGTGGACTACCAGGCGAAGAAATGGCTCAAGATAGGCACCAACATGGCGTATGCCCACGTGGACCAGAACTACCCCGAAGAGCAGACCACATGGGGTTCCAGCGGCAACCTCTTCTATATCAGCAACCACATCGCGCCCATCTATCCGCTCTATGTGCGTGATGCCAACGGCAATATCCTCACCGACTCCAACGGCTTCACCGTCTATGACTACGGCGATGGCAAGTCCGTGGCAAGCGGTGTCCAGCGTCCGTTCATGACACAGTCCAACCCTGCCTCTTCCGTGGCTTTGGATAAGGCTTTGTACAAAAACGACATGTTCTCCGGCAAGTGGTACGCACAAGCCGAACTATACAAGGGCCTGAAACTCAATGCCTCTGTGGGTGCCACCTACTATGGCTCGCGCTACCAATACACCCTCAACCCGTGGTATGGGCAGTATGCCGACAAAGGCGGCACGGCGGGCGTCAACCAGAGTCGCACCATGACCGTCAACCAACTCTACACCCTCACCTACAACAATCGTTTTGGCGGTCTTCACAACGTGGATGCACTCCTCGGCTACGAGAACTACCAATACACCTACTCCTACCTCTCCGGCAGCAAGTCCAAACTCTTCAATGGCAGCATGGCGGAAATCAACAACGCCATTCTCAACCCGAGCACCTCTTCCTACACCGACCGCTACACCACCATGGGTATCCTCGCCCAGGCGAAGTACGACTATGCGGGCAAGTACTATATCTCTGCTTCCTATCGTCGCGATGCGTCTTCGCGCTTTGCCAAGAAGAACCGCTGGGGCGACTTCTGGTCGGTCGGCTTGGCATGGGATATGAACGCCGAGAGTTGGATGGCTCCCGCGCAGGACGTTGTCAACCTCCTCAAGTGGAAAGTCAGTTACGGGGCGCAGGGCAACGACAACCTCCTCACTCCCGACGGCTTGGAGAACTACTATCTCTACGCCGACCAGTACACCCTCTCCGAGTCCAACGGCGACTTCGCCACAGTGCTCTCCTACAAGGGCAACGAGGACATCACATGGGAGACCTCCTACAACTTCAATGCCGGTCTCGACTTCTCGCTCTTCGGTGAGCGTCTCGGCGGCACCATCGAGGGCTTCCGCCGCCGCACGGTCAATATGCTCTACTACAAACCCGTGCCCGCTTCCATGGGCTACAGCAGTTATCCCGTCAATATCGGCTCCGTCAGCAACGCGGGGCTCGACCTCGAACTGCACGGCGATGTCGTCAGCACCGACCATGTCACATGGACCCTCTACGCCAATCTCACATGGTTCAAGAACAAGATTCTCCAACTCTCACCCGAACTCAACGGCTCTTGGATAAGTGGCAGTTACCTCTACAAGGAAGGCGAGAGCATGTACAACCTCTATATCCGCGAGTATGCGGGCGTGGACAAGACCACCGGCGAATCCCTTTGGTACAAGGACGAGACCGATGCCGATGGCAACCCAACAGGCAACAAGATAACTACCAACGACTGGAGCGATGCCACACGCTATGCCACGGGCGACATCCTCCCCAAGGTCTATGGCGGCTTCGGCACCTCACTCAATGCCTATGGCATAGATTTCTCCGTGGCTTTTGCCTATCAACTCGGCGGGCGGCTCCTCGACTACACCTACCAGGACCTTATGCACTCCGCCTACAACCATGCCGGCGAGAACTGGCACACCGACATACTCAATGCGTGGACGCCCGAAAACACCGACACCGACATCCCGCGTGTCAGCACCTCCGACCAGTACACCAACGCCACTTCCACACGTTGGCTCACGTCCTCCGACTACCTCAGTCTGCAGAATATCACCATCGGCTACACATTGCCTTCCAAGTGGATGAAGCGTCTGCACCTGCAGTCCCTCCGTCTCTATGCGGTGGCGGACAATGTAGCCCTCTGGTCGGCACGCCAAGGCTTGGACCCGCGGCAAGGCTTTGCCACATCCGACGCAGGCTCTTCCTACTCGCCTATTCGCTCTATCAGCGGCGGACTGACACTCACGTTCTAACTTCTAATCCTTACAACAATGAACAAACTGCATATATATATAGGTGTTGCCATATCCCTTTGCCTCGCAGCGTGCGATATGTTCAATACGTTCCCCGAAGGGGACACCAAGACCTCTGACCAGAAGTCCGAGGCGTTCAGCGACAATCCCTCCACCTCTTCTGCCGACATCAACGGCATCTATGCCCAGATGATTGCCCTCTATGCAGGCTTGGGCGCGGACATCGGCAACCACAACGACTTTGGTCTTGCGGCGCAACTTATTGCACTCGAGTCCAACGGGCAGGACTTCATCGCGCCCAACATCGGCTACAACTGGTTCAGTTATGACTATGACTTCAAAGACCGCGACTACACTTCCACCGATGCCTTGCAGATGTGGACGGTCTTCTACAAAATCATCTTCGCTGCCAACAACGCCTTGCAGTCGCTTGACCCCGAGGTAATCAGCGGTGAAGCCCTCTACAACTACGGGCAAGCCCGCGCGGCACGTGCCTTTGCCTACCTCAACATGGCGCAAATCTACCAGTTCACCTACAGCGACCAGACCAAGTCCCTCCCCTGTGTGCCTATTATCACCGAGCAGACCTCCACCGAGCAACAACTCGCCAACCCGCGTGCCTCTGTGGACTCCGTCTATTCTCTGATACTCAGCGACTTGGACGCTGCCATCACTGCCCTCGACGGCTATGCCCGTTCCGACAAGGGGCATATCAACCAAGCCGTTGCCTATGGGCTGCGTGCCCGCGCCAACCTCGCGATGAAGAACTATGCCGCTGCAGCAACCGATGCCTCGCAGTGTCTCACGCTTTCGGGGGCAACCCCCTACTCGCTCGCCGATGTCAGCAAACCCAACTTCTGCTCCGCCGATGCCAATAGCGTCATCTGGGCGAACATCATCACCGCTTCCAACGACATCGTCCTGTCGAGTATCGTCAATTGGCCGTCGCACCTGTCCACCTTCTACACGGACGGCTACACCGGTGTAGGGGCGACGCGCTCTATCACCAAAGCCCTCTATGCGCAAATCCCCAACGGCGACGTGCGCAAGGGCTGGTGGCTCAATGCCAACGGCGAGTCCGCACTCCTCAACAACAGCAACTACCAATCCTACAAAGCCAACTTTGCTGCCGCCAATGCCTACACCAATGTCAAGTTCGGTGTCGCCGGCGACAACACTACCACCCTCTCTGCGGCGGCTGACTGGCTGCTCATGCGTGCCGAAGAGATGCTGCTCATTCAGGCGGAGGGACTCGCCATGTCGGGCAACACGCCGGAGGGCAAAGCCGTCCTCGAGCAGTTCGTGCAGAACTACCGCTACGCGGGCTACACTTGCAAGGCGAACTCTCCTGAGGATTTGCAGGACGAGGTTTGGCTCCAGCGCCGTATCGAACTCTGGGGCGAAGGCTTCGCTTTCTTCGACCTCATGCGTCTCCAAAAGCCCCTTGTCCGCGAGAAAGGCGAGGGCGCAGGCTACTATCCTGTGGCTTGGCAGTACTCCATTCCCGCCAATGCCCCCATCCTCCTGTGGATGATTCCCCAAAGCGAGATAGAGGCGAACGATGGTATCTCCGAATCGGACAACAACCCCAAAGCACCCTCTCCTACCGTGTAGTAAAACTTTCTAATAGATTATACGACAATGAAATACATACCATACCTTGCAGCCGCACTACTTCTTGTCGGCTGCGCTGACAACATACAGCGGACCGACTCGCCCGTCTTCCCGTCCGACTCCGCTGCCGTCTATTTCGCGGCTCCTGACGAGACAGGCTCCGAGGCGGACCCCACCTTGGGCATCACCACCCACACTGTCACCATCGAGCGCACGCAATCCGAAGGCTCTCTCACTGTTCCCCTCACCATTCTTGAGAACACCGACGACATCTTCACCGTGCCTTCGTCCGTAACCTTTGCCGATGGTGCCACCTCTGCCACTTTCGACGTCGCTTTCCCCGATGCTGAACTCGGCAAGGAGTACTTCCTCACCCTCTCCGTGGACGACGGCCACACCAACCCCTACCTCACTGCGCAGGCTACCTACCAACTCTCCATGACCCTCATCTCATGGACCGACGCGCCCGAGAAGGCGGTCATCGTGGACGGCTTCTTCTCCATGTACGGCATCAACGGCAAGGACTACCCCTTCTATTGCGCCTACCAGACCGCCACACTGCCCGACGGCTCCACCCGCTACCGCTTCCTCAACCCCTACAACGTCGTGGCACCTGCCGACTGCGAACCCGATGAGTACGGCGTCTATCCGATGTGGGCGTTATTCGAGGACGGCGATGTCGTGGACCCCTCCGCCAACGGCAACATGGTGGCTGCGGTGGACAACGACAACAATGTCACTATCGCCCGCTTCCTCATCGGCGCTGACCTCGGCTATGGCGTGGAATACGGTGGCTCCGTCATCGGCAACTACTACGCTCTCGGCGAGTCCGACACCTACAACCCGGGCATTCTTGACAACGGCGTCATCACCTTTGCCGCGGGCGACCTCTACATCTACGAGGACGATGTGTACTCCGCAGGCGAGATGAGCATCTGGCTCTCTGCCGCTGCCTACCAAAGTGCCGTCTCGGCTATCCACATCACCGATTTCAACGACCCACAGTGGCAATGGGACACCCTCCCCAACGCCACCACGCAGTACGAGTCCCAACTCTTTGGCACCCGTTGGCAGGACCAGCCCCTCTGTGCCGCCATCGACCTTGACCCCGAGCATGGCACTGCCTCCGAGTTCCTCAATCTCTACTACCTCCCCTCGCTCTACGCCGACGGCTACGGCTTTGCCTTCTACTGGAACCCCGAGGACGGCAGCCTGTCTGTCCCGAGCAACCAGCCCACGGGCAAGACGCTCTTCGACAAGCAGATAGTCGTCTCTTCCGCAGGCACGGCAGTGGCGAACACCTACACCGTGCAGGGCGAGACCGTCACCGAACTCACTTTCCCGCTGTCCGTGCAGACCGACGACGGCAATCTCATCGGCACCTACACCGAGACCTACCTCTGTGCCGCCAATGCCATTCACTTCACCGCCGCCGACTACGTGGGCACTTTTACCCTCAGCGGCACGCCTTTTGTGGAGGACGATGCCACCTCGCTCCCTGTTGAGATAGGCAATGCAGACGGCACCCTCGCCATCACGGGCATACCCTATGCCAAGAGCATCGCGGCTGCCTACGACGAGAGCACCAACCTGCTCACTATCGATGCGCAATCATTGGCAACGCAGAAGGTCAATGGGCAGTTCAAGAAGATGATTCTCTTCCCGACGGCGGACGGCGAAGAGTCCGAGACACCCCTGTTGTTGGAGATGTCACTCCGCGGTATCATCGAACTCTCGCCCTCGTCCGAGGCGGATGGCTTCGCCATCTACTGCACCTCCGATGAGCAACTCTACGGTGGTATGTACGACTTCACCCTCACCCCCGCCGTCACCTCCTCCGCCCCTGCCTCCGCACCGGCAGCCCCTGCCTCGGCATCAACCCACGCATCGGCAGCCCTCAACCCCGCATTTGCCAACGCATCCTCTGCCCATATTTCCGCATCGTATGCCTTGCCGTGGTGCAAAGACCGCAGTGCTCTCAGCACCTCGCACCTCACCACCCACGGCAAAGCACCTTGGATACGCACAAATGCGAAAAGGTATTAACTATTAACCATTAACTATTACATACACTTAACCCGATATAACATCGGGTTAAGTGTATGAGAT
>DJSG01000020.1:0-5162 GCA_002440265.1 Bacteroidales bacterium UBA6340 | reverse complement strand
AGTATGTGATTGCCGAGAGAATATCGAAAGAATATCAATGTTCAACTTAATAAACAAACAACAATGAAAAAGTATTTTTATTTCGCATCGGTTGCACTGATGAGTGTTGCCCTTGCATCGTGTGAGAAGAAACCCGAACCCACACCCGACCCCGAACCGGAACCCGAAGTAGCCGCATTCACCATTCAAGCCTCTAATATCGGAGCTACAACGGCAACCGTGTCTGTAACGCCAAAAGACTCTAACATCGTCTATTACTTTGATGTGCAAGAGGTGGCTGAATTCACGCAGGACTATGCCGATGATGCTGCGCTGTTCACCGACTATGCTTCCTTTTTCGATGAGACATGCGACTACTACACCGAACTGCTGGGTGAGGACATCACGTGGGAAGACCTCATGTCAGTGGGCGCAGACTCCTACGACTTCGAGGGATTGGACCCGCAAACGGCTTACTACGCTTTCGCCTTCCAAGTGGACCTGAACAAGAAAGCATTGGTGGGCAGCGTGGAGAAAGTGGAGTTCACTACCAAGGAACTTGCCATGTCGGACAACCAACTGACTATCAACGTTGCGGATAACGTGGCTACTGTTACCACAACCAACAACGACCCCTATTTCTTCTACTTGGAGCCCAAAGCGGACTGGGACGAGTACGTTCCCAATCCCACGCAAGAGGCTATTGCCGAGGAGATTGACGCATGGGTGGAGACCTTTGAGTACTACGACTACGAACTGCCCATCTACAGCGGCAACATAACCGAAGATTTGTCGGAATGGGTAAAGGAAAGTGGCGAATATGTAGTGTTTGCGGCTCCGTACACGGAGGCTGTGAACGGCACGGCTGTGTACAAGGCTTGCACCATCACAATCGACGACACCGCAGAGGCTCCTGCACAATTGCCGAAGAAGAAAGCCGCTGTTGCCAAGTCGCTTAAGGCTCACGGCATCAAGGCTTTGCTGAAAAAGTAAGCACGTTGTGCGCACAAAAAGAGACTGTCTGACAAGCGCAGGCAGTCTCTTTTGTGTACTTTGGGGATTGGAAGACGTGAAGCGTAAGGCGGGTTGCGCAAGCACACTGAGCACCGTAGCGAGGCGAAAGCCTGTGGCTTGAGCAGAACTCCTTATTGGCTCGCGTCGTCATAGGTGGTCATTTATATGGATTTCATACCGCGGCGGATGACCATTTGGGTGGGGAGAGTGTTGGGAACAAGAGGGAGGCGGAGGATGTTCTTAATCAGCCCTTGCTCCGCAAGGACGGTCTTGATACCCGACGGGTTGCCCTCCACGAAAAGCAGGTGGATGATGTGGGCATAGCGTTGCTGCAGTGCCATACTGTGTTCGTGTACCAAGCGACCCATGTCCTCGGGGAATGCGTTGCTTGCCACGCTGATGAGCCCGTCGGCTCCCGCATTCATCAGTTCGCAAGCGATACCGTCATCACCACTGATGACAAGCAGTTTGCCATTGGCAAGGTCTATCAACTCGGTGATTTGCTGTACGTTACCGCTGGCTTCCTTGATACCCAGGATACGGTCGGAGCAAGCATCGTAGATGCGCATGACGGTCTCGGGGAGGAGATTAACGCCCGTGCGCCCGGGGACATTGTACAGGATAACGGGGACAGGGCTCGCCTTTGCAATAGCCGTAAAGTGCTGACAGAGACCCTCTTGCGATGGTTTGTTGTAGTATGGGCAAACGGATAGGATAGCCGCAAAGTCGGATTGCAGCACGTCGCGGAGTTGATTGATGCGCTCTATGACAGCGGCAGTGCAGTTGCCGCCCAAGCCGAGGACGAGGGGCACACGACCTGCCACTTGGCGGACGATATGTTCGCGCACAGCATCCTGTTCGGCAAGGGTGAGCGTGGCGGTTTCGCCCGTGGTGCCGAGTACAACGAGATAGTCAATGCCCGCAGTGGGTGCGGCAGGGGTGCGGCTGTTTAATTGTTTGTCTATCAGACGGGTAAGAGCGGCAAAGTCCACACTGCCGTCTTCGCAAAACGGAGTGATAAGGGCAGTGCCTAAGCCTTTTAGCGAAGTATTATTCATTAGTTGTGAAGATGTGGAGGTACTTGATGATTTGCGAGAAGAGGTAGTCGGGCGTGTCCTGCGCGGGGGTGTTGATGGTGAGGTCGTAGATGCCGTCGCGGGTGTAACGGCCGACCTTGAACGCCGCGCGGATATACAGTGCCATGTAGAGCGAGACCAACGTGGGCTGCTGCGTGAGGTCGATGAGAAGGTCGTATTCCTGTGCCGTGATGGCGCGGAGGACCTCCTTTTTGGGGCGGGAGAGCAACGCGCAAACCTGTTTCTTGTCCGGCACGGCGAAGACGTCCACCTGCTTTCGGGTTGCGGGCGTGCTGTCGGCTGTGAGTTTGTGCACCAAGGCGGAGACGTCGCCTCCGTCGTGGAGAATGGCGATGCGGCAAGGACGGTCCCAACGCGGCATCACGACATTGCGCGCAGGGCGATGCTGTCGTATGTAGTTGAATATCTGTTCTTTGAGTGACATAGGCGGTTTATGAGTTGTTGGGTGTGAGCATTCGGAGGAAATCGTCCTCTGTGACAAGCGGGATGCCGAGGTCTTCGGCTTTCTTGCGCTTCTCGGGACCCATATTGTCGCCCGCGAGGATGAACGAGGTCTTCTTGCTGACCGAACCGGTGTTCTTGCCGCCGTTTGCCTCAATCATTGCCTTGTACTCGTCGCGGCTGTGGCGGGCGAAGACGCCCGAGATGACGATGCTCTTGCCCGCGAGCAGGTTGGTGGTCGGGGTGGTGTCTTCGGTACTCTCCATCTGCACACCGGCAAGACGTAAGCGATTGACTATCTCGATGTTACGAAAGTCGTTGAAGTAGGCGATGACGTTGTCGGCTATCTGGTCGCCGACATCCTCGATGGACGTGAGTTGGTCGTGCGTCGCCCACTGGAGTTCATCGATAGAACGGTAGCGGCGGGCTATCTTCTTGGCGGTCGTCTCGCCGACCATACGTATGCCGAGGGCGAAAAGGACACGGCTCCACGGCACCTGTTTACTGGCTTCGATGCCCGCGAGAATGTTTTGCGCCGACTTGATGCCGAGACGCTCTTGACGGGCCAAGTCGTTGAGTGTCAGGTCGTAGATGTCAGCGATATTGTGCAGGAGCCCTTGCGAATAGAGGAGGTCGATGGTCTCTTCGCCGAGTCCGTCGATGTTCATTGCCCTGCGGGAGACGAAGTGCTCTATCCTGCCTTTGATTTGCGGCGGGCAGCCTTGCTCGTTGGGGCAACGCCATGCGGCTTCGCCTTCGACGCGGACCAGAGGGGTGCCACATTCGGGGCAGACCCTCGGGAAGACCTCCCCAACCCCCTCAAAGAGGGGGCTTTCAGAACTCCCGTTGAGCCCCTCCTCTGGAGGGGTTGGGGAGGTCGGGGCTGTTTCTTTGCCCACTATCTTCGGAATGATTTCGCCACCTTTCTCCACCCATACCATGTCGCCCTCGCGGATGCCGAGAGAACGGATGAAATCCTCGTTGTGGAGCGTGGCGCGTTGGACAACGGTGCCCGACAGTTGCACGGGGTCAAGGTTGGCAACGGGTGTTACTACTCCCGTGCGTCCGACCTGGTAGGTGATGCGGCGCAGGCGGGTGAGTTGGCGTTCCGCGGGGAACTTATAGGCGATAGCCCAACGGGGCGTCTTGGCGGTGTAACCGAGTGCCTGCTGTTGCGCTAAGTCGTTCACTTTCAGTACGATGCCATCGGTAGCGACAGGCAGGTTCTTGCGCTCGGTGTCCCAATGGGCGATGTACTGCATGACCTCATCGACGCTGTGGCAGACGCGAATGGCATCGCTGACCTGGAAGCCCCATTGGCGCGCGAGTTGCAGACGCTCGTAGTGGGTGGTGCCGGGGAGATTGTCGCCCAGCATATAATATAGGTATGCGGTCAGCCCGCGGCGTGCCACCTCGCGCGGGTCCTGCAGTTTGAGGGTGCCTGATGCGGCGTTGCGGGGATTGGCGAAGAGGGGCTCCTCTTGCTCCTCGCGCTCTTTGTTGAGACGCTCGAAAGCCTTCCACGGCAGCAGTACCTCGCCGCGCAACTCGAAGAAATCGGGCAGGTCGGGGCGGGTGACTTGCCACGGGATAGACGGAATGGTCTTGATGTTGCTGAGGACATCGTCCCCGCGCACCCCGTCGCCGCGCGTCACGGCGTGGGTGAGAATGCCGTGCTCGTACCAGAGGGAGATACTGAGCCCGTCGAACTTGAGTTCGCATACAATCTCCACATTGTCAGGCAGTTTGCGTACCCAGTCCTCCACCTCTTCGCGCGAATAGGTATTGGCGAGGGAGAGCATCGGGTAGCGGTGTGTAACCTGCTCGAAGCCCTTCTTGGCGGTGAGGTCGGAGCCTACGTGTTGGGTGGGCGACTTGGGGTCTGCCATCTCGGGATGCAGTGCCTCGAGGTCCTGCAGGCGACGCATCTTGCGGTCGAACTCCTCGTCGGACATCGTGGGGGCATTGAGGACGTAGTACTTGTAGTTGCTATCCTCCAGTTCCTTGCGCAAAGACAGGATTTCGTCGCGCTCTATGGGTTCAAACAATTCCATTGTTTTCACGATAAGTGGGTTTGACGATAATGGTTCGCTTCGCTCACGATGAGGGTGTTACGATGGTGGCTCTGCGATATGTGGATGTTACAATGTTGGGGCATCTATGATTTGCTGATATTCAACATTCTTTTTTCATTCTTACGCATGGAAACCATCAAGGCTTCTATCTTACATTCAAGAGACGTACACAATGAATGTAACTCTTTGAGTATGACAGCATCCAAATAGCGGATGTCCTCCGCGATGTACAGCATACTTTTCACCTCACCGCATGAGCCGTAGGCAATGTTAAGATAACTGATAAACGTTTTATTATCAGTAGTGAACTTATGCCGCTGAAATCCCTCGGCGATATTGTTCATAACGGACACAGAAGCCCGTTGTATCTGGTCTTTGAATCCATAGTCTTTCACATCTTGTAGAGATGTATATATCTTGCCTACCAAAGTACGGGCTAACTGCCATATAATCAAATCTTCATATCGATATACCATTGCCTTTTGATATTTGTTAATTGCTTTATTGGAACTACTTTATATACCATCGTTTCATCCACCATCGTTTCATCCACCAT
>DJSG01000001.1 GCA_002440265.1 Bacteroidales bacterium UBA6340 | reverse complement strand
CAAGGGCGATGGTAAGGATACCGTTGTTGGCAACCAGCCAGCCCGGCATATCCTCGGTCATGATATCCACATCCTCTGCCACAAGGTCAACATCCAGCAGGCGGAATGTCCCCGCTGCTTCAAACTGCGCAATCTCGTCCTGTGTCATCTTACTGATAGCCGCAGCCAGTTCTTTCATCTTGCCGCCCACTTTCTTGCCCAATACCTTGAAGTTCGGCTTGATTTTCTTCACGAGTTTCACCTCCGAGTTCTCGGCAGTGGTGATAACCAACTCTTTTACGTTCACCTCGCTCTTGATCAGGTCCTGCACGTGGAGCAGGGCTTGCAGCGTCTCTTTGTCGGGCGCAGGGATAACGGCTTTCTGCAACGGCTGACGCACATTCTTCTCAGCACGCTTGCGCAGACTGAGAATCATCGATGTAGCCTGTTGCGCCAGATACATACTGCGTTCCAAGTCTTTGTTTATCAGCGACTCATCGGCTTTCGGCCAGTTGCTCAGATGCACGGTCTCGCCTGTCAAGTCGCGATAGAGGCGGTCGGCAAAGAATGGTGCATTGGGTGCCATCAGTTGCGCCACGGTCTTCAGACAGGCGTAGAGTGTGGCGTATGCCGCCTGCTTGTCGGCGTTCATCTCGCCGCCCCAGAAGCGTTTGCGATTGAGGCGCACGTACCAGTTACTGAGGTCGTCCTGCACAAAGTCGGAGATAGCACGTCCTGCCTTGGTGGGCTCATATGCCTCATAATCAGCAGTAACCTCCTGAATAAGCGAGTCCAAACGGCTCAAAATCCATTTGTCGATTTCCGTATATTGTGCATTGTGCATTGTGCATTGTGCATTGTCCCAACCGTCCACATTGGCATAGAGAGCAAAGAAACTGTATGTATTGTAGAGCGTGCCGAAGAACTTGCGGCGCACCTCGTCCACGCCCTCGGGGTCGAACTTGAGGTTATCCCACGGACTGGAGTTGGTGAGCATATACCAGCGCACCGCGTCGGCACCGTACTTGTCGAGTGTAGCAAACGGATCCACCGCATTGCCCAGCCGTTTCGACATCTTGTTGCCGTTCTTATCCAGCACCAATCCGTTGGAAATCACGTTCTTGTACGCCACTTTGTCCTCTATCATCGTATGGATGGCATGGAGCGTAAAGAACCAACCGCGGGTCTGGTCCACACCCTCGCAGATAAAGTCCGCCGTACGCGGAGCGTCCTGGTTCTCAAACGGATAGTGATTCTGCGCATACGGCATAGCACCCGAATCAAACCATACATCAATGAGGTCGAGTTCGCGCTTCATCGGTTTGCCGCTCGGCGAGCAGAGAATGATACCGTCCACATACGGGCGGTGGAGGTCAATCACCGACGGGTCGTAGTTAGCCTTGGAGTAATCGCCCACCACGTGTTTGGGGTACGGGTTCTCTTTCATAAAGCCCGCAGCGATGGACTTGTCTATCTCCTCGAACAGTTCTTTAATTGACCCGATGCATATCTCTTCCTGACCGTCCTCGGTGCGCCAGATAGGCAGCGGCGTACCCCAGTAACGCGAGCGGGAAAGGTTCCAGTCGTTGAGGTTCTCGAGCCACTTGCCGAAACGCCCTGTACCCGTTGATTCGGGCTGCCAGTGAATGGTGTTGTTGAGGCGTATCATCTCCTCGCGTGCTTTGGTAGAGCGGATAAACCACGAGTCCAGCGGGTAGTAGAGCACCGGCTTGTCGGTGCGCCAGCAGTGCGGATAGGTATGTACGTGCTTCTCGATGCGGAAGGCTTTGTTCTCGGCTTTCAGCATTATGCAGATACTGATGTCGAGGGTCTCGTCTTTGTCCGTCAGGTTGGGGGCGTAGGCATTCTTTACGAAGCGTCCCGCCCACGGGCGATATGCCTCCACATCGATATGCTTTGCCACAAACGCATCGTCCAAGTCCTCAAGCAGGAAAAACTTGCCCGTCATATCCACCATCGGGCGTTGCTCGCCCTTCTTGGTAAGGAACACCATACCCGGGATATTCGCTTTCTTTGCCACAAACGCATCGTCTGCACCGAAAGTCGGTGCGATATGTACGATACCCGTACCGTCCTCGGTCGTTACATAGTCGCCCGCAATGATACGGAAAGCGTCGCCGTCGGGCTTTGCCAACGGGATAAGTTGCTCATACTCCATACCGACGAGGTCGGTGCCTTTGCCGCGCCAGAGTATCTCGGGGGCTTCGCCCAACTCTTTGCTGTAGGCTGCCAGACGCGCCTCCGCCAGCAGGTAGAGAGCCGGTATCTTGGTATAGGGGTTCTCCCCGCGCACCACCACATAGTCAATCTTCGGTCCTACGCAGAGGGCGGTGTTGCTCGGCAATGTCCACGGCGTTGTCGTCCATGCGAGAGCGTATAAGTTGAGAGTTGAGAGTTGAGAGTTGAGAGCAGTGGTCAGTTGAGAGTTCAAAGTGGTAATCTTGAACTGCGCTGTGCACGTCGTGTCTTTTACATCACGGTAGCAGCCGGGCTGGTTCAACTCGTGCGACGACAAGCCCGTACCCGCTGCCGGCGAGTAAGGCTGGATAGTATAGCCCTTGTAGAGGTAGCCGTTCTCGTACAGACGCTTGAGCAGATACCACAGGGTCTCGATATACTTGTTATCGTAGGTGATATACGGGTTCTCCAAATCCACCCAGTAGCCCATCTGTTTGGTAAGGTTGGTCCACTCCTTGGTATATTTCATCACCTCGCGGCGGCAAGCGGCGTTGTATTCGTCCACACTGATTTTCTTGCCGATGTCCTCTTTGGTGATACCGAGCATCTTCTCCACACCGAGTTCCACAGGCAGTCCGTGGGTGTCCCAACCTGCCTTGCGCTGTACCTGATAGCCCTGCATAGTCTTGTAGCGGCAGAAAGTATCTTTGATAGTACGCGCCAGCACATGGTGAATACCCGGCATACCGTTTGCCGAAGGAGGTCCCTCGAAGAACAGGAACTGCGGATGCCCCGCACGTGTCGTGATACTCTTGTGGAACAGGTCTTCTTTCTCCCAGTCTGCCAGCACCTCGCGGCTCAGTTCGGGCAAATTCAGTTGTTTGTACTCCTTAAATTTCATATCTCGTTTTTGTTGTTTACAATAAATACACCACTATCTGTTGCGTGATAAACACACCATTCCGCTCACCCACAGGCACACCACAACAATGCGCCCACGCACATATAGCCTGCAAAGTTACTGCTTTTTTTGCAAACCTACAACCCCATACAACCACTCCTCCCCCACACTAAAATAACATAGGGATTCGCTCTCTCTCGAAAAGGCACTACAAAGATAATACAAAATCGTCCGAAATCCAAATTTATTTTCGTTTTTTCGCCAAAAACGTGCATTTTGCATTTTTGGCTTGTAACTCATTGATGCTCAATGCCAAAAAATCTTCATTTTTTCAGTGGTTTCTATGCACTTTTCCAAAAATGGCTGCTTTGACAAAAGTTGTGTTTCAATTCGAGTGTGAGGGCTCCGTAGAATGCCAATATGTCTCCATTAACAACCATATAAAAGCATTGTTGAGTACCGGTTCTCCGCTAATGACCGTGTAATTTTCCGTTAATACACAATGAGGCAA
>DJSG01000033.1 GCA_002440265.1 Bacteroidales bacterium UBA6340 | reverse complement strand
GATGTGTGATAATACGGCATAGCCGTCCGTTCAAATCCTATAGAGAGACTATTTGCAGTTTTTTCATTACGCATTGTGCATTACGCATTGTGCATTGAAATACGGCGTAGCCGTGCGTTCAAATCCTATAGAGAGACTATTTGCTGTTTTTTCATTACGCATTGTGCATTACGCATTGTGCATTGAAATACGGCGTAGCCGTCCGTTCAAAGAAGTCCCAATAACACCTGTTTTCAAATAAAAAGGGCTGTCTACATATTTAGACAGCCCATCTTTTGCTTTTATTCCGACACAGCAAAATCAATCAAAAAATACTCAAATCATCCAATAAATCGTACATCGTAAATTTGCAAATCGTAAATATCTTCGATGCACATTAACTATTAATTATTAACCATTAACTAAATCGACAGTATCTTCATCGCAGCCCACTTGTCGGCTTTGATATCTTTCTTCTCTTTGATGGCTTTGGTCAGCGGCACATACACGATTTCGTCGTCCTTTATGCCGACCATGATACTGCGTTGTTCCTCCAGCAGTGCCTGGATAGCCGCAATACCCATTCGCGAAGCCAATATACGGTCGTTGGCTGTCGGCGAACCGCCACGCTGAAGGTGTCCGAGTATCGTCACGCGGGTACTGTATTCGGGGTGCGCAGCCTCCACCATCTTGGCTACTGCCTGAGCACCGCCCTCGATAGCATGCTCCTGAACAAGCACAATACTCGAGTTCTTGTCTTTGCGACGCCCTTGACCGATGGCAGCCTCTATCTGGTCCATAATCGTCGCACGTTCGGGGATAATGGCAGCCTCTGCACCCGCAGCAATAGCCGCATTCAGTGTCAGGAATCCCGCATCACGACCCATAACTTCTACGAGGAACACGCGCTCGTGGCTGGTGGCTGTATCACGCAGTATATCCACACAATGCATGATTGTGTTGAGTGCTGTATCATAACCAACCGATACGTCTGTACCCCACAAGTCATTGTCAATCGTCCCCGGAATACCCACTACGGGAATGTTATATTCCTGCGCAAATATTCGCCCGCCGGTGAAAGAACCGTCACCGCCAATCACTATCAGAGCGTCTATCTTCTCTTTCTTTATGGTCTCATAAGCCTGCTTGCGCCCTTCCTCTTCCTTGAACTCAGGGCAACGCGCAGTCTTGATAATGGTACCGCCACGCTGGATGATACCACTCACATCCTGTGTCGTAAACTCCCTCACCTCATCTTCAATCAACCCCTTGTAACCACGGTAGATGGCCTTCACCTTAATATCATTGGCAATAGCAGCACGTGTCACCGCACGCAATGCCGCATTCATACCCGGGGCATCACCACCCGAGGTGAGCACACCGATTGTCTTGATTTTATATTCCATATCTTCTATTATTGATTTTCAAATACACAATTGCATACCCAATCATGCAATTCTTCATTCTTAATTCTTCATTCTTAATTCTTCATTCTTAATTCATAATTCATAATTTTCTTCCCCACTCTCTCCATCAACCACAGCGGCGTGGATGTCGCACCGCATATCCCCACTCGCTCCACCTCGCGGCACGCTGACAGAATGTCATCCGTCAACTCCTCTTCACTACTTACAAAAATCGTGCGAGGATTTACTTCTTGGCAGTTTTGGAACAGCACTTTGGCGTTTGAGGACTTCTTACCACCCACAAACACCACAATATCATTCTCCCGCGCAAACTTCTGCAACTTCTCCACTCGGTTTGCGACATTTCGGCAGATGGTATCGTGCCACTCAAACGTTACTCCTTCCTCCACACGCGCACCTATTGCCTCTACCAACCTGTGAAACTCCTCCACCGATTTCGTTGTCTGCGAAAACAGATAGACAGGTCGCCCGTAATCCAACCGGTCGAGGTCGTTCATGCCTTCCACCACGATAGCCGTATTATTCGTTTGCCCCTGCAGACCAATCACTTCCGCATGTCCAATCTTGCCGAATATCACTATCTGCGCCATCGGTTCTTGCCCTTGTATCTGCCGGTAGGTGTCGCGAATCCGCTTTTGCAGGTGCAGCACCACCGGGCAACTGGCATCGATAATCGTAATGTTGTTCTGCTCGGCTATGCGGTAGGTGCTCGGAGGCTCGCCGTGTGCCCGCAGCAGCACCCGCACATTGTGTAGCGTTCGGAGGTCGTCATAATCAATCGTTTCCAAGCCCATGGCTTCCAATCTGTCCACTTCCTGCCCGTTGTGTACAATATCCCCCAAGCAGAACAATCGCCCTGCTTTCAGTTCCTCCTCGGCTTTCCGTATCGCACCCGTCACGCCGAAGCAGAAACCCGAATCCTTATCTATCGTAACGGTCATCTAACCGGTTGTTGTCTATGTATGTTTATGCCTCTGCAACAGCGTGGTCAAACAGGGCTGTAATGTGCCGCATCTGCTCCTCGCGGGTCATCCGGCTATTGTCCACCACCACCGCATCTGCCGCTTGCCGCAAAGGGCTCTCCGCTCTGTGCGTATCGCGATAATCCCTGTCATTCACATCGCGCAGCACCTCGTCCATATCGGGCTTTTCGCCTTTGGCCTGTAACTCCAGAAACCGCCTCTTGGCACGCACCTCAGGCGAAGCGGTGAGAAACAGTTTGAGTTCTGCCTCAGGGAACACCACCGTGCCTATATCTCTCCCGTCCATCACTATCCCCTTTTCCTTTCCCATCGCCTGCTGCTGTGCCACCAGATAGGCACGCACCGCCTTCAGTGTCGAGATACGCGATGCCAAATTCCCCACCTCCAGAGTGCGTATCTCACCCTCCACATCCTTGCCGTTCAGGGTGACATGCTGCCCCCCGTCTGTCTGTACAAAACCGATATGTATCTGTGGCAACAATGGTACTATCTCTTCCTCCACATGCTGCAGATGAGCCTGCTGCGCATACAACGCCACTGCCCTGTACATCGCACCCGTATCCACATACGTGTACCCCGCATACTGCGCCAATGCCTTGGCTATCGTGGACTTGCCACAACTGGAATACCCGTCAATAGCAACAATTATCCTCTTCATTACAATTATGAATTAAGAATTAAGAATTGCATGATAACGTCTGCAAATCGTACATCAGCCCGCAGGGCAAAAATCGTACATATATCGTACATCGTACATTCGTAAATCGTAAATCACTTCAGAAAACTATTGATGTCCGTACTTAGCGAGACCTGATAGGTCAGATTGCTGCGCGAGTATTGGCTCACCGCTACTCCGAGACGGAACTTGTAGATATTCACCCCCGCCCCCACGGCAAAACCCGCCAGACTGAACCCTTCCGACAGGTTCATCTCCTGATGTCGCCTGTGGTTATAACTCAGTGTCAGGTAAAACTTGTCGCTGCGCGGCACTATATCCAACGCCCATATCGTATGCCGGAATGCCATATCAAAACCCTCTTTCACCTTGTTCGTCGTCTCTGTAACTTCCTGCGGCACACCTATATACCACTTCTGCATATTATGAATGGTCAGCGAGAAGCGCAGCGGAGCATGCCTCAGCCGGTACGATATACCCATCTCCAGATTCAGCGGCAGCATCTCCGTGTGCTGTCCGCTCTCTTCGGAATAAAACGCCTTCATCTGCCAACCGATATTGCGCAACGCCAGCCCCACATGCAATGCCGAATCCGCACTCTGATAATGACCGCCCACATCCGCACCGAGGGCAAAACTGCTGTACGACTCATATATGCTGTATATCGGCTTCAGCGTCACACCAACGGTGAAATACGGCCCCAACTGGCGTGCATACATCGCGTTGATGCAGATGTCGCGTGCCGAAAACGTCCCGCCCGTCAGGTTGCCGTTCTCGTCCGCATATTGCATCGTGCCGTAGTCCAAATAGTGGATACCCACCGCAAAATAGTTGGGCTTGTCGGGCTCTCCCGCATGGGGCCTTTCTATCTTCGAACGCCCGAAGTTGTGCCCGTACAGCGCACTCCCGAACATCGTACCTGCCAGGTAATAGGCATAGTTCAACTGCAGCACCTTGTCCGTATTGGCGGTCAGCAAGGCGGGATTCACAAACGCCATACTCACATCGCCGTCCGCTATCGCCACATTCTCACCGCCCAACGCATTCAAACGGGACGACACAGGCAGCCCCAAAAAATGGAACACACTGCCACCCGCACCGCTTGTCTGCGCCTGCACCATCGTCGCCAGACAACAGCATAGTATGATTGTCAGTCGTCTTACTCTCACTCTTCTTTCGGAATTACAAACATTCAGCCTGCAAAGTTACGATATTTTCTTCACCTGTGCAACCCCTTTGTATTTTTCCATGTACGCACACAGAGCCATGCCATGCTTTATGGGAACGACACGGCTCGCGTCGTTTATACGTGGCGAGTTGGCCGGAATTGTATTGAGAGAATAATTACATGGTCAATTACACGGCTTTTTATGTTTATC
>DJSG01000026.1 GCA_002440265.1 Bacteroidales bacterium UBA6340 | reverse complement strand
CGTGCTCTCTTGTACTACATCTATTGCTTCAATGTTTCAAAGATCACTTTGTGGTGCTTTCTTGCTCTCAACCCCGAGGGGTCTCGTTTGCTCGAAAGCGGCTGCAAAATTACTGCTTTTGTTTGGACTGACCAAATCTTCAGTCATTTTTTCAGCATTTTCTTTGTAAGAGGCTGATTTTCAATGTTTGTCAGCATTACCGTCTTCGTGGCATCTTGTTGCACTCGCTTGTGCTAACCGCGAAAACGGCTGCAAAATTACTGCTTTTGTCTGAACCCACCAAATATCCAAGCAGTTTTTTCGCATTTTCTTTGTAAGACAATGATTATCAAATCAAACAGACAACTCCAAAGGAAGAGAAGTAGGAAACATATAATTGACCGCGCAGTCATTAACCACTAATTTGCAGGGCTATATAACAATACACAGTGCATAGGAGCGTGCGAAGAGAAGGCTTACTTCCAGATGCAGAGCGGGGATAGAACCCCACATTAGTCATTGAAGTCTGACTTCAGTATGCGGGAGAACTATTACCAAGACAAGGAATCATCGATCATCAATGCAATTTTGGCGGCTACCGCATGGGATTTGAAGAAGATAACGAGGAAATTCAAATCTCTTTTTGACTTTTTTGCACAGATGCTATACTGCTATTACTATACGCGCGATAAAATTATACCATACGCAATCTAATTCATAAGGAGCAACTAAATATAGATGATTATAAGGATTTTTCGTTTTTTGGTATTATTGGTAATACTTTACCAACAAAAAGCAGAAAAGTGCAGTATCTTTGCAGCGTGATNNTCCGGTAGGCTGCAGACGTAAGCAGCCCTTGTTCTTTGACGTATTAGAAATCCCCCTCCAAAAGAGGGGAATGGGGAGGAAATGAAAGATGGTCGTGTTGCGGAAATGCGGGTAATGTGTGGGATTACCTTATTTCTGTATTAGGTGGCGGAAGGCGTCGGAGACGCGGGAGGCTTCGATAATGCGGATATGGAGATTGTGCGGGTTGTACTTCTGTCCTGCGGGAATGATAATCTGCTCAAAACCGAGTTTTTCGGCTTCCCTGATACGCTGGTCGATACGGTTGACGGGACGTATCTCGCCCGACAGCCCGACCTCGCCCGTGAGGCAGATGTTGGTATCCAAAGCCACGTCCATATTCGACGACAAGACTGCCGCCAAGACTGCCAAATCGATAGCAGGGTCATTGACACGGAGTCCGCCGGCGATGTTGACAAAGACATCTTTCTGCAACAGTTTGAAGCCGACACGTTTCTCCAAGACGGCAAGCAGCATGTTCAGCCGTCGCCCGTCGAAACCCGTGCTGCTGCGCTGTGGCGTGCCGTAGGCTGCGCTTGCCACCAATGCCTGCACCTCAATCAACAGCGGTCGGACGCCCTCCACTGCCGCTGCGATAGCAATACCCGACAGCCCTTCACGGTTACCGGAAAGCAACAGTTCGCTGGGGTTTGTCACTTCGCGCAGTCCGTCCTGCTCCATCTGGAAGATACCCAGTTCGCTGGTGCTGCCGAAGCGGTTCTTCTGGGCGCGGAGAATGCGGTAGATATAGTGCTGGTCGCCCTCGAACTGGAGGACGGTGTCCACGATATGCTCCAAGACTTTGGGTCCGGCAAGTGACCCTTCCTTGTTGATATGTCCCACGATGATGAAGGGGACGTTTTTCTCTTTGGCGTACTGGAGTATCCGCGCGGCGCACTCACGTACCTGGCTGAGACTGCCGATACTTGCCTCAATCGCCTCTGTGCCAATGGTTTGGATACTGTCAATCACCACCAAGTCGGGCTGCAGGTCGGTGACGCTCTCAAGAATACGCTCCAACGAGGTCTCTGCCATAATATAGAGGTTGTCGGGACTGCCGGCAAGGCGTTCCGCACGAAGTTTCAGTTGCTTGGCACTCTCCTCGCCGCTGGCATACAGCGTTCTGCGTTCGCCCATGCGCATGAGCACCTGCAACGCCAATGTGGACTTGCCTATGCCCGGCTCACCGCCCAGCAACACCAGACTGCCTGGGACCAATCCGCCGCCCAAGACACGGTTGAGTTCCGCCGACTGCATGTTGATGCGCATCTCCTCGGTAGCCGTAATATCCTGAATACGTTGCGGTTGTGCAGAGCCGCGGGGCGAGATACCCCGCTTGCCGCCCGCCGCGGGTACCACCGTGGATTCCTCGTAGGTACCCCACTCGCCGCATACAGGGCAACGCCCCAACATCTGAGGGGCTTTCGCGCCACAGTTGGAACAAATATATTCGGTTGTCACTTTCATAGGGTGGATAAAACATTAATTACCACATTTCGTGGGAGAAATAAAACATTAATTACCGCGTTGCATGGAATGAATAAAACATTAATTGCCACGAATTAACCATTAATTTCCGCAGCATAATCCGTTGGCTTCTATTGTGTTAGAAGAAATAAGACTTCTTCTCTTCTGCCATTATCGTGTTCGGGAAGACCTCCTGTGCCTCGCGCAAGAACTCGGTATGGTCGTCCACGCGGGCACTGTAGTGCCCAATCATCAGTTGCTTTGCCTCGGCTTTCAGGGCAATCTGCGCTGCCTGTCGGGCGGTGGAGTGCATAGTCAGTTTGCACTTGTCGGCATACTCCTCGGTGTAGGTGGACTCGTGAAACAAGAGGTCCACGCCGTGTATCTGCTCGGTGATTTTTTCGCGATACATGGTGTCGGAGCAATAGGCGTAGCGTTTGCGGGGCTGTTCGTCGCGGTGGTGCTCGGTGAAGAGGAAACCGCACGTGGGCACCTTGTGGCGCAAGGGAATGGTCTCGACGGTGAGCGTGCGGTCGTCGATGATAACCTCCTGTTTGCGAGGGTGCAAGGGGTGGAAGATTACCTCATAGGTCAGGTCGGCACAGTGGTAAGTGAGCCACGGGCGCAGCAGTTTCTCGAGGTCGGGGTGCGCGTAGATGTGCAGGGGTTGCGTGCGGCGGAACATGCCCAGCGTGGAGATGAGTCCTATCAGCCCAAAACAGTGGTCGCCGTGCAAGTGCGAAATAAGCACCGAGTACAGGCGTCCTGTGCGCACGCCCATCTGCCTCATTGTCAGTTGGATACCCTCGCCACAGTCGATGAGGTACGACCGCCCGCAAATCTCCAGTATCTGTCCCGTGGGGGAGTTCTGGAACGTGGGCATCGCGCTGCCGCAACCTAATATGGTGAGTTTCGCGCTACTCATATTGCATATACTTTTTCGTTGTGAAACATGTGAGCAACCTATAACTATCCTCTAACAAACCACTAACAAAGGGTAGTCTATTTGTAGCCTATCCCTTGCTCATCCCTTGCGTATCCCTTGCTGAATCACCTACTCTTGACCCGAGGCCTCCCCGACCCCTCCAAGGGAGGGGACAAGTAAATCTACTCCCTTGTGCTGATTGGGGTACTTGGAAGATGCTACTTCCTTGTGCTCAGGTAGATACGCAGACAGACGTTTTTGGTGTACTGCGGGAAGTCGCCTTGCTGAATCCATCCGTAGTAGCCCGTGTCGCGACGGAAGACATCTGCCACGCGCTGCCCTTTGTACTTGCCGAAGTTGAATATCTCCACGCCCTCGTTGTCGTAAGCGATACGTCCTGCGAAGTCGGCGAAACGTACATTTCCTGTCGTGTAGGTCGCTAATTCTTCCACATTCGTGGGGAGGTCGTACTTCTCCAACTGCGCCATCAGCACCTCATAAGTCGCCATAGTGTCGGCATTCGCCGAGTGGGCATCGGTGAGGTCTTTGCCGCAATAGAAACGGTACGCCGCCACGAGGTTGCGCGGTTCCCGCTTCTGGAAGATAGTGAAGACGTCCACCATCTTCATGCGCTTGAGGTCGATATTCACGCCTGCGCGCATCATCTCCTCCGCCAAGAGGGGCAGGTCGAAGTGGTTGGAGTTGTAGCCCGCGAGGTCCGCGCCCGTCAGCACCTCTGCCACCTGTGCCGCTATCTGCTTGAAGGTGGGGCAGTCTTTGAGGTCTTCGTCGTGGATACCGTGTACGGCAGCCGCCTCGTCCGGGATGTGCATCTGCACCTCTTCGCCGTTGACGATATGGGTAGGCTTAACGCGGAAAGTCTTCCCCTCGGACGTGCCGTTGGGGAAGACCTTATAATAACTTAACTCTACAATACGGTCGGTGCCGATATTGAGTCCCGTGGTCTCCAAGTCGAAGAATACCAGCGGTTTGGTTAGTTGGAGTTTCATGTCTGATGTTTGGTTTACTCGTTGAGCAGCATCGGCATTAGCAGTATCAGCAGTTCTTGGTTCTCCTCGTTCTCGGCGGGCAGTATGAGTCCGGCACGGGCGGGGTCTGCCAACTCCAGTATCACGTCTTGCGAGGCGATGGACGACAGTATCTCAATCAGGAACGGCGCCTTGAAGCCAATAGCCATCGGCATACCGCTGTAGTCGCAGGCGATAGTCTCTTCCGCAGAGGTCGAGAAATCGATGTCCTGTGCCGAGATTTTGATTTGGTTCTCGCTCAGTGCCAGTTTCAGCAGCGACGTACCCGTGTTGGCAAAGACTGCCACACGCTTGCAGGCATTCACGATGGTCTGACGGTCCACGATGACCTTGTTCTGGTTGTTCTGCGGGATAACGGCATTGTAATTGGGGAAGCGTCCTTCTATTTGGCGGCACACAATGACCGTCTGCCCAAAGGCGAACTTGGCGTTCTTCTGCCCGAAGGTGATGACCACGTCCTCCGTCTCCTTTGCCAGCACCTGGCGCAGCAACATGGCAGGCTTCTTGGGCAGAATGAAATTAGTGGCTTGCGGCACGTGAACGCTCGTGTTGATATAGCGTACAAGGCGGTGTGCGTCGGTAGCCACCAGCGTAATTTTGTCCTCTGCGAGGTCGAAGAAGATACCGTTCATCACGGGGCGCAACTCGTCGTCGGCGGTGCAGAAGATGGTCTTGTTGATGGCATCAAGCAGCACATTGGCGGGCATCGTGAGGGTGTTCTCGCCCTCTTCGGCGGGCATCTCGGGGTATTCCTGTCCGTTGGCACCCACGAAACTGTATGTACCGTTGGCACTGGTGATGTTCAGCCCGAAGTTCTGGTCGTCAATCAGGAAGGTCAGCGGCTGCTCGGGGAACTCCTTGAGGGTGTCCAGCAGCAGGCGTGCGCCGAATGCCACCTTGCCTTCGCCCTGCGGGTTCTCCACCGGAAGCGTGGTGCGGATGGTGGTCTCGCCGTCTGACGCTGTCAGTGTGAGTTGCTCGCCCTGCAGGTCGAACAGCACATCCTCCAATATCTGCAAACTGTTCTTGCTGGCAATCACGCGGCTCACTGCTTGCAACTGTGCAAACAACTTCGTACTTGATACGTTAAATTTCATATTCTGTCTTGTTTTTAGTTATTATCCCTATTTTACTATTCAGCCCGCAAAGATACGTTTTTTCCATGAATTATACAAGCGGTTGCGCGTTTTTTACACAAAACAAAGGAAATCCCTTTCGTGGGAACGGCGCGTCTTGTGTCATCAAAGTGCGTCGTCAAATGCGAAGTTTTGCGAGAGCCTTCTCCTCTTTTGCTGTCATCTGCGCTTTGCTTTCGGGGGTCTTGTCGCCTTGCCCCGTGAGGTGCAGGATGCCATGAATCAGAATACGGTGCAGTTCCTGTTCAAAGGGCACGCCTGCTTCTTCGGCATTGCTGCGGACAGTGTCAAGCGAGATGAATATATCCCCGCTCAGACGGTCGGGGGCTGAGTAGTCGAAGGTAATCACATCCGTATAGTAATCGTGCTGCAGGAACTCGCGATTGACTGCCAGTATCTTCTCGTCATTGCAAAAGATGTAGGTCACATCGCCCACGGTGAACCCGTAATCGGCTGCCACCGAGCGTATCCAGCGTTCTATATGCTGTTGCTGCAGTCCGAGACCTGCAAGGTCGCAAGGCACGGGTGCCTGCTCGGTGTTATATGTCAGAAACTGTATCATAACAAGATATAAATTCTATTGTGTTCAGTGCACCGCGTGTTGCGCCGCAGGACAGGGTTTGTCACCCCCCATACGTATCAATGGAAAAACAAGTACCCCAATAGTATCGCCGCCACAATGCCGAAAAAGTCGGCTATCAGCCCGCAGACCACCGCATAGCGTGTGTCCTTGATGTTGATACTGCCGAAATAGACGGCAATGATATAGAATGTGGTGTCTGTACTGCCTTGCACAATGCTCACCAACCGCCCTACGAAACTGTCTGCCCCGTATTGCATCATCGCATCCACCATCAGCCCGCGTGCCCCGCTGCCCGACAGCGGGCGCATAAATGCAGTGGGTAGAGCCGGCACGAAATCCGTGTTCAGCCCGCAGAGAGCAAATAGCCACGCTATCCCGCTCACCAGCAAATCCATCGCCCCACTGGCGCGGAACATCCCCACTGCCACCAACATCGCAATCAGGTACGGTATTATCCCCACTGCGGTCTTAAAACCCTCTTTTGCCCCGTCTATAAACGCATCATACACATTGATGTGCTTCGCCACACCCGCAATGATAAACCAGCATATCACGCCCAACAGCAGCACCGAGGCGATAATCCCCGACCATTTGCCCACCACCTCTTGCGGCAGCGACATAGCAGCCCATATCACCAACCCTACGAACAGCGTCAGTCCGCCTATCGTACCGAGAATAACCTTGTCAAACAGGTTGATTTTCTGTATGATAGACACTGACACCAACCCTGCCATAGCGGCAAAATAGGTGGATAGCAGTATCGGCAGGAACACATCGGCAGGATTGGCTGCCCCCAACTGCGCGCGGTAGGTCATGATGCTTACCGGCACCAATGTCAACCCGCTGGTTACCAATACCATGAACATTATCATCGAGTTGCTGGCACGGCTCTTGTCGGGGTTCGACTCCTGCATCTCGCGCATAGCCTCCAGACCGAGCGGCGTGGCAGCATTGTCTATCCCGAGCATTGTGGCGGATATGTTCATCAGCATACTGCCGAAAGCAGGGTGCCCTTTGGGCAACTCGGGAAATATCCTGCTGAAGAACGGAGTTACCACGCGCGACATCTGCCGCACCACTCCTGCCTGCTCTCCTATCTTCATTATCCCCAACCACAAGGAAAGTACGCCTGTCAGACCGATGGAAATCTCAAAGCCCGTCTTTGCAGACGCGAAAGTGGAATTGAGAATGGCGGAAAAGATGTCACTCTGCCCGAAACAAAAGCACTGTACGCAGCCCATCAAGACCGCCAACAGAATAAGTCCTATCCAAATATAGTTGAGTACCATTCTCCTAAACAGATAGTGCATGTCCTCGGCACGTTATCAAGCACCTTCCTGTGCACTATCAACCTGCAAAAATACTGCTTTTCTCTGAAACTGCCAAAAGAAAACGCACTCTTCTGGGCAACAGCGCCAAAATTGTGTTTCTAAATGGACACTACACAAAATTGTATATCATTCCGTGGACGCGGACGCCCCGTCCGCGGTACTCACAAGCCCGTTGGAGAAATGGGGGGGCACTCCTCGTCGGCGGGCAGTTTGGCACAACCCTCATGACACGGCTATGCCTTGGGGGACGTGAAGCGTAAGGCAGGTGTGCGCAGCACATTGAGTACCGTAGCGAAAACGAAGCCCTGTGGGCTGAGTAGAACTCCTTATCGGCTCGCGTCGTCAATAAAATCCCCCTCCTTTGAAGGAGGGTGTAGGGGAGGTCTTCGTATTAATAGTATGTGATTAAGTCGTCAATATCGAAACAATATCTTGGCAGAAACGGAAAGATAAAAGATGACGTTTTTTACGAAAAGATTGCCTATGGTTATTATTCAGCACGCAAGAGAGTTGAAAATTTGCACGAATTATGGAATAGCATTAAATTTGCAGCGTTTTTCGGTCGGATTGGTGCATTATTCATGCATTTTACCTTAACAATAGGCAATTACATACCACCATATCGGACATCTACCAAGTAAAAAATAGCGAGAAATAACAACCGGCAAGGATATTTTCCCCGCCCTCAAAATTGAAAGAATAAATAATTTTTAGGTACATAAAAACAATTGCATATATGAAGAATTTTACTCGATTGATGTTTATCTCCACTATCCTATTGATAGCAGGCAGTGGTAATGTTTGGGGCAATAGTAGTGCCAAAGTTACAGTTATTTCCGAGCCTGTTAATGGAGGACAAGTTTCTGTGAATAGCAATAACTCTGCAAGTTCGTACGGAACGCAAATATCATCCCAGCAGACAACAGGAAGTAAATTTACATTCGAAACTAAAAAGGCATTCACTTTTTATCGTTTCCAAAATATAAATAATAATTATGTATTCAAGGGGTGGGCTACATCAACCACTGCAAACTCTGGGGATACTCAGTCTGCCGTGACAGTCACAGGAAGCCTATCGAAAGATGATTATCCAGAGACGAAATATTACGCCATCTTTGCCCGCATGACAGCCGACAAGTCCTCTTTGGCATACTCCGCCACAATGGTCGGGCAATCCGCACAGCAATCCATTACTATCACCCACGCCCACGCAGGCAAGATAACAGCCAATATATCAGGCGACAATGCAAGCGATTATTCAGTATCGTCCGCCACGCCCGTAGCCAACTCTGTCAGTGAGGGCACACAATCTGTCACCATCACTTTCGCCCCAACCTGCAACGGCACCCGCACCGCCACACTCACGCTCCACAGCGACAATGGCTTGAATGATGTGGTCATCACCCTCACCGGCGAAGGCTCCCTCAACCCGCAGACACTCACATGGGACAACGAACCCATTGACCCCAATATGACACTCGGCAGCACCCTCAGCATCAGCGCAACAGCCACTTCTGGGCTGCCCGTCACATACACATCCTCTGCACCCGACATCATCTCTGTCAATGGCAACACGCTGACTGCCAACAAGGTCGGCACTGCTGTCATCACGGCTTCACAGGCAGGCGACTGCACCTTTGCTCCCGCAGAGAACATCACCAAAGAGTTTACGGTTAATGACAAAGCCACCCCTGTCTTCTGGCTCAACAACACCCCCGACCAGACCGAGGCTGACCTCAAAGTAGGCGAGAGCATCACTATCAACATCGAGAACACCACCGACGCTCTACAGGTAACCTGCGGCGATGAACTCGCATACACAATCGGCGAAGGAGTGCTCACCATCACCGCCCTTGCGGCAACCGACAATGCCACCATCACCCTCACACAACCCGAGACGGCAACCATCTTCAGTGCCACCCGCACTTTCACACTCCATATCACCAAGAATACTGCCTCTCTCACCCACAACCTCCTTACCGACTACAAGGTGGACGACGAGATAGCCTTCACTGACCTCTACACTGCCACCAACAGCGAAGTGGAAGTCTCTGTCCTCTCCTCCGACGAGACAGTTATCAAAGTCGAGGGCGACCGCTTGCACGCAGTAGGTGCCGGCACCGCTACTATCACCATCTCGCAAGCCGAGGACTACAAATGGACTGCCCTCAGCACCGAACAAACCGTCACCGTCAGCAAGCATGCCAACACCATAGTGTGGTCATTTGCAGGTGAGAATGTCAACAGTAAGACCCTCTCTTACAACGAAACCATAGCCGTTGCCTGCACATCCGACAACACCGACACCGAAAACAGCCCTATCACCATTGCCCAGACCGCAGGCGAAAACATCGCCACCTACAACGCGGAGCAACAGACCATCACAGCATCCTACAACAACGGCACGGCTACTTGGACTGTCTCCCAACCCGAAAACTACAAATACCTCGCCGCAGAGGCTACCATCACCGTCACCGTTGCACCCATAGAGGTTTCCTGTGACGTAGTGGATAAAGCAGATGCTGTGGAGGTCGGAAACGGCTATACTGGTAATGAAATAACATGGACAGATATTGATGCAGCGGGCACGCTCACTTTTGAAGCGGGTAAGAGTATGGCAACTGCCATTGGCGATATGGAAATTTATGCCAATTATGCTGGCGATTGGAGAAAAATACAGAGCATTGCCGTAGGTAACTTGGAAGGAAGTTTGGGTACACCGACATATAAATCGTTCTCTTTTGAATTGGATAAAGAGGTTCAGGGGGTACGTTTCAAAAACGCAGGTACGTATTCACGTTTTATACAAAAAGTCCGCGTTACCCGTCGCCAGCATCTCACGCCTTCCACCACCACCCTCGCCCTGCCCGCCAACGAGATAGGCGGACAAACCACAGCCTCTTTCGCACTCACATGGAGCAGTTGTGCAGATGAGATACGCCTCGTCAGTGATAACCCCAAATTCACCATAGACAATCCTGTCATCTCTACCAATGGCGGTTCGGGCACGGTTAACATCACCGTCACCTATTCCTCCGATGAGAAGGAGAACGCCACTGCCACCCTCACGCTCTACACCCCCTATCAGCAGACCACCATAGCCCTCACTGCCGCCACAGGCAAGAAGACACAGACCATCGCATGGGACAACCTCCTTGCATCTATGCCTGCCAATACAGCGGCAATTAGCTTGGATGCCACGGCAGAGGGCTCTGTCACTTACAGTTCTTCCGACCCCGACATTGCATACATCGAGGGCAATATGCTCCATATTGTCCGCTATGGCAACATCACCATCACCGCTACTGCCGAGGAGACCGAGCGGTATAAGTCCGCTACGCTCAGCCGCGACCTCACTATCACTCCCCTAACCCCCACGATACTATCCAACCCGACTATATCCTCAATCATGGTAGGTCAGTCGCTTGGTTACGCCACTATCACGGATGGCGAAGCGGATACCGAAGGCACATTCACTTGGGCGGACGATGAGGATATGGATGCTACTTTCACATCAGCCGGGGAATACCCTGTACACGTGCAGTTTGTACCCGATAATACAAATTGGTATGTGCCGGTAGAGAATATCGAACTGACCATAATAGTCGTAGCCAACCCCACAACAGATGTAGAGCAAACCGCAGTACAATCGTCAGTACGGAAAGTCCTCCGCAACGGGCAAATCTACATCCTCCGCAACGGACAATGGTATGACATTCAGGGCAGAAACTTATAATAAATACGAAATATAATAACATTTAATACATAGCACTTATGAGAAATATCTTATCTCGTATTTTTGCACTCCTTACCTTGGTGAGTGCAAGCATTAGTCTCTCGGCTCAAGGCTGGTCCTCATACCCCGGGACTGAAGGCATAAAGAATGAAAGCGGTACATATTACACGTTTGTTCACATCAGTGAAGAAAGCGGTGGTACAATATGGTCTAAAGAGTATAATTTGAATGGACCAAGTGCTCAAATTTCTTTTTCCGCAAAACGACAGGTAACAAGTGTCGGTAATATGAAAGTTGCCCAATTTGTAAATGGGAAATGGGAAAATATATTTGATGAAAACCCCGGAAAAAAGACAGGAGCGTTTAAAATTGATTACGTGGATTATGGTCCTTTCTCTCTGAACAAAAACGCCACCAAAATTAAGTTCTATACTGAAGCGGGTGCCACATTAAGTAAATACTTCAAAAATGTAAAAGTAGCTATGGCTCAGAACATCGTAGAAGCACCTGCCAATAGTTCTCTTTCGTTTGAAAGTGCCAAAGTGGGCACACCTGATGCACAACAGTCCACAACCATTGACTGGTGCAACACTCCTGCTTTAACGGCTACCATCACAGGCGAAGACGCACCTCTCTTCTCCGCGTCTATCACGAACAATGCAGCAGAGGGCAAATGGGGAACGGCTACAGTAACTGTCACTTACAAACACAGCAAAGCGGGCACTCACAACGCTACTCTGAGCATCAACTCACACACAATCTCCCTCTCTGGCACCACCGAGAAGAAGGACCAATCCCTCACTTGGAACGATGATTGGTCTGCCGACAAGCCCTCCATGCCTATCGGCAAAGAGGTAACCGATGCCGCCACTGCCACCAGCGCACTCCCCGTCATCTACACCTCGTCCAACGAAGAAGTAATTGCCATCACGCAAGATGGGCATGCCTTTAAGGCAATTGCAGCAGGCGAAGCCGTCATTACCGCCACGCAAGTGGGTAACGCTGAATGGGCAGGAGCAACCCCTATCAGCAAGACCTTCATCGCCACTGCCAAAAAGATACAATTCATTGCTTGGTCACAAAACCTCTCGCGTCTGAAGACCACCGATGCCCCAGTCACCCTTACCGCCAAAGTGCTCATCGTGAATGCCGAGACGGGTGAACGTCTCGAGAATGAGTCGCGCACTTTGCTCCTGACCTACACATCGGGCAATGAGGACATCGTCAAAGCCGATGGCAATACCCTCACTATCATCGGTGAAGGCGAAACAACCATCACTGCCACAGTCGCAGGCGATGATAACTACGAAGCAGCCTCTGCCGTCATGCCGGTGCGTGTCCGTGTGCCCTCCGCAGGCTGTGAGGACAGACTTGTCCTCTCTTACAATGACGAGATTGAGTTTTTCCAGAGCAACACAAGCGAAATTCAAGGTGAGGCTATTGCCATCGACCGCAATCAAGGCGTTCCCGACAAACTGACTTTCCAGCACAAGGGCGAGTATTGGATACTACCAGTATTTGGCACCAAATACTACAAAGGCAGCATCAAACTGCAAGAGAGCACCGATGGCGGCAACAACTGGCGTGACCTCTATAGCGTCACCCCCACTGTCGGCACCTACAACGAGTCCGAACCTGTCCAACTGAGTCGCAATGCCACTCACATACGTTTCGTGCGCCCCTCTGGCGGAGAAGGCTACCATTACGTCAAGGACATCGAAGTGACCCCTGCACAATACTTGGAGACCTCCACTCCCGCTATCACTATCGAACAATCCATCATTGGCGACAAGATAAGCAAAGAGTTGATCATCAACTACTCCAACGTTAAAGATGAAGTACAGGTTACCAACATCTCTTCTGCCGTACAACTGCAAGAAACATCGTTGGGCAACGAGTGCGGCGACTTTGGTACAGCCACCCTGCACCTCACCATCACCCCGACCTTGGTTGGCACCACCTGCGACACCGTCACGCTCACCGATGCTGTCAGTGGTATGACACTCCGTATTCCGGTGACCATCCAGACCCAGCGCAATCATCAGTCCATCTTATGGAGCGACTGCCCGTCCACCATTGAGGCAAACGCCGACATCACCATCAACGCCACCGCACAGACACCTGTACACATCATCTCGTCCGACTCCACTATCGCCTACGTGGAGAACGGCAAACTGCAGATTATCACCTGCGGAACCGTCACCCTTACTGCCATCGCGGAGGAGTCCGAGATATACGAATCGGCGACTCTCTCGCAGGACATCACCATCACACCGCTCACCCCCGAAGTCACCTCTCTTCCCATAGCATCTGCTATCCGCATCGGACAATCATTCAACGAGTCTGTCCTCACCGGAGGTACTGCCAATGTCGAGGGCTACTTCACCTGGGATGACAGCGATGACAACTACATTCACGTCAGCACTGAAGGCGAATACACGGCGTATGTGATGTTCGTACCCGCCAATATCAACTGGTACACCATCCTCCACAACATTGCTGTCAGTGTCACTGTGCAAGACGGACCATCCACTGACCTCCGCAACACTGTCAATGCCGCATCGTCGTCCGCACCGCAGAAAGTGCTGCTCAACGGTGCTATCTACATCATCCGCGATGGCAGGATGTACGATATGCAAGGTCGCCTGCTCCGTCAATAGTACTGCCCCCGACACATTCTTCAGAGGTTGCCTGACAAGTTCGGGCAACCTCTTGCTTTAGTGGGAGACGACACGCTTGGGGGTGACGCGGTTGGGAGACGACGCGGCTGGGGGACGACGCGGCTCGTGTCGTCATAGAGCAGAACTCTTTATCTGTTCGCGTCGTCTTCACAACTCTGCCCCCTCATTAATGAACCTATCAACCATTCACATTCTCTGTAAGCCCCTCCTTTGAAGGAGGGGTTGGGGAGGTCTATCTCCCCCACTCCTGTAAGGTGAAGGAAATGCCGCCTTATTGCGGATTTCCGATTGATGCCCTGTGGGCATCATAGAACTCCTTAGTCAGTTGGGGAGGTCTTTCCTATCCCCCTTTGAAGGGGGAGCCGGAGGGGGTCTAATACGTCTGCAGCCTACCGGATTCGACACCTCGAATCACGCTGCAAAGATACTACAGATTCTGTGTTTCTGTTGGTAAAGCTTTTTATGTTTATCTCCAAA